>JABUUE010000025.1:0-19618 GCA_021443335.1 Bacteroidaceae bacterium
CAAGCAAAGCGGCAGAGCCGAGTCCTTCCTTTCAGTCAGTGACATCATTATCTATCTGATATAGGAAAGTTCCCATAAGATTAAACATGATGACGTTATGTTCTGCTATTTATTTCACCCTCACTCCGTTCTGCACGGTTATCACGAAGGCTTGCGGGAAATCTTGCAGCAGCGACACTCGAAGGTTGTAAGCTTCTTGCTTGCTCGACGACTCGCCTATGGTGTATTTGTATGAGCCGCCCTCCTTGTAATATTTCGCGTCCTTATGGCCTTTCAGCTGGGCATCTCCTGCTCTTAGTTTCACTGGCGAAGACAATATCTGAACCTTGTAAATGCTCTTTGCCTTAGGGTCATACTCGGGGCGTTCTATCTCAACAGACTTCTGCTGCTTCTTATCGGCATTTGCTTTAGCATCTTTATCCTTTGAAGCATTTCCCTTTGCATCTTTATCCTTTGAAGCATTTCCCTTCGCATCATTGCCCTTGGAAGAATCTTTCTTCGCATCATTGCCCTTGGAAGAATCTTTCTTCGCATCATTGCCTTTGGAAGAATCTTTCTTCGCATCGTTGCCCTTAGAAGAATCTTTCTTCGCATCGTTGCTTTTAGATGCAATCTCCTTTGATGGAGCGGCCTTTGCAGGAGGAATTGGGGCGGTCTTGGGAGTTTCAGGCTTAGCGCTTGGCTCTTGTTTTGGTTTAGCGCTTGGCTCTTGTTTTGCCTTTGAGTCTTTTCCGGCAGACAGAGGTTTCTCCACTATCAACTCCTGCTTTGTGTATTGCGCCAAACCTTTGTACAAGCCGTAGGCAAGCAAGTTGAGACCTTCGTCCGTGTTCAGGAAATCCTCTTCCTCTGGAGTTGAGATAAAGCCTAATTCCACCAGGCAAGCAGGCATTGAGGTTTCGCGAAGCACGAGGAAAACATCTTGTTTAACGCCTTTGTCCTGTCTGCCGGACTCCGCGCAGAGGTTCTTTTGCATCGAGCTGGCGAGTTCCACACTCTCGAACATGTTGTTGTCGTGCATCAGCTCAAACATTATCAGGCTCTCCGGCGAATTAGGGTCGTAACCGTCGTACTTCTCCATGTAGTCCTTCTCATAGGTTATCACCTCGTTCTCGCGCAGAGCGGCGGAGAATTTCTCATCGCTGCGTCTCAGTCCCATCGTGTAGGTCTCGATGCCGAACACGGTCTTTGATTTCGGCACAGCGTTGGTATGGATTGAGATGAACAGGTCAGCACGGTTCTTGTTTGCCATATTTGCCCTATCAATGAGCGGGATGAACACATCCGACTTTCTTGTATATAGCGTTCTCACGTTTGGCATATACTGCTCGATATATCTGCCAAAGGCGAGCGCCACCTTCAGGTTGATGTCCTTCTCTCTTGAATACGCTCCCTGCGCGCCGAGATCATCCCCGCCGTGACCAGCGTCAATGACCACGGTGAACTGCTTTGCAGACATTTGCAGGGCTGCAGCAGACATTTGCAGGGTTGCTAATACAAGGAGCAATATGTAGAGAATTCTTTTCAAGAGTGTTTATATCAGTTTATATCAGTTAGCCATTAGCCATCAGCCTCGTGCGAAGCACGAACCACCAACCACTACGCTTGCGTTAAAGTTAGCTCCGGCAACAGGCGGATGCTTTTTTGTTATGCTGACCGTCACCTTGTCGGCAAGGCTGAACGAGGACTTTATTCGTCGGTATATTCTGCCAGCCACATGCTCTATCAGGTTTGATGGCGTTGACATTTCGTCTTTGATGGCATCGTAAACCTCAGCGTAGTTTATCGTGTCGGCGACATTGTCGGTGAGTGAAGCCTTGTCAGCGCCTGAGCTTTCTATCGTCACATCCAAAAGAAACCATCCACCCACCATTCGTTCTTCCGGAAGAACTCCATGAAAAGCATACAACTCTATATCCGACAGCCTTATTACCACTTTTTCCAGAGATTTTTTAAAACCGCTGCAAAGTTAAGAAAATCCTACAAATAACCAAAACTTTACATAGAAAAAAAGCTGTCAACGAGCCAAAACAGGCCAATAATCAACAATAATCAACAATAATAAACATTAATCAAGTGTGAGAGTTTCGCCAACACACAAACGTTGTTTCGCCAACACTCGGACGTTGTTTCGCCAACACACAAACGTTGTTTCGCCAACACACAAACGTTGTTTCGCCAACACTCGGACGCAGTATCGCCGAAACTCGTGCGCAGTATCGCCGAAACCAATAAACCATCTCTAAGACATCTTGACACTCCTGCACTCCGCCACTACCTAACTAACTAACAATAATTGCGTGTGTGTGTTGAAAAATGCCCCTATACCATATTATTAAGGTTTACCTTAATGATAATATAATATAAATAATGTGTAGAAAAAAGCACGCAATATACAAGTTAGTTAGTTAGGTAGGTATTTCAGTAAAAACCTAACTAACTAACAATACTTGCGTTAGCTTCTGAACATCTTGTTGAAGAAGATGCGGATGTTGTCGTAAGCGGAGAGTTCCTCTGTGTGTGTAGGAGCAGCGAAAGTCATTGCCGACGCGTCGCCGTGCTGGTCAGGGAAGATGATAAGAAGGTTTTTGCCGGTGAAATATTGCGTGAGTTCCTCCGGCAGTCGCTCCTGCGCATTCTTGTAAGACACCGTTCCCTTACGCGCTGTGACCACGACAAAAAGGTGGTCTTCCTTGATGGTGGAAGCCAGTCCGGGCAGTCCG
Organism: Bacteroidaceae bacterium; assembly: GCA_021443335.1. Taxonomy (GTDB): domain Bacteria; phylum Bacteroidota; class Bacteroidia; order Bacteroidales; family Bacteroidaceae; genus Prevotella. The sequence goes on from JABUUE010000025.1 coordinate 2,724, forward strand.
TTCCAGTGTTCCATCTCGCAGTAAGTTGCCCTTACTCGCTTGTGAATTGCGTTCATATACTCGTGAATCAGCTGTAAGGTGTCGGCACGACCGTTGAAGTTTATGCCGCACTCAAGGTTCTCTGCCAAATGCGCCAAGCGGTTGATATAGCGGTAGAAACCGGGCTCATACTGCGAGCGCGACGGCACAGCAACATGAATCTTCCTTATCGTGTTGAGCGGCGTGTGCAGACGCGCCATGATAATCTGCTTGCGCAATCCGTTGAAAAGACTCTGGTGGAACTGTCCCCAAAATCTCGGCGAAAGCTCCGGGTGAGCGTGCAGTCCGATGATAATCTCCGAAGCCTGGAACTCTTTGAAAGCGTGCTTGATGCCGTTGGCGATGTTTGCCGCTATGCGCACCTGCGTCTGCAAATGCACATCGGCGGAATTAGCGTGCTTGGTGATTTGCTCCAACAGTTTCTCGCCAGCCACTTGGTTCTTGCGCATGTTCTCGTCGTCGTAAACCACATTCAGTCCGACGATGCCGCTGTTACGCTTAGGAGTGCGCATGAGAATGGCAAGCGTGATAAGCCTGTTGGCGTATTCCGGATACTTCACAGGCACAAGGAATTTCTCGTAGTCCTTGCTCTCCTCCGGCGGGTTGAATTCCGCGTCACGAAGCACGATGCGCTGGGCTGACCGCTCCGTGATGATGGTGGAGATTATGCAGGTGAAAAGTATCATTATGACAACGCCGTTGAGCAAATCGTCGGTAACGATATATTCGCCCGAAGCTGTCTCTAACCGCATGCCTACCATCACCATAGCTATTGCGCCGGCAGCGTGGGCGGAGGTCAGTCCGAACATCATGTGGCCGGACGACAACGGCAGGCGGAAACCGATGCAGGCAATGTATGCCGCAAGGGCTTTTCCGACAGTGCCAATAACAACCATGCAAAGCACAATCCACACGACGCCTTCCTTCGAAAAGAGGAGGTTGAGATTGATGAGCATTCCCACACCGATAAGGAAATAGGGAATGAAAATGGCGTTGCCGATGAACTCAATTCTCGACATCAGCGCCGACACATGAGGGATGTAGCGGTTGAGGATAAGTCCTGCGAAAAACGCTCCGAAAACTCCCTCAATACCTATAATCTGAGACACGGCAGCGGTGGCAACAACGATGGTCATCACAAAGACATACTGCATCACAGAGTCGCTGTAACGCCGCAGAAACCAGCGGGTTATCCTCGGAACAAAGAATATCATGCCCGCGCAGAAAGCGAGGAATTTCACTAAGAAAACAAGCCAGAACGAGATGCTGTTGTTGCCTTCGTGAGAAGCCACTATGGCAGCCAACGCAACGAGCGAAACAAGGAGCGAAATCATCGTGCCGCCGACACTCAGCGTGACACTCGGCTTGCGCTGCAGTCCGTAACGGCCGACGATGGGATAAGCCACCAAAGTGTTCGACGACATTATACACCCTAACAGCAGGGAGGCAAGCGTGGAATACGACAGCAGGTAACGGCAGGTTATGAATGTGAGAATGAACGGTATGGAGAACGACAGAAGTCCGAAAATCGGTATCTTGGTTTTGTTCTTTCGCAGTCCGTCAATGTCCATCTCAAGCGAGGCAAGGAACATGATGTAATAAAGTCCTATCTTGCCAAACATCTCAAACGATGCGTCGCGCTCTACAATCTCCAAACCATATTCGCCAATCAGCACTCCCGAAAGCACCAAGCCAATGATGTGCGGAATTCTCAGTTTACCCATGATGATAGGGGCAAACAAAATGATGAGAAGTACCACAAAAAACACCCCTGTAGGGTCTTTAATGGGAAAATATTGAGTGAGGAATATCATTTTTTTGAACAAACAAGGCATTAAACGGCTGCAAAATTACAAAATATTTCAGAAATAGTAAGCGAGAATGCGTTATATTTTGTAATTTTGCGCCAAAATTATTAAAGCACAAAAGAATATGAAAGTAGCAATTGTAGGCGCAAGCGGTGCGGTAGGACAGGAATTCTTGCGCATTCTTGACGAGAGAAATTTCCCGATGGATGAACTTGTGTTGTTTGGCTCTGAGCGTAGTGCGGGCACAAAATACACTTTCCGCGGGAAGGAGATTGAGGTTAAACTTCTACAACATAACGACGACTTCAAGGATGTTGACATCGCGTTCACATCTGCCGGCGCAGGAACATCGAAGGAATTCTGCAACGACATCACAAAGTACGGAGCTGTGATGATTGACAACTCTTCTGCCTTCCGCATGGAGGACGATGTGCCATTGGTAGTGCCAGAGTGCAACGCCGAGGACGCGCTCAACCGCTCTCGCAACATCATCGCCAACCCGAACTGCACAACAATCATGATGGTGGTGGTTCTGAAGCCTTTGGAGAAGCTCTCACACATCAAGCGCATCCATGTGTCAAGCTATCAGAGCGCGTCGGGTGCCGGTGCGGCGGCAATGGCTGAACTTCAGCAGCAATACAAGGAACTGCTCAACGGCGACCCTGTGACTATCAAGAAGTTCGCGCATCAGTTGGCTTACAACGTCATTCCGCAGATTGATGTTTTCCAGCCTAACGGTTATACGAAAGAGGAGATGAAGATGTATAACGAGACACAGAAAATCATGCACACCGACGCTAAGTGCTCTGCAACTTGTGTACGCGTGTCATCTCTCCGCTCACACTCAGAGTCCGTTTGGATTGAGACAGAAGAGCCTATCGCCGTAGAGGATGCTCAGAAGGCTATCGCTGCCGCTCCTGGCTGCACACTCCAGGACGATCCTGCAAACCTCGTTTACCCAATGCCTTTAGAGACTGCCGGCAAAGACGATGTTTATGTCGGCCGCGTGCGCAAAGACATCTCTGACCCTAACGGCCTGACCTTCTGGCTCTCTGGCGACCAAATACGCAAGGGTGCCGCGCTCAACGCCGTGCAGATAGGCGAATGGCTTATTGAAAACGATCCGAAATTGAAGAAATAAAAATCTCGGAGCCGGCGCGCCTTATTATTCGAAAGCTCGGAGCCGGCGCGCCAAACCTCGAAATCTCGAAAAAGAATCGCGCGCCGGCCCCGAAACCTCGAAAATTCCCCATTAAGTCTTCAACTCCTTGAACCGCATAATTCATCTATCATGAAAAACCCGCTTTTATTATCCTGCGCTGCAATAGCGCTATGTGCCTGTAGCCCAAAAGTTTCTGGCGATATGATTACCACCACAGTCGTTAACAATCCCCTACTCCAACAGCCTGCCAACAAGTACGAAATACCGGAATTCTCCAAGATTGCCTATGCCGACTATCTGCCTGCCGTAGAACAAGGTATAGAGGAAAGAAGGAAGGAAGTGAAGGACATTGTAGATAACAACGCCGAGCCAGACTTCAACAACACTATTCTTGCCCTTGACAACACCGGTCTTACGCTGCAGAAAGCCACATCTGTATGGAATCTGCTGCAAGGAACAGAGAACACTGACGAGTTAGAGAAAGTGACATCGCAACTGCTGCCACTGCTCAACGCTGCCAGCGACGAGATAACTCTCAACGACAAACTTTTTGCAAAGATAAAGAAGGTCTATGACAAACGTGAGTCAATGAACCTTAACACGGCACAAAAACGACTGATAGAAAGATATTACAAGGGATTTGTGCGCGGAGGAGCACTGCTGTCGGACAAAGACAAGGAGACGCTGAAAGACATCAACCAGCAGATGTCGGAGGTGATGAAGAACTTCGGACAGAACATCCTCAAAGAGACTAACGCCATTGAAATATATGTCGATGACGAGAAAGAGCTCTCAGGTCTGCCGGAGAACACTGTTTCCACTGCACGCAACGAGGCAAAGAAACGCGGTCACGAAACGGGATGGTCGTTCACTCTGCAAGCGCCAAGCCGTCTTTCCGTACTCGCCTCTGCCGACTCAAGAAACCTGCGCGAGAGGATGTACAAGGCTTACACAAGTCTATGTTCTAACAACAACGAATACAACAACGAGGAGAACATCAACAAGATTCTCTCGCTCCGCTATCAGAAGGCTAAACTTCTTGGGTTCAACAGCTTCGCCGACTTCATGCTCGACAACGTGATGGCAAAGACCGTTGCCAACGCGGAAGAACTGCTATACAAGATTTGGGAACCTGCAAAGAAGAAGGTTGAAGAGGAAGTGGCTGATATGCAGGCTATTGCCGACAAGGAAAAAGCTGGCATAAAGATTGCTCCTTGGGATTATTCTTACTACGCTGAGAAGGTGAAGAAAGCGCGTTACAATCTTTCTGACGACGAAATTCGTCCTTACTTCGCTCTTGACAGCGTGGTGAAAGGTATGTTTTACGTGGCAAATCGCCTGCACGGAACAACCTTCACTCCTATGCCTGACGCACCAAAATACAATCCGGAAGTGAATGTTTATGAGGTGAAAGACGCCAAGGGAGAGCATTTGGCTGTGTTTATGACCGACTATTTCCCTCGCGACACAAAGCGCGGAGGAGCGTGGATGAGCAACATTAAAGAGGCGGCAAACTACGACGGCGTGAACGAGCGTCCTATAGTATATAATGTAGGAAACATGACCGCGCCGACAGCAAACATGCCTTCGCTGCTGAACATCGACGAGGTGCAGACAGTGTTCCACGAATTCGGACACGGAATGCACGGAATGTTCACAAGGGCGGCTTATCGCTCGCAGACGGGAACAAGCGTGGATAGAAATATGGTCGAACTGCCATCGCAGATAAACGAGCACTGGGCAACAGAGCCTGAGGTGATGAAAGTTTATGCCAAGCACTACAAGACTGGAGAAACCATCCCCGACGAGCTGATTGCAAAGATGGAGGCAGCAGACAAATTCAACCAGGGTTTCACTACCACAGAGCTCTGCGCAGCGTCGCTTCTTGACCTCGAATGGCACAAACAGCCTTACACAGGACATGTTGACGTGGCTGAGTTTGAGAAGAAGGTATCAGAGAAACTCGGCAAACCGGAACTGGTAGAATATCGCTATCGCAGTCCTTATTTCCGTCATATCTTCGCAAGCAACGGCTACGCTTCAGGTTATTTCACATATCTCTGGGCTGAGGTTCTTGACTCCGACGGCTTCGAACTGTTCAAGGAAAAAGGCATCTTTGACCCTGAGACAGCACGCTCATACAGGGAAAACATTCTTGAACCAGGTGACAGTGAAGACGCGATGACGTTATACACAAAGTTCCGCGGCCACAAGCCATCACCTGACGCTCTGTTAAGACGCAGAGGTTTAGCGGAATAAAACTATGAACAAGTTAATTTCAAACGGTAAAATCGTCGGCGAAGACAATGTCTTCGTTGGCGATATCTTGATTTGCGGAGACAGGATTTCGAAGATTTCCAAAGACAAGATAACAGACTTTCCCGCAGACACAGCAATCGTTGACGCAACAGGCTGCTATGTGTTGCCGGGAGTTATTGACACGCATGTCCACTTCCGTGAGCCAGGTCTTACGCACAAGGCTGATATGGAAAGCGAAAGCAGGGCGGCAGCTTTCGGCGGCGTAACATCCTTTTTTGACATGCCAAACTGCAATCCTGCAACCGTAACTCTTGAGGCATTGGAGCAGAAGCAATGTTTAGCAGCCGAAAAGAGTCACATAAACTACGCTTTTTTCTTGGGTGCAACGACAAAAAACACTGACTTGTTTCCCCTAATAGACAAGCGGAAAACTCCCGGTGTTAAACTGTTTATGGGCAGTTCTACAGGCAATATGCTTGTTGACGGCGACGACTGTCTGGCAGATGTGTTCAAGACTGCTGCTGACAACGGTTTAATCGTCATGGCACACTGCGAGGACAACGACATAATAAAAGAGCAGACAAAGGAGGTAAAGCAGATTTACGGCGACGACGCGGATGTGGCTTTGCACCCTGTAATACGCAATCGCGAGGCTTGCAAGAAGTCGTCACTGAAAGCGATGGTGCTGGCAAAGGAATACAACACACGACTGCACATAGCGCATATTTCCACAAAAGAAGAGGCGGAATTATTCACGCAGTCGGCAAAAGAGCTGAACATTCCCGTAACCTTTGAAGCCTGTCTGCCGCACATCATCTTCAACGACAGCGACTATGCCACAAGAGGAACAAGGATAAAATGCAATCCTGCAGTGAAGACGGAGGACGACAGACTTGCTATCGTTAAGGCGATAAACGAGGGAATGATAGCAACAGTGGCTACAGACCACGCTCCTCACGCCATAGAAGAAAAACAAGGCGGCTGCCTGAAAGCGGCTTCGGGAATGCCAATGCTGCAGTTCTCGCTCGTTGCCATGCTCGACCGATTTGACATTCAGACAGTAAGCAGACTGATGTCAAACAACCCTGCAAAACTGTTCAGCATAAAAGACAGAGGTTTCCTTCAAGAGGGATTCAAGGCTGACATAGCTATTGTGCGCCGCGAAGAAAAGCCTTGGACACTGACAGAAGAACTTATCCAAAGCAAATGTGGCTGGAGTCCGCTCACCGGCGACACTTTCAACTGGAAGGTTGTTCACACCTTCTGCAACGGAAACCACATCCTTGACAACGGAACTTTCAACCCAACAGCAAAAGGGGAAAAGATAGAATTTGGTTAATTGAAGTTTTGCAAGTCTGTAACTTGCAAAACTTGAACCCCAAATCATCTCGCACTGTCCGCAGGCGCTGCAAGCTGATTCGGTGTTACAGGCGCTGTGTCGGGAGTTGGCGCTGGCTGTTGTGCATTTTGTTGTGGAAGCTCCACTGTTCCGTTCATAATACCTTCCACTTGTTTCGCCTGCTCCATATATTTTTTCACATACGGATCATTCTTGAATGTGTCGTTTGCCTTGCTCATAATCTCCTCTATCCACGGCGAGAGTTGTGCGCCCTGCTGGATAACAATAGGGAAAGTGACAAACTGGAAAGCGGCAGAACCGAGGACATTATCAAAATTGTTGCAGATAAAATTCGTGATAAGAGAATCTTGACGGGCATTAAGCATTACAAATTCCTGAGAAAGAGCCATATTCAGCGAGTCTTCGTTTTCGCCGTTCATAATGCCCTGACTCTGCTTGTGAGTCAAATCATCAATCTCACCTGTTATCTTGTTGAGTTGCTTTCTGAACTCCATAAACTTGTCGTTCAAGGCAGTGCCGGAAACCTTCTCCTCAGCCATGTTAAGCTGAATAGAAATGTCGCCGCCTTCAAGGATAAGCGGAAGAATGCTTGCGTCGTTTGTCAGATAAGCCAAACGCACTGAGTCTGTAGTACCCGTAAACTTAAACTGTCCGTGAACAACATCACATGAGTCAATGTCTTTGAACTCATCATTCTGGAAAGTTTTAAGATAAAACTTCTGACCGTCGAGCACAGCAACATCCGACGAGCCCTTTATATTATAGGAAGAGCCGCAAGACGAAATGGCAAATGCCACAGCACAGACTATTAGATATAGACAAGTATTGTTTCTCATACAATGAAAATGTCAATGTTTTCTTTGACAACAGTATTATTTGAAATCCGTGCAAAGGTACATACTTTAACCTTATTCGCAACAAAAAATCCCTATAAAATCAATTATAGGGAGCTTTTTTAAGTTTTTTTAAGACGAAATGTTATCTAATGAATTATTTGGGTTTAATAAGACTGTCTATCCTGTGTGTAGTATATACTTCTAAAATCACCGCCATAAGCAGGAATACCACCCAGTTGTTATGGATGTACTGCAAATAAAAAGCGTAAGTACCAGAACTGCTGTTAGCGAAATAAGGAAAAGCCAAGAGGAAGGAGTTCTCAATGACAAGCACGGCAGCGACGAGGAAGAAGATGTCTCCGAGAATCTGCATTCTGCGCAAGCGTCTGATAACAAAATCGTTGCCTAAATATTTCTGCAAAAGCTGCATTCCGGAAAAGCCCATAGCGCCCAAGGCAAAAACACAAGCGCTAATCTTATGGCCTAAGTTCTGGGGAACATATTCATTAATCATATTTGTGGAGCAAAGCACATGGAAACCTGCGCCCAACATCATAAGTATCGCTCCGCAAAGAAAGATGTATGTCTGCGTATTTGTAAGCTGTTTCATCACTATTATTTCTTCATATCTGTGGACAGGACAAAAATATCCTCGTCGTCAGCCTTCATAAGATATTTCTCGCGCGCAATCTTGGTTATTGCGTACGGGTCTGTCTGCAGGCTTTTTAGCACATTCTGGTCTTCAGTGTATCTCTTGTTGTAGTTATTGATTTCAGCCTGAAGCTGGTCTATTTCCTTTTGATATTGCCAATGCTGATACACGCTGTTGTCGCCTGTAAAACCAACAATGAGAACACCAAAAAACAACACTATCCAGTATTTGTTGTGCCCTGCAAAAGATAATATTTTATTGTAAAATGTCATTTCGAGTGCAAAATTACAAAGTTTTTTTTATTTGTTACCATTTATTCTAAAAAAAAATTATACATTTGCATCAATTTTATATAAAACATCATGGAATATATCGTATCGGCAAGAAAATACCGCCCTCTGACATTCGACTCCGTTGTCGGACAAGAGTCATTGACGGCGACATTGCGAAACTCCGTACAATCGAACAAACTTGCTCATGCATACCTGTTCTGCGGTCCTCGCGGAGTAGGAAAAACCACGTGCGCCAGAATATTTGCCAAGGTCATAAACTGCGAGAACCTTACAGCTTCAGGCGACGCTTGTGGCGAATGTGAGAGCTGCAAGGCTTTCGCAGAGCAACGCTCATTCAACATCTTTGAGCTTGACGCAGCATCAAACAATGGTGTCGAACACATAAAGACGCTGATGGACCAGACAAGAATTCCGCCGCAAGTGGGAAAATACAAGGTTTTCATCATCGACGAGGTTCACATGCTCACGACAGCCGCCTTCAACGCCTTCCTGAAAACACTTGAAGAGCCGCCATCATACGTTGTGTTTATTCTTGCCACGACAGAGAAGCACAAGCTGCTGCCAACCATAATTTCACGCTGTCAGATTTACGACTTCGAGCGCATGACTGTGCCAAACATTGTCAATCATCTGAAAAAGATTGCTGACAAGGAAGGCATAACCTACGAGGAGGAAGCGCTGAACATCATTGCTGAAAAGGCTGATGGCGGCATGCGCGACGCTCTTTCTGTCTTTGACCAGGTGGCAAGCTACTGCCAAGGCAATATTACACGCGAGAAGGTTATTGCTGACCTCAATGTACTGGATTCGGAAAATTATTTCAAGATTATAGACCTTTCGCTCGCCAACAATGTAACAGACATAATGCTCATCCTCGACGAGAACATTTCAAAAGGCTTCGACGGCGGACAAATGGTCAACGGACTTGCATCTCATCTGCGCAATATCATGATGGCAAAAGACCCTCGCACGGTCAACATGATTCAGGTGAGCCAACGACAAAAGGAGCAGTTCATCGCACAAGCACAGAAATGCTCTACGGCATTTATTTTTAAGGCATTGAAAATACTCAACAACTGCGATGTCAACTACCGTCAGAGCAGTAACAAGCGACTGCTCGTGGAGCTTACACTGATAGAAGTTGCACAGATTACGCAGCCGGAAGAGCCTGGCTCGGGGCGTCGCCCTACGGCATTGAAAACCCTGTTCAACAAGATAAAGAAAGCTGCTGCTCAGCGTCAGGCCACAAGCGCACCAACCACGCCAAGCATCAGCAACCCGTCAAACAACGTGACGCAGCCAGCGGCGAAAAGCCCAGCAGATAACAAACAGGTGTCTGCGACTGCCACAGCAACAGCATCGGAAACAAAACAAGAGTCAAAAAAAGCTCTTAACATTCCAAATTTCAGCAAGACCGGTAGCGGCTTCTCACTAAAGAGCTTGTCTGAAAAGACAAACATTCAAACTAAAGTTGAGGAAGACGATGTTGTAGTAACAACGGTCAACCGCTTCACCGAAGAGCATCTCCTGAACGAATGGCTGTCAATGTGTAACAGGATGGCTCTGCTACCCAAGCACGCAGCCTTGTCAGCACGCCTGAGAAATCTCACTCCAACGATTACCGAACATCCGCAGATAGAACTCGTATTCAGCAACAGTCTGCTGATGGAAGAGGTAAACGACATTCGCAGGAAGATTGAGAACACGATGCGCGAACGACTGAAAAACAAGGACATAACATTCACGCTTCGTCTCGCCAAACCAGAAGAGATAAAGAAAATCCTATCGCCGAGAGAACGCTACGAGGATATAATCGCAAAAAACAGCACAATAAAAAAACTTTTCGAAGACTGGCGAATGACGATAGTGTAATAAATCAAGAGAATTGCTTCAAGACGTCGATAACTCGAAACTTCGAAATCTCGAAAATATTCCTGAAAACTCTTGAACTCCTAAAAATCTAAAAAAAAATCAACTCAAAAACTAAACAAATATGTCACAACTATTAAAACCAGAAAACTACAAGCCACTGCTTGACGCTCGCAAAACAGAGCAAGGAATCAAACTCGTAAAAGATTTCTTCCAGCAGAACCTCTCCACCGAGTTGCGTCTGCACCGTGTTACTGCACCGCTTTTCGTGATGCAAGGTCTTGGTATCAATGACAATCTCAACGGCACAGAAAGACCGGTAACATTCCCAATCAAAGACCTTGGCGACAAGAAGGCTGAGGTTGTACACTCACTCGCTAAATGGAAGCGTCTGTCACTTGCAGAGAACAAGATTCCTGTGGGAATGGGAATTTACACTGACATGAACGCCATCCGCGCCGACGAGGAACTCGACAACCTCCACAGTCTTTACGTTGACCAGTGGGACTGGGAAGCAGTTGTCAGCGCCGAACAGCGCAACATCGATTATCTGAAAGAGGTTGTCCGTGGCATTTATTCCGCCATCCGCAGAACAGAATTCCTCGTTTCAGAGCATTACGACAGCATAAAGCCTTTCCTGCCTCGCGACATCCACTTCATCCACTCTGAGGAACTTCTCGCTATGTATCCGGACCTTTCTCCAAAAGAGCGCGAAGACAAGATAGCAAAGCAGTATGGCGCAGTCTTCATCATCGGCATCGGTGGCAAGCTCGCCAACGGTGAAAAGCACGACGGTCGTTCTCCTGACTATGACGACTGGTCAACGCCAACTCCTGACGGCTACAAAGGTCTCAACGGCGACATCCTGATATGGTATCCGGTGCTCAACCGCGCTGTAGAGCTTTCATCAATGGGAATCCGTGTTGACAAAGAAGCACTGTTGCGACAGCTTGAAATCTGCGGCGACGAAGACCGTAAGCAGCTCTATTTCCACCAGCAACTGCTCAACGACAAACTCCCGCTCAGCATCGGTGGCGGTATCGGTCAGAGTCGCCTTTGCATGGTCATGCTCCACAAGGCTCACGTCGGAGAAATCCAGGCTTCTATCTGGCCCGACGAAATGCGAAGCGAATGTAAGCAAGCTGGAATGCCGCTAATATAAATCTATATGAAAAACCTTACAACCCTTATCTTCCTTGCACTCTCATCAATCATCTGTCAGGCTCAGGATGTTTATGTTTCAACATCCTTCAACGAGCCTGCAACAGAAGGATTGCGCTTCATCTACAGTGAAGATGGAACTCACTGGAACTCCATCCAAGGCACGTTCCTTAAGCCTGGTGTAACCTCTGTGCCTAATCCCGAACCAGAGAAGCAAGGAGTGATGCGCGACCCGAGTATCGCAGTCGGACCCGACGGCACTTTCCACCTTGTCTGGACATCAGCGTGGCGAGGAGATCCGGGCTTCGGCTATGCTCACTCAAAAGACCTCATCCATTGGTCAGAGCCGCGGTTTGTTAAGGTTATGGATAATCCTACGACCGTCAATGTGTGGGCGCCCGAAATCTGTTACGACAGCGAGAAACGGCAGTTTATGATAAGCTGGGCTTCTTGCATTCCGGGCGCTTATCCTGACGGACAGGAAGACCATCTCAATAATCATCGTTTGTATTACACCACAACGAAGGATTTCAAGAAATTCAGCAAGGCAAAGATTTTCATCGAGCCTGGCTTTTCTTGCATCGACGCAGCTCCGCCGGTGAAGATGAGCAACGGCAAGTGGGTTCTCGTCTTCAAGGACAATACCCGTCCGATGCGAAACATAAAGGTGGCTTTCGGCAAATCAATGTACGGACCATGGGAGAATGTCTCAGAACCTGTCTCTGAGGACTTTACCGAAGGTCCAACGGTCTGCAAGGTCGGCGAATGGTATTACATCTACTACGATTCTTACCGCCGCTACATCTTCGGAGCGCGCCGCACAAAGGATTTCAAGAATTTCCAGGATGTAACAGGAGCAGTCAGTTTCCCCGTCGGCCACAAGCACGGCTCAGTGTTTATGGCAAAGAAGGAGATTGTAGAAAATCTAAAGAAATATAACTCCGAATCCGCTCATTACACCGGCAAGACTCTCGCCTACCCTGCCCGTCACGACGGCGGTCTTTCGCCTGTTGTCGGCGTGCATAACATCCAAACCATGCGAGGCTCGCTGAACAATGGTGACAACTATAATTCAAGCGGCGGACTTTACAATCACCAGCCTATGATAGCGTGGTGGAACAACAAATACTTCATCCATTACCTTGTAGGTCCAAGACACGAGCACGAACAGCCTTGCTGCACAATGTTCCAAACCTCAACAGATGGTTACTCATGGTCAAAGCCTGCAGAACTTTTTCCAGCCTACCCCGTACCCGACGGTTTCCGAAAGCAGGGCATGGATTATGTTGCAAAAGACCTGAAATCTGTTATGCATCAGCGTGTTGGATGGTATGTTTCAAAAGACCGTCAGACGCTTGTCGCCATCGGAAACCACGGCATTGTCATGCATCCGAAAGACGACCCTAACGATGGCAACGGCGTAGGAAGAGTGGTGAGGCAGGTAAACAGCGACGGCACTCTCGGTCCAATCTATTTTTTGCACTACAACCACGACTTCAACGAGAAAAACACCATCTATCCTTTTTATAAGAAAGCTAAGAACAAGGCGTTTGTGAAAGCATGCGACGAAATTCTCGCCGACCCGATGCAGCGAATGCAGTGGGCAGAAGAGAGCGACCGCAACGACCCTATCCTGCCGCTCGCCACTCCGGCAAAAGCCTTCTCCGGCTACACCCTCCCCGACGGCAGGAAGATAGGACTTTGGAAACACGCGCTAACCTCCGTCTCTTTCGATGGTGGAAACACCTGGCGCACGCCTCTAAACCGCGCCCACGGCTTCGTCAACTCAAACGCCAAGATATGGGGACAAAGACTGTCTGACGGCACTTACGCTACTGTATACAACCCTTCCGAATACCGCTGGCCGCTCGCCATCTCGCTTAGCGCCGACGGACTCGAATATACCACGCTCAACCTCATCAGCGGCGATGTTACGCCAGAGCGTCATTACGGACTTTACAAGAGTTTCGGTCCGCAATATGTCAGAGGCGTTCAGGAGTCAAACCCGCAACCAGCCGACGGCAACCTCTGGCTCACATATTCCATGAACAAGGAAGACATGTGGGTGGCACGCGTTCCCGTTCCTGTAAAACTCGCTGCAACACATCATGCCGACGACGATTTCTCCGCTTACAAGTCTCTCGCCGACATGAAGACGTGGAACATCTATTCCCCACTCTGCGCGCCGGTGGCTCTCGACGGGAAGTGGCTAACTCTCTCTGACAGCGAAGTCTATGACTATGCCCGCGTGGAGAAAGTCATTCCCGCAACAAAGGAACTCACCGTAGAGTTTGATGTCAAGGCAAAGCAGACTGACCACGGTCAGCTCAATATCGAGTTCACTGATGCCCACGGCAATGTTGCTGCAAAGATTATCCTTGACAGCACAGCCACCATGCGAGTAAAAGGCGGAGCACGCTCTGCCGGAATGGTTAAGGGCTACAAGGCAGACGAGATTTATCACGTAAAAGCTGTGCTCTCACAAGACCTCCACAACGGCGTCTATTATGTCAACGGAAAGAAAGCCGCTGCACGCCAGTTCGACACTCCTGTTGAGTCAATCACGCGCATCGTCTTCCGCACCGGCGAGGAGTTCAAACATCCAACAATAGAAACACCTGCCGACCAGACTGCCGATATGCCGCGCGCCGACGAGTTCGACCCGACAGCCGTCTTCGCCATCGCAAATCTCAAGACATATCCCACTACCGACATCGCAACCCAGGCTACAGGAGCGGCAGTTTTAAACTACGACAACTACGCCCACTATGCGGAGAAATTCAACACCATGGAGGACGAGAACATCGTTCAGGCCATTCCAAACGCCGAAGCTTCCGCGTGGATGGAGAAAAACATCCCTCTCTTCGACTGCCCCGACAAGCAGTTTGAGGAGATTTACTATTACCGCTGGTGGACGCTGAGAAAGCATATCAAGCGCACGCCCGTAGGCTACGGTATGACAGAGTTTCTCGTGCCGCGCAGTTACGCCGACCGCTATAACCTCATCGCCTGCGCCATCGGCCATCACATCAACGAGTGTCGCTGGCTGCGCGACAAGACATATCTCAACCAGATACTCAACACATGGTATTTCGGCAACGACGGCAAAGCCATGACAAAGATGAGCAAGTTCTCCTCTTGGAATCCTTTCGCCGTGTATAACGCTTACAAGGTCAACGGCGACACTGCCATGATAACCAAGCTGTTGCCAGCACTCGAAGAGGAATATGCCCGATGGAAAAGCACCAATCGCCTCGACAACGGACTCTACTGGCAGGGGGATGTGCAGGACGGAATGGAGGAAAGCATCTCCGGCGGCAGAAAAAAGAAATACGCGCGACCGACAATCAACTCATACATGACTGCCAACGCCTTCGCCATTGCCGATATGAAAGCCTTGCTGCAACCGTCAGCAACTGACATTGAAGAGTATAGGAAAGACGGTGAGAAACAGTGGCAGCTCATACAAGACAAGCTCTGGAACCAAGAGCAGCAGTTCTTCGAGACACACCGCGGCGACTCCTCGGCTAATGTCCGCGAGGCCATCGGATATATGCCATGGTACTGCGAGCTCCCAACCAACACTTCTCATGACACCGCATGGCTGCAACTCACTGACGAAAAAGGTTTCCGCGCACCTTTCGGACTGACAACTGCCGAGCGCCGCCATCCACTCTTCCGCAGCCACGGCACAGGCACCTGCGAGTGGGACGGAGCAATATGGCCTTTCGCCACATCGCAAACACTTACCGCACTCGCTAACTACCTCAACTCAACCGACAAGCCTGTCATCGGCGACAGCATCTTTTTCAACGAGATGCTAAAATACGCCGAGAGCCAGCACTACCGCGGAAAACCTTACATCGGAGAATATCTCGACGAGACGACAGGCTACTGGCTTATGGGCGACCGCGAGCGCAGCCGCTACTACAACCACTCCACCTTCTGCGACCTCGTCATTACCGGTCTTGTCGGACTGCGGCCATCAGCTAACGGTGATATCATCGTCAATCCGCTCATTCCCGAAGGCAAGTGGGACTACTTCTGCCTCGACAACCTCTCCTATCGCGGTCACAACATCACCATCCTCTACGACAAGGACGGACAGCGCTACCACCAAGGCAAAGGACTACGAATTCTTGTCGATGGGATTTCAGCACCCTAACCACCGGCCCCCTAACCCCGAAGTTGGCTTTGGCCTTGGCTTTGGCTCTGGCCTTGGCTTTGAACTTTGGCTCTGGCCTTTAATCATTAAACATTAATCATTAATCATTAGACCTTTGGCCTTGGCTTTGGCTCTATAGATCCTCGAAATCCCGAAATATCGAAAAAATCGTAAATAGTAAATTATAAAATAGTAAATAAGACTATGCAATCATTAACACAAACAAACTTCAACTTTCCAAACCAAAAAAGTGTTTACCACGGAAAGGTACGCGATGTCTATAACATCGGCGACGACAAAATCGTAATGGTGGCTACAGACCGCATCTCGGCCTTCGACACAGTGCTACCCAAAGGCATTCCTTTCAAGGGACAGGTACTCAACCAGATAGCAGCAAAGTTCCTCGACGCCTGCCAGGACATCTGCCCCAACTGGAAACTCGCCACACCCGACCCAATGGTCACCGTCGGCTTGAAATGCGAAGGCTTCCGCGTAGAGATGATTATCCGCTCCATCCTCACAGGCTCAGCATGGAGAGACTACAAGAACGGCGCAAGAGAAATTTGCGGTGTAAAGCTGCCTGAAGGAATGCGCGAGAACGAGCGTTTTCCTGAGCCTATCATCACGCCGACAACAAAGGCCGACGAAGGTCACGACCTCAACATCTCGAAAGAGGAAATCATCGCACAAGGCATCGTCAGCAAGGAAGACTATGAGGTGATGGAAGAATACACGCGAAAGATTTTCGCACGCGGTCAGGAAATAGCAGCAAAGCAGGGGCTGATACTCGTGGACACAAAGTACGAGTTCGGCAAACGCGACGGCAAAGTTTATCTCATCGACGAGATACACACACCCGACTCAAGCCGCTACTTCTATGCCGACGGCTACGAGGAGAAATTCGCCAAGGGAGAACCGCAGAAGCAGCTCTCAAAAGAGTTTGTACGACAGTGGCTCATCGAGCACAACTTCATGAACGAGCCTGGACAAACACTGCCTGAAATCACTGACGAATACGCAGAGAGCGTCAGCGACCGCTACATCGAACTCTACGAGCATATCACCGGCGAAAACTTCAAGAAAGACCAGTATGAAGGCGACATCGCCTCACGCATAGAGAAGAATATCTGCCAGTGGCTCGCAGACAATTAACTTTGGCTTTGGCTTTGGACGAAAGAAATTATCGTAATTAATCGTAATATTTAAGGTGGGTTCTATAAATTAGCTTGAGACATTTTTGAGAGTTTTTATTGAGTAGATTCGCTCGGCTCTGCCGCTTTTACAAAGCGCA
>JABUUE010000025.1:19769-43399 GCA_021443335.1 Bacteroidaceae bacterium
AGTGCCCATTAGTGTCAAAAAGAATTACGTTAAATTACGATAATTTCTTTCAGTAAAAACAAACTCGCACTCTATTGGAGTCATCTCAACATACCAGACTCCGCGAACTACTCTTTGACCGAAAGGAAAGGCTATCTGCGTCTGCGACCATCAACCGTCACAATCGACGATAAGAGCAACCCCACATTCATCGGTCGCCGTCAGACCGAGCGGAAATTTTCCGCAACAACGCTAATAGATGTTTCCAAGATGGGCAAAAACTCCCAGGCGGGACTAACAGCCTACGCCGCGCGCCTCAATCACTATGACGTAGTCATCGACAGCGATGCGAAAGGAGAGAAGCACATCCAAGCCGTTATCCGCATCGGGCAGTCGCGCAATGTTATGGCATCTGTGCCTCTAAAACAGGAAAAAGATTTACCTGCGGATAGACTCGGACGTAGCTTTCTACAATCTCTATTACTATGTTGACCGGTTCAGATACGAAACAGAGTAATAATACCTCTTCCCGTATTTCATCCGAGCATAAAAGTATCACTGCAGATGTGGTAAAATCTGCTCGATATAAATTCAAAATACTTCAAAATTCTAATGCGCTCGGCTCTGCCGCTTTGCTTGCAATTAACTTTTTGGGTTTAAAACCTTTTTCATTTTACCGTCACTCCTTCTTACAATGTTTATTCCGCGTGTGGGAGTCGATTGGCTAACACCCGACATTGTGTAATATGCTACTGGAACATCCATGTCTGCTGTCTGCAGTTTTACTGCTGCGCCTTCTTCTTTAGTGCAATGTTTATATACTCCCATAACCTTGGCAACAAGCGGCGAGGTATAGCCGCCGAAGAGTGTCATCAGACAGATCTGAGACAGTTTGCCTTTGCTTATCATTGACGGTTCCAACTCAAATTTGAATTCCTTGCTACCTTCAGGCACATCGATTGTGTTTGTTCCTTCCCAAAAAGCAATCTTCCAACCAGCCTTTACCGGTTCTGCAAAACGCACTAATACGTAGTCGCAGTCTTTTATGTCGATGTTCATCATCTTGAAAGCAATCTGCAGGTCGCCGGTAGCTGTGTATGTGGTGTAGTCAGTACCTTTCACCATTGAAGTGCGCGCGAAATCGTCATACTGTTTGCCCTGATCCTGAGGTATTTCTATGAGATAGCCGGTCTCTGGGTCGGGAGCTATCTCTGGCAACACGTCGTCCTTGCTATTTTCGGCAATGGCAGTCTCATCGCAGGAATAAAAGGCAAAGTTGGTGAATTTGTCATCAGCGGAAGTCTTCACAATGGTTATTTTGTATTCAGTATATTTGTCAACACTGAACGGCATCACCACTTTCTTGCCGACATCACCACTTTTGCAGAACAAAGTGTTCTTGCCATCCAGCGTCTCCACCTTTACATGCATTCTGTTGCCATCCGCGCCCGTGCTTTCAAAAGTAAGGTAATAGTTGCCTTTTGTAAATTGTAGCGATGGATATACATTGTTGTCAGCATTGTTCGACTTCTTTTGAGTTCCGTAAGAAAAAAGGATGCGCGCTGCGTTTACTGTCCATGAATGTTCCTTTGGTTGCCAGCCTTCCGTGTCGATATTCAGTCGCCATTTCAGATTTTTGTTGCACTCGTCGTCCAGACGGTACTGACTCATGAAGTTCCACATTGTCAAGGCAGAATTGCCGTCAGCAGTCCTGTCGGTATAGTCACTATGTCCCATTCCCTCCACTTCATAATACACGTATGGGAAGCCGCCATCACCTGCGCTGTAAGTGTTGCGAGTATATTTCCCTGTTGCCGTAACTACTTCAGGGACAGGGTTGCAGCCGTTGCGTGACACCATATTATCTCTGATGACAGGCATACACGAATACTTTACAAAATCATCTGCCTTGCCGTGAATATGCAGGAAAGGCACTGGTCTGAATCCCAATGGACGATGGTGGAACTCATTGAGCTGGAAACCGCTTATGGAAGCAAATGCCGCGAAGATATCGGCTGCGGTAGTGGCATTTGAGTAGGTCATCATACCGCCATTTGAAAATCCGCAGCAGTAGATACGTTGCCTGTTGATGGGATATTCTTTTGCCACCTCTTCGATGATAGCCTTGAAGAAATCCAAGTCTTCATTTTCCTCTCCCGAAGCATTCCATCCTGGAATAGAGCCGCCGAAAACAGGGAAGTATTGGTTTTCTCCCTGAGGGTAAACCACTATGCAACCTTTCGTGTCCGCTACAGCTGTTCTGAAAGGCGAACGGTCAGTGTCATGACCACTGGCGCCATGCAGTGAAAACACGAGAGCCGGAGATTCTGCTCGTTTGGTAGGCACATAAAGCACATACTTACGCATCTTGTTGCCAACTTTTACACTTCGTTCCTCGTTCACTTGTGCAGCCCAAAGACTACAAGCACAGTAAAATAGTCCAATGACTATTGCAAGTTTCTTATACATTTTGATGATATTTTTAGTCTATGGTTTCTTGCGCAACACCTTATCCTTCAGCCATTCACGCACAGGCTCATCGTAGAGTTTAAGAGTGGCGTAGGCGGTGGCTATAGAGAGCAGGAAGAAGGTTGTGTTTACAAAGATATGCGTGGAGAGTGGAGCGTTGGAATGAGTAGCCACCCAGTTCATTTGTATATAAATGAATGGGAAATGCATTGCATACACAGGGTATGATATTTCGCCAAGGAAACGACAGATGGCTGACGATTTCCTGCCATTCACCTCACTGCCAGCACCCATCATTATGATAATCGGGAAGACTACAATAACGGCGATACATTCATAAAGACCGTTCTTCCAGAAACCCGACGGGTCTTCGCCGCCGATACGAGGCATGAACAGGATAATGGCAATGAGGAGCGCCGTCCACCAGAAGCCGCCGTTCACAGTGATGAACTTCTTCACGCGAGAAAGGAGCATGCCGACAAGAAATGGGAAAGCAAGACGAACGGCGGCAATGTGCAGTTCCCAACCATCAATTCCCCATCCTCCGATAAATGTTCCGAGGCGGTTGTTATCGGCAGGCATATCACCAAAGGTGTTCAGTCCAAGGGCATGGTCAATGCTGCATAATGCGGCAACGACAGTGAGCAGAGCCAACACCTTCGTTGGCAGTCTGCGCAGCACAAAAGCATAGATGATATTGGCGAAATACTCAAGGAGCAGTGACCAGTGTGTGCCGGTGAGAGGAAAGGTCTCTCCCCATCTGCCGTCAAATCCGGAGATAGGGAAGATGAAGAAGTTCAATACGCCCATCCAAAGTACATAGTACCACGCTGTTGCCGGCGCAATGTCGCCACCGCGGAAATAGAACATCAGCATACCGAAAACTATACTGATGGTAATCATAGGGTGCAGACGCACAAGACGACGCTTGAAAAAGTCCCATGTGTTCATCTTCCCCCAGCGGTCATCGTATGCATAACCTACTACAAAGCCCGACAGCACGAAGAAGAAATCTACGGCAAGGTATCCGTGATTAATATGCTGATGAACTGGGTCTCCCCAGAAGTAAGTCTCGACGAGGTGGAAAACGATGACAGTCAAGGCTGCAACACCGCGCAGACCGTCAAGTATCTCATATCGCGGCTTCGATTCTAAGTATGCCATATATTTTTTACTGATATAATTTAACCCCAAAATTTCATCAGAACGTATATGGGTTTTATGTATTGGACATTCTTACTATTTTTTCGTCTTTTTGTTTTCTATCACTATCTTTTCTTCGCTTATTTCAGCCGCTACGCGACTGTTTATTAATTCATACGGGTAGCCCGCTATGTGGCTTTATAAGCAAAGAAAAGTAACTTAAACTCTTTCAGCGATTTACCCTTACATAAAATTTTTGCTGAAACTCGCTTACTGCAAAACGATTGTTCAATACGTTTTGACGTTCTATTTATGATACTGTTAAGTCTTTCATCGCGTTATCAAATACGTGTGGTTGCTATATCGTAGTATTGGAGCATAACTTCCCTTAACTTCAGAATTTATAGAACCCACCTTAATGAGCAGACTCAGATATGTGTGAATTTTGGGTGCAAATATAGTAAAATTATTGATAACAACAAAGTCTGAACTACAAAAGAATAAATTTGCAAATAATAAACATTTGTGAATTCGCCTCCATAATATCATATTATTAATACTTACACAAACAGTTTGCATATATGAAATTAATTATCATAATTGATTAGGATGAAGAATAAGACATATTTTACTGAGAAAATTTGAAAGTATGGAAATAATGTTATAACTTTGCCTAAAATTTAAATTCGTGGAAAACACTACAACACTACATCATATTATATATACATACTGACAATCAAGTCATTACGAGTGTAGTATGGAATCTATATACTACATCAATACTACACCAATATTGCACATTCCAAATTAGAACAGGCAAGATCCCATCGCGTAAACACATATAAAGGCGATGCAAAAAGATAAGGGAAACAAGGAAAGAAGCATAGGAAAACGATGTAAAAAGATAAGGAAAACACATCAAAAAATGCATTTTTTTAAACGTAATCCTAAGACTTTTGATGCTCGATGCCGGATAACTGATGAATAATGCCTGGTGAAAGTATTTTCAAAATAGGCGAATTCTATAACAAAAACTCTATTATTATGTTTAAAATCAACTACCATTACATTCACAAAAAAGAAAAGAAGGTGAGGACAGAAGGTATGGATAATGTACTGAAGGCCCTTCACAGCAAAAGAACACTTTCTGACAAAGACCCTTTGAATCAACTGCCAAAAGCACAGTTCGCATGGGCAAATGAAACAGCAGAAAACAAGGGTAACAAGATTAATCAGGAAAATAAGGATAACAGGATTAATCTGGAGAACAAGGGTAACAACGGCTACACGGGATTGGTTGCAATGGAATTCAAGAAGCATAAGATTACCACTAACGAGACCTTTTTTGCTCTTGCAATTCCCATGAGTGACGATGCAGAGACTGTAGCCACAGCAGAAATGATAAGCAAGCAACCAGAGGTGATACTCACATTTATCGACGACATTCGCGATGTCATTGTTGTGGTTGCGGCATACACCCTACCCGACGGCTCTCTACCCAAAACCGTCAATGAAGCGAGGCTCTTCCACAGCAAGGCTTACATAGCTGAATCACAGCATATAAAGATACTCACGGAGTTGGAACTGCTACCCAACAACGAAGGAATTGAGCACCTTATCCCACTGACACCAACAAAAGCTACATGGCTCAACGAGAATGTAAAGCCTGCTGTGATGAGCCAACCAACACGACCTGTTGAAGAAAGCATTCTTCGCAACGCATTGAATACAGATAACGTTGATGCGGGGTCGCTGATGAACACGATAATAGAAAAAATGCCACAACTCTACCAGTTTCGCCGCAACGAAATGAACGGCAGCTTAGAGTACTACCAGGATAACATGTATATCCTCGGTTGGCAGCCAGTAACAAAGCAGGTTATCAACACAATAACCATTGAGGTTCAAAGGCATGGCATAACAGCATGGGACCGTGACATAAAACGATACTTAGAGTCTAACTTCGTTAAGACATACAATCCAATAACGGAATATATTTACATGGCAAAAGGGAAATGGGACGGGAAAGACCGCATCACCGACCTTGCCTCACGAGTGCCTAATGACAATCCGCGATGGGCAGAACTTTTCCACCGTTGGATGCTTTCGGCAGTAGCACAGTGGCTTGGATTGAACAAGAACTATTCTACGACCGTTGTACCGCTATTGATTGGAAATCAGGCTTATGGGAAAAGCACTTTCTGCCGACAACTGCTACCACCAGAGTTGCGTAACTACTACCTTGAAAGACTTGAATTTTCTAACAAGAAAGAAGTGGAGCGTGCGCTGTCGGCCTTCGCACTGATAAACATTGACGAGTATGACTCCATCTCTAAGCAGCAGACCGCATTCTTAAAACACATACTGCAAAAGACAAATGTGATAGGAAGAGACCCTTATGCCTCCACATATTCTGACCATAAGCGCTATGCTGCATTCATGGCAACAACGAACTCCCCTACTCCTCTCATAGACCCTACCGGAAGTCGTCGCTACCTCTGCATAAAGACAACGGGTAAAATTGACAACGACACACCGATAGAATACGAGCAGGTATATGGACAATTGGCAATGGAGCTATACAACGGCGAACGCTCATACTTTGACAGTGCAGACGAAGCATATATACAGCAGTACAATCTGACATTCCAAACTATTGACGCTATGGAAGAAGTGTTCT
This sequence comes from Bacteroidaceae bacterium, assembly GCA_021443335.1. Lineage (GTDB taxonomy): Bacteria > Bacteroidota > Bacteroidia > Bacteroidales > Bacteroidaceae > Prevotella. Next base: position 26,041 of record JABUUE010000025.1, read on the forward strand.
TGTCCATATTCAGCAAACCACAAGACCCAAATAAAGGTGAATGGATGTCTGTCGCTCATATAATCAAGAAGATGCACGGGTATTCGAAAGCTGTCCCGGAGAACCATTCTTCGTATGTACGTATAGGTAAGATACTCAACAGGTTAGGTTATCAGCATAAGCGTTGTAGCAGAGGTATTTCATACTTTGTCCAGATGTAGTATCAGTGTAGTATGGGTGTAGTATTCTCATGCCACACTACACTCATAAAACACTATATAATAACAGCTTATCGCAAAAAGTGTAGTATTGTAGTATTTTTTAGAAAATGAAATACAGGATATACAAGCAGAAGAACAAACATTTGGAAAGTAGTGGTAAATACTACGCCAAGATTGTATATAACGAAACAATCAGCCAAAAACGCATAATTGCAGAATTGGCTGACTATTCAGGTGTTAGCGAGGGTATAGTAACAACAGTTCTCACAGATTTCGCAGTCATCCTTAACCGTCATCTACGCAACGGGGATATCGTTGACCTTGACGACATTGGTAGGTTCAAACTTAAAGTGCAGTCGAAAGCCATGAATAGTCCCGACGAGTTCGACCCACGCACACATATAAAGGGACACAAATGCCTATTCTCCTCAGCTCATTAAACCCATATACTAAACTTAGAGGGTTAAAAATCACCTCGAGAATTTCATTTTTAGCTCTATTAACAAAAAAACCATCGGAACATTCAAATTTATTCCGATGGTTATTTTTTTCAGTATTCTCTTCTTCTTAGTGACGGAGACCGAGAGCCTTGATGATTGCGCGGTAGCGTGAGATATCTTGCTTCTTGAGGTAAGTAAGGAGCGCACGGCGCTTTCCTACGAGCTTTGTCAGCGAGCGAGCTGTAGCGAAATCCTTGCGGTTCTGCTTCAGGTGCTCAGTGAGGTGTGAAATACGATAGGTGAAGAGTGCAATCTGGCTTTCTGCAGAACCTGTGTCTGTGTTGCCCTTGCCGTACTGTGAGAAGATTTCCTCTTTTTTAGCTGAATCTAAGTACATGGTTTGAAAATGTTTATAATGTGATTAAATAGTTGTTACGCTTCAACGTCGCACATATACACGCAGAAGCGGCTGCAAAGGTATGACTTTTTAGCGGACTGAGCAAGAAATTAAGGGGAATATTTCGCGTTTCGCCCTGATTTATTGATTAAACTGAAAGAAATTATAACTGAAAGAAATTATAACTGAAAGAAATTATAACTGAAAGAAATTATCGTAATTTAACGTAATATTTTTTGACACTAATGAGCACTAATGGGCACAAATTAAGTCACAAATAAACATAAATAATAATTTTACAGGTAGTGGCGAAGTCACGTTTACCTTTACCACATAATGAACTGTGGGGTTACGTTCATTATGTTTTAATTACGATAATTTCTTTCTTAAAGATTATCTCGATAATTTCTTTCTTAATGTAAGACTAAAGGTTTCAACGGCGCCTTGATGGCAGCGAGTGTCTCTTCCGACCGCACCTTCCACTCAGCGAGTGAGCGCACGTCGTACTTGCTCCAGGCAGAACCGAAGTAATAGGTGAAGCGCTCATTGTTGTTGACGTGGCGGATGCCTAACAGGTGACCGGTGACACCAGGCGTTGCCATCGTAGGACGAGTGATGACGCGGTCAACCTTGTTGGGGAAAAGCAGTCCGGTGAATATCTGGAAGTTCTGTCCCGAAGGGTTTTCCGTAGGGTCGGCGTAAAGGGCGTAACTGTCGGTAAGCAGTTTGCTCTCCGCGTCTTCTGAATGCACAACAATGCCCGCTGCCACCTCAGCTCCCGTCCTGAGTCCTTCGTACCAGACGGTCATCTTGTTGTAGTTCATACCTTTGTCGAGAGAAACCAGACGATGCTCCACAACACCCTTGTTTGCTCCCATATCCGTAGGACAGTAGGTGAGTTCCACCGTGAAGCGGAGAGGTCCGTTGTCGAGGATGTTATAGGTCTCATAGCAGTAGGGCATGATGAGCTTGCCACTGAGGATTACTGCCGGCGCACCGCAGCCAAGCGTAGGACCGACCTTGTAGCAGTCGTGGCCGTAGCCGTGGTCGATATGGAACGACACGGAGTCTTCCGTTCTGCGCGCCTCTTCTTTCCTACCCTCTTTGTTGAGCTGATGGACAGCCTCGTAGCCCGTCAGATGTGTCGCATAACGCTCCTCGACGACGGGGTCTGGAGTGTTCTTCAGCCACACATCTATGCCGTAAGCCTGCTCTTTATTGGCTTGCAGGGCGGGGCCGTAAAGGCGGTAGATGCCGCGGTCGTTTTCCCATGTGATGTCGTCAAGACGCTCGGGATAGTGGCGACCGATGACACTGGCTTTCACTGGGCGCGGAATGCCTTTCTGCATGGTGAAGACAGCACTTCCTTTTGGTCGCACGCTAACCTCGATGAGGAGCTTGCCGTCGTAGGTTTTCTGGTAGGCAACTTCCTGGTTGAGGGCGTTTCTTACCACAAACTCCTCACCGTCCTTGAGATTCAGCTTGCGCTCAACGTCTTTCAGGTCAACCTCCACAACCTCGTGGCGCATCCGCTTCTCAGCATTTTCCACCTTGATGGTGACTTTCTGGGCGCAGGCTGCGCTTGCGAGGAGCAGAGACAATAAAACGAGCGTTGTGCGGCTTATGATGCCTTGATATAATCTACAATCCATGCGCCGACTTCCTTTGTGCCATATTTTTCACCGCCTTCCACCTGTATCTCCGGTGTGCGGACATTAGCATCGAGCGAGGCGTCAACAGCCTTGCGTATGAGCGCGCCTTCCTCTTTGAGGTCGAAATACTCGAAGAGCATTGCCACAGAGAGTATCTGCGCCAATGGGTTGGCAATGTTCAGTCCCTTAGCCTGTGGCCATGAGCCGTGGATTGGCTCGAAGACTGGTGTGGAACTTCCGGTAGATGCAGAAGGCAGCAATCCCATAGAACCGCTGATGACAGAGCCTTCGTCGGTGAGAATGTCGCCGAAAGTGTTCTCCGTAACCATAACATCGAAGAACGTAGGCTCCTGAATCATGCGCATGGCAGCGTTGTCAACATACATGTAGTCAGTCTGCACCTCAGGATATTGCGGTGCCATCTCCTGACCAATCTTTCTCCATAAGCGAGAAGATGCGAGCACGTTGGCCTTGTCAACGATGGTGAGATGCTTGCGGCGCTTCATGGCATATTCAAAACCGACCTTGAGAATGCGCTCAACCTCAGGACGTGTGTAGTAGTTTGTGTCGAGAGCTTCTTCCACGCCGTTCTCGTTGACTGAAGGTTCTACCTTCTTGCCGAAATACATGCCGCCAGTGAGCTCACGGATGCAGATAAAGTCAGCTCCTTCAACAAGTTCCTTGCGGAGAGGAGATTTGTGGAGCAGGCAGTCGAAAGTCTGCACCGGACGGATATTGGCAAACAGTCCCAACTTCTTTCTCATTGCCAACAAGCCCTGCTCTGGACGAACCTTGGCAGAAGGGTTGTTGTCGAACTTAGGGTCGCCAACAGAGGCAAAAAGCACGGCGTCGGCTTCCTCACAAACCTTAAAGGTTTCTTCTGGGAAAGGGTCTCCGACCTCATCAATAGCGTGTGCACCACAAAGTGCTTCTTTGTAACTAACCTCGTGTCCGAACTTCTCGGCGACAGCATTCATCACAGCCACGCCTTGTTCCATAATCTCTGGGCCGATACCATCGCCCGCAAGAACTGCAATTTTTAGTTTCATAAGCCTCACCCCCAGCCCCTCTCCATCAGGAGAGGGGAGTGATATGTTTTGTGGGGGAATATCACATATATTTTTATTTAATTATTTTATGCCAATGCTTAAATCAAAATGGTTCATTAAAACGTATATGGATTAAAGGTAACTTTTCAGTTCTCCACTTCCCCCTAAGGGGAACCGAGGGGGCTTAGGGAGTTAAAAGGGGGGGGCGTTTTATTCCAATATATTCAGCATTTTGATTGTTGCCTTGATGGCAGCTTCTGTCTGGTCGGCGTCCAAGCCTCGTGTGCGGACAATCTTGCCACCATCAAACTCCCACGTGATGACAGTCTGAACCAAAGCGTCTGTGCGACCACCGGGAGGAATAGACACTGTGTAATTGGCAAGCCAGGGGAACTGCCTGCCAAGGTTGTTCTTGTAGATATGCCTTATGCAGCGCACGAAAGCGTCATACTGTCCGTCGCCAGAACATTGCTCCTCATAGAGTTTGCCGTTAATCTCAAGCTTCACGGCAGCCACTGGCTTTAGGCCGTAAGATGTTGACACCATGTAGCTTACAAGCTTGACCTTGTCTTCCGGTGTGTCATGCTTCAAGACATCGCTGACGATGAACGGCAAGTCTTCCTGAGTAACAATTTCCTTTTTATCTCCTAATTCGGTAATACGCCTTGTGACGCGTGCTGCCTGCTCGGGAGTGAGTTCCAATCCCAACTCCTCAAGGTTCTTCATTATGTTTGCCCTGCCAGAATTTTTCCCGAGCGCATATTCGCGTCGTCTGCCAAAACGCTCTGGTATCAAGGCGTTAGCATAAAGATTTCCCTTCTGGTCTCCGTCGGCATGAACACCGGCAACCTGCGTGAACACGTTGTCGCCGATGATTGGCTGGTTTGGCGCGATGGCGATGCCGGAATAACTCTCAACAAGTCGGGAGATAGCGTTGAGCTTGTCCTCGTTGATGTGAGTCATAACTCCAATCTGGTCTTTCAGAATGACCTGAATGCTCGCTAAAGGCGCGTTGCCGCAGCGCTCGCCAAGTCCGTTAACAGTGACATGAAGTCCTCGAACACCTCTGCTTACCGCTGCGTGGGAATTGGCAACGGCAAGGTCGTAGTCGTTGTGGGAATGGAAGTCGAAATGCACATCGGGATAGCGCGCAACCATGTCGTCAATATACTTCATGGTGCGAATCGGATCGAGAACGCCAAGGGTGTCAGGAAGCATAAAGCGGCGGATAAGTCCCGTGGCGATGAGCGTGTCGAGCATCTGGTAAACATATTCGGGAGAATCCTTCATGCCATTACTCCAGTCCTCGAGATAGAGGTTAACGCTTATGCCCTTGGAATGTGCATAAGAAGCTTCGTCGATGATGTTCTGAAAATGCTCCTCGGGCGATTTCTTAAGCTGCAGCTGGCAATGTTTCAAAGAGCCTTTACTCAGGAGGTTCATGACCTTGCCACCGCATTCGGCAATCCAGTCGGCAGATTTGTGACCATCGCAAAATCCCAACACTTCGATGCTGTCAAGCCTGTCTATCTGTTTGGCATAACGACAAATCATGCTGACAGCCTGCCTCTCGCCTTCGGACACTCTTGCCGAAGCTACCTCCAGGCGGTCAACATTGACATCGCGCAACAACATTCGTGCCATCATGAGTTTCTCATGAGGCACAAACGAAACACCACTGGTCTGCTCACCGTCGCGAAGAGTGCTGTCAACTATTTCAATGTATCTTGTACTCACCTTATTTATTTTCATACGCCTCTATCTTCTCCTTGTTGGCAAGGAGGAAATCGATGTCGTCGTAAGCGTTCATCAGGCAATATTTCTTGTAAGAATTAATCTCGAACTGCTCAAAATGTCCTGTTGTAAGATTTGTAACTGTCTGGTTTGGGACATCAACCTTTACTTCTGCCTGTGGGTTGGCTGCTATTGTTTCAAACAGTTCTGCCTGAAACTCCTTGCTAACAACGACAGGAAGAACAAAGCAGTTGAGGAGGTTGTTGCGGTGGATATCAGCGAAAGAAGATGAGATAACCACGCGAACTCCATAGCCAGCAATAGCCCACGCAGCATGCTCGCGAGAAGAGCCAGAACCCCAGTTTGCGCCACCAACAATAATCTCATGAACACCAGCCTTCGGAGCTTCAGCAAACTCTGGCTTGTTCATCACGAAATCTGCCACAGCATTTCCCTCAGCATCATAGCGAAGATCGTGCATGAAAGCATCGCCGAAGAACTTCGGATCGCGGGTTGTGGATGCCAAATAGCGAGCCGGGATAATAAGGTCTGTATTACAGTTGTCAATCTGAATTGGAATGCAGGTTGACTGGATGATGTCAAATTTTTGTTTCATATTATTTGTATGGGGAAGTTTTCCCAAATTTTAGTCAATTAACTTCATTATTTGCTCCGCGTGTTCCTTTGTCTTTATCTGCTTTGGAAGGAATATGTGCTCTATCACGCCTTCTTCGTTCACGAGGTAAGTGGTGCGGAGAGTTCCGATGGTTCTGCGACCGCAAGCAACCTTCTCTCCCCACGCGCCAAGCGCCTGCAGGAGAGTGGTGTCAGTGTCGGCAATCAACGAGAAATTCAGGTTTTGCTTCTCAATGAATTTCTTATGAGAAGCTGCACTATCCTTGCTCACACCGAGTATCTCATAGCCCTTTGCAGCCAACTCTTCTTTATGGTCGCGCAGAGAGCAAGCCTCTGCTGTACAGCCGCTTGTGTTGTCTTTTGGGTAAGTGTAAAGCACCAACTTCTTGCCTTTGTAGTCAGAAGCCTTTATCTCTTTGCCGTCTTGGTCAACGCCAAGAATCTCTGGTATTCTATCGCCTATATTCATAAAACCAAAATCAATGCTTAAAACTAACTATTCAGTCCCCTCCCCGCTTCGGGGGGAGGGTTAGGGAGAGGTGTGGTTCTTATATTTTCCTCGGGTCAGTGATAACGCCTGTTATCGCACTTGCTGCCACCACGAGCGGTGAGGCAAGGACAGTGCGCGCGCCAGGACCTTGACGACCCACAAAGTTACGGTTGCTTGTTGAAATTGACAACTTGCCTGCAGGTACCTTGTCTGGATTCATAGCAAGGCAAGAAGAACATGATGGGAGACGAAGCTCAAAGCCTGCCTCTTCAAGAATCTTGTCGATGCCCTCTTCTACTATCTGCTTGCGAACAAGCCATGAGCCAGGAACAAGCCAAGCAACAACATTATCAGCCTTCTTCTTTCCCTTGACAACAGAGGCAAAAGCACGGAAGTCCTCGATACGCCCATTGGTACAAGCTCCGAGGAAGCAGTAGTCAACAGGAGTTCCCTCAAGTTTCTGACCTGGCTTGAACTGCATATAGTCGAGCATTCCGAGGAACTGGTTTCTGTCAGCTTCAGCAATCTCATCAAGTGTTGGAATGCACTCGTCAATAGCAATGCCTGCACCTGGGTTTGTTCCGTAAGTGATGCGTGGAGCAATGTCTTCTGCCTTGTATGTCACTTCCTTGTCGAACACAGCATCGTCATCGCTCTTGAGCGTCTTCCAATATTCGACAGCCTTGTCCCACTCCTCACCTTTTGGAGCGAACTCACGACCTTTCAGATACTCGAATGTTGTCTCGTCAGGAGCAATGATACCAGCGCGAGAACCCATCTCAATAGAAAGATTTGAAAGTGTGAGACGACCTTCCATAGACATATTGCGAATTGTGGAACCAGCATACTCTACGGCATAACCAGTAGCGCCAGAGGTTGTCATCTGCGCCATAATGTAAAGAGCCACGTCTTTCGCCGTTACACCTTCCTGCAGTTCGCCCTCAATATTAATTCGCATGCTCTTTGGCTTGGCTTGAAGAATGCACTGAGAAGCGAGAACCTCAGCTACCTCAGACGTTCCAATGCCCATGGCCAAAGCGCCAACAGCACCGTGAGTGGAAGTGTGCGAGTCGCCACAAACGATAGTCATTCCAGGAAGAGAAAGTGCTTTCTCCGGCCCTACGACATGGATGATGCCGTTGTCTTTTGTGCCCATGGCGAAATGAGTGATGCCAAACTCCTCGCAGTTCTTAGCGAGAGTCTCCACCTGCTTGCGACCGATAGGGTCGTCGATGCGCTCCTGCTGGTCGGAAGGAGTGTTGTGGTCGGGCATGGCGTAAACATGGTCTGGACGGAAAACCTTTATGCCTTTATCGCGAAGAGTGTCGAAAGCCTGCGGACTGGTCACCTCGTGCGCATACAGTCTGTCAATATAAAGTTGTGTCGGACCGTCTTCCACATTTTGGACAACGTGCGAATCCCAGATTTTATCAAATAACGTGTTCATGTTTTTTTACCTAATTAATATAGTGGGAAGTAATATTTACCACTTTACTTAAATTTATTTATACAATCAATATAAGCCTCCACAGATGCTGTTACGATATCTGTGTTTGCACCAAATCCATAATAGACAGAGCCATCGTACTCCACTTGCATGTGAACTTTTCCCATATCGTCGCTACCCTTTGAGATAGCTTGAATAGTGAATTCTTTCAATACCATCTGCCGCTTGATAATGCATTTAAGAGCCTTTATTGCAGCATCTACAGGTCCATTGCCTGATGAGGCAGCCTCAAAATGCTCGTTGCCTACAGACAGTCCAATACTTGCTACAGAGCGCACACCCTTACCTGTTGTTACCTGCAGGTAATCGAGCTTGACATTATGGCTGGCAGCACGATCGGCACCGGCAAGAACGAGGATGTCATCGTCTGTGACCTCCTTCTTCTTATCAGCAAGCATGAGGAAATCTTTATATACAGCGTCAAGTTTCTCGCCATCAATATCTATTCCATTGACACTGAGTCGATGTTTCAGAGCTGCACGACCACTTCTCGCAGTAAGTACGATTGCGTTGTCGTCGATACCCACATCTTTCGGATCCATAATCTCGTATGTGGAAACATCTTTCAGTACGCCATCCTGATGGATGCCTGAGCTGTGGGCGAAAGCGTTCTTACCGACAACAGCCTTGTTGGGCTGAACAGGCATGTTCATCAATGATGAAACCATGCGCGAGGTAGGGTAAATCTTTGTTGTATTGATGTTTGTCTCAATGCCAAGGTCTGGATGAGTCTTGAAAATCATGGCAACCTCCTCAAGTGAAGTGTTGCCCGCGCGCTCACCGATGCCGTTAATGGTTACCTCAACCTGACGAGCACCACCAAGAACGCCGGCAACAGTGTTTGCCGTAGCCATACCGAGGTCGTTATGACAATGAGTTGAAAGCCTTGACTTGCCTGCGGAAAAGGCGTCAACATGCTCATAAAGATACGCTATCTTTTCCTGATACTCATTTGGCAAGCGGAAGCCTGTTGTGTCAGGAATGTTGCAAACAGTGGCACCAGCTTTTGTTACAGCATCTATGACACGAGCAAGATACTCGTTGTCTGTGCGGCCAGCGTCTTCAGCATAAAACTCTACATCCTCAACATATTTCTTCGCATATCTGACGGCTGCTGCCGCACGCTCAATAATCTCTTCACGGTTCGAGTTGAACTTATACTTTATGTGTTGGTCACTTGTTCCTATTCCTGTATGAATACGCTTGTGTTTTGCATATTGCAAGGCATCAGCAGCGCAGTCAATATCTTTCTCTACAGCGCGTGTCAAAGCGCATATCGTAGGCCAAGTAACAGCTTTTGAGATTTCAATCACAGAGTTGAAGTCTCCCGGTGAAGAGATAGGGAAACCTGCCTCAATGACATCTACTCCAAGCTGTTCCAACTGTTTTGCCACCTGTATCTTCTCAACAGTATTAAGCTGACAGCCTGGCACTTGCTCACCATCACGGAGAGTAGTATCAAAAATATATAATTTATCTGCCATTATTTAGTTTTGTTTGGATTAGTGTTATTTGGATTTTTTATTCTTCTTCGACAATCTCACTGAAGCTGAACTCGCTTACGGAAACAGTCTTCACAAAGAGATTTGCCTTCTTTGCCTTCTTCAGCAGTTTAAGGAATTTCTTGTAGAGCTTTCCCTTGTTCATGTCAAAAATTATCGCACAAGTGGGATAAGAAACTCCGATGCCTGCAAGATATTTCTTGAACTGCTGGGTGTATTCGCTTCTCTTAACAAGAAATCCTGTCTTTTTTTCCATCTTCACTACTGGCATCTTGACAATCTCCGTAACGTAAGAAACAGTATCATTCAAGGAACCACCATAACCAAAAGCATACAGATTTGTAACCAAAACCTCGTCTTTTTCGGCAGCGAAGGTTTGCTGCACCGACAGGCAAAGCAATGTGATTGTCAATAATATAAGATTTCTCATTGTGTTAATATGTTATTCAACTTTCGCTCATTATTAATAATTAATCTTAGCTTGGGCATGTGAAAAGTTGTTTTAATAATTATTACGGATAATTTTCCTCAGTTTGCGCAAAGCCTTGTTTCGAATTTGTCTGACGCGTTCCCTTTTCAATCCCATCTCATCGGCACACTCCTGCATTGTCATTGCAGCGCAGTTGATTCCATACAAGGCGGAAACGACAGTCATCTCTCTTGAATCGAGCATTGCAATGCCATCAAGGAGAGCCTCTTTTAGTTCTTGCGTAAGAACGAGTTCATCCGTAGCGGGTTCTCCGCCACGGATAAAGTCGTCATTTCGTATATCACTAAGATATTTTATGTTCACTTGCAGAATATTTTTTAATTAGTAAGCCGATACATGGCTACTGGTTCTTTACTGTTCCAAAGACACCGCGAAATATCCGCGCTTGCCAGAAGGGAATATTCCCTTGAGATAAAGAACAGGGTCTTCCTTGTTTGTTGAAGCAGACTTAACAGCCTTCTGCAAATCCTCTTCACTTGTAATCTTGCTGTCGTTAGCACCGAGGATGATAAATCCAGCAGGAACACCCGCACTCTTCATCGGACCGTTTTCAACCTTTGTAACCTTCAAGCCGTAAGAAAGTTCAAGCTGCTCTTTCTCTTGAGTGTTTATCGGACGGAAATTAGCGCCGAGAATATCAAGCTCTGCCTTCTTAACAACCTTCGTATTACCCTGGGCATTCTTCAGCGTAACCTCCTTGGTAATAGTCTTCTTGTTATGAATGAAGGTGAGTGTTATCTTATCACCAGGACGCTTGCGAGCAATGGCTTCCTGCAGTTCGCTCATCTTCTTTACAGGCTTGTCGTCAACCTTTGTTATGATGTCATCTTTCTCAACTCCAGCCTGAGCTGCAGCACCGCCATCGATAACTTCCTCAACATGAATACCTTCCATTGTGGCAACCTCTACTTCCTTGCCCTGAGACTTCATCAAGTCATAATACTTGTTGACATCAGAACCAGTAATGCCAATCATTGCACGCTGCACTGTTCCGTATTCTTTCAAGTCAGCGACAACTTTATTCATGATGGTTGTTGGAATAGCAAATCCATAACCTGAATAACTGCCAGTCTGAGAATAGAGCATTGCATTTATGCCGACAAGGTCACCGTTTGTGTTTACAAGAGCACCACCAGAGTTACCTGCATTAATAGCAGCGTCTGTCTGGATGAAAGACTCTACACCGTTTGCACCGAGTGAACGAGCCTTGGCACTTACGATACCTGCGGTTACAGTGTTGTTAAGTCCAAGAGGATTACCAACGGCGAGAACCCACTGTCCGACCTTCAAGTCCTCAGAGTTTGCAATCTTAATAGCAGGAAGATTCTTTGCATTAATCTTGATAAGCGCAAGGTCTGTTGTCTCATCAGTACCGATAATTTTTGCAGAATACTCCTTGTTGTCATTCATTGTAACAGTCAGCTCGTCGGCACCAGCAACAACATGGTTATTTGTTACGATGTAACCATCTTCTGAGATGATGACACCAGAACCTGCACCTTCCTTCTTTGGAGTCTGGATTTGGCGCTTCTGCTTTCCGCCACCACCCTGACCACGACCGAAGAAACCTCCGAATGGGTCAAAGAAATCAGAGAATGGATCGTTTTCAACTTCTACGGTCTGAATCTTTGAGTTCTGAAGGAAATGGATATACACTACTGAAGGCAGAGCTTTTTCTGCAGCATAAGTAAGGTCAACAGCGTTTGCAGGCACTGCAGAACCTGGAGTATTTGCGCTGTTGGCAGCACAAGTGTTTGTGAAATTTAAAGTAAGACTTAAAGCGGCTATTATTATTGCCACCAGTGAAAAGATGTTTGACTTTTTCATACTCTTATTTAAGTTAAAAGTTTTAAGACGCTGCAAAATTACCGCTTTTGGCTATTGCCGCCAAATTTACACGGAAAAATTAACAACAATTTAGAACCTTTAAATGCTATTAAACAATCAAAAAGATGAAAGCGTTGCAAGATATAAGCCGAGTTATGTTATTTCAATTCGTCATTTATCTAAGCGTTCTACCCTCCAACGCATCTCGAAGATTTCGGGCAGGCAACCCTAATGTCGTTGGTTTACGCGAACTTGCAGCCTCCAGATAGCACAGCCGGTAATGTTGCCACTACCGCTGGTGGTCTCTTACACCACCTTCTCACCCTTACCCTGTTGCCAAGGCGGTTATTTTCTTCTGCGTCTCCTGATGTTACCACCAGCATCTATTTCAGATATGGAGCGCCTTACGCTGCCCGGACTTTCCTCTGGCGAGACATCATATGTTTAAATACCTAAATGCCAGCGACGAATCTCTCACAGCGCTTTCGGACTGCAAAATTACTGAAAAAAATCGGGTTTACCCGCTTATAACACGCTATATTTGCACATGATTTGTAATATATCAAAAAAAAGCGGCATCACTTACATGTCTTCGTCAAAAATAGGTTCTATCTTATCCTTATGATAGTAATCGGCAAGCATGCCGACAAGCGTTGATATCTCCTTTATCGCACCTTCCGTCTCCTTTGATATTTCCTGTTTCTTCAGTCCAAGCATTATCCTTCCGTAAAGAGCGTTAAAGCATGTCTCAACCTCATTCTCTTCATTACTCATTCCACGCTTACGGCGCAACTCAACAATGAAAGGAAGCACACGATAATATTCTGAGCGGTAAAAAGGGAACTTCGACGAGTCAAGCAAACGATTATGCAACTCTATTAGCTGCATGAGCACAACCTTATTGATTTGCAGATGGCCTTTCTCCCGACATCCCTCACGGTTCATCATATTTACAAGATTTCCATACCAGTCTGTAAGTTCTTCTCGCTTATCGTCATCTATCTGAAACTGCGAAATATAGCTCTTACGGAGTTCTGTCAGCGAGCAACCATAAGCCCTGATAATGTCTTCTACCTGCCACATATAAAGCAGATACTCGGCAATACTTTTCTGTCGTAATTGTTGGGATATGAACATTGTTTATGCGAAAGAATAGATATTAAATACAGTGCCGAAAAGGACAAGGATTGAAATGAAAATAACAACTCCGCCAATAACCTTATTGATGATTTTTATAGCACTGATATCAAAATTGGTTCTGATTTTGTCGATTATCCATGTCAACGACCACCACCACAGCAATGCTCCGAGAGCGATACTAAGGAAAGAGACTACAATGGAAAGAGGGTTATCTGTATGTGGCACAAAAGCAAGCTGCGCATAACAAGCCATAAACAGGAATATTATGAGCGGATTACAGAAGGTAATCAAGAAAGCCGTTATTCCATTATGCAAATATGTTCCCTTTTGTTTACCACTGATATGCATGTTTCTCGTTGGATCACTTCTATATGAATGAATACCGAAAAGCATAAGTATCACACTACCACCAAGTTGCAGGAAGAACCGTGTCTGACCAGTCTCTATGAAATCTACAACAAAAGACACGCCTACTCCCGTTATAACCGCATATATCAAGTCAGACACACAAGCTCCAATACCTGTGACAAAACCGTACCAACGACCTTTGTTCAGAGTTCTTTGTACACAAAGCACTCCGACAGGACCCATCGGTGCTGACACGATGATACCTATCAACAAGCCCTTGAATATAACATCAATAAAACTTAATTCAAAAGGAAAGTTCATATTAGAAATTTTTTAATTCCATTAATTCAACTTCTATTCCTGCTCTTTTAAGCAATTGTATTCCATCGTCAAGACGATAATTCTCGCCATATACAACACGCTTTATGCCTGACTGTATTATCAGTTTAGCACACTCTATACAAGGCGAAGCTGTTATATAAATCGTAGCGCCATCAGAATTGTTATGGCTTCTGGCAAGTTTGGTTATAGCGTTTGCCTCCGCATGCAAGACATAAGGCTTTGTAACATTGTTATCATCCTCACAGACATTCTCGAAGCCACTGGGCGTGCCGTTAAAGCCATCGGATATTATTCTCTGACCTTTAACCACTAACGCTCCAACTTGCCTGCGCTTACAATAACTGTTTTCAGCCCAGATGCGTGCCATTCTGAGGTATCTGCCATCCAGCAAACGCTGCTTTTCTTCACTTGCTGTCATAATAATCAATGTTTCTTTATGCCATTTCTTTTCAAAAGAGCGTCTATTGTAGGTTCTTGACCTCTGAACGCTACATATAGTTCCATAGGATCTTTCGTGCCACCTTTTGAAAGTATATTGTCACGGAAAGACTGTGCCACCTCTTTATTGAAAACGCCTTTCTTCTTAAAGACGCTAAAAGCGTCTGCCTCAAGCACCTCCGCCCACTTATAACTATAATATCCAGCAGAGTAACCGCCATCCATGATGTGAGAGAACTGCGCAGTCATACAGGTGTCAGGAATTTGCGGCAAAAGCACCGCACTCTTCCAAGCCTGTTTCTCATAAGCCATTATCTCCTTGTCAAACGGCTTTGTTATAGCATGATATGCCATATCAAGAAGTCCGAACGACACCTGTCGCAAACAACTGTAAGCAACCTGGAAATGTCTTGCTTTTCTAAGTCTTTTCAATAGCGAAGCAGGAAGAGGTTTGCCCGTCTTGTAGTGGAATGCAAAAGTGCTGAGGAACTCCTTGTTCCCAGCATAATTCTCCATCAACTGTGAAGGCAGTTCCACGAAATCCCAATATACATTTGTTCCGGACATTGCGCCAAAACGAGTATTGGCAAATATTCCATGAAGAGAATGACCAAACTCGTGCAGGAATGTTTCAACCTCACCAAGTGTCAATAATGAAGGCTTGTCTGCAGTAGGTTTTGTAAGATTCATTACAACGGAAACATGCGGACGATGGTTTACACCTTTATGGCTTATCCACTGCGTGGAATATTCAGTCATCCATGCTCCACCTTGTTTACCTTCGCGAGGAAAGAAATCAGCATAAAAAACTGCCAAGAAACTGCCATCCTTATCTTTCACATCATAAGCCTTCACGTCGGGATGATAAACCTGAATATCCTTATTCTCTTCAAAAGTGATGCCATACAATCTGTTAGCCAAGCCGAAAACTCCATCTATAACATTCTCCAACTTCAGATATGGGCGGAACATATCTGAATCAAGATTATATTTCTCCATCTGAAGTTTATGGGAATAATAGCTGAAATCCCAAGGCTGTAGCACAAACTTCCTGTCATGATTCAGTTTGCGAGCATAGTCACGAATCTCTCTTACATCGTCACGAGCAGTTTTCTTATAGGCACAATTAAGCTGTTTCAAGAAATCCTTAACCTTTTTCGTTGAACCTGCCATACGATTTTCCATAACAAAGTCGGAGTATGACTTGTAGCCTAAAAGGTTAGATAATTCCAGACGGATATTAACCAGACGCTTGCAAATCTCAAGATTATTGTATTCGTTATCCTTGATACAGAGAGTATTATACGCCATATACATCTTCTCACGAAGACTACGATTATCTGCATACGACATAAAAGGGCCATAAGATGGACCATCGAGAGTGAACACCCATCCTTCAAGTTTTCTCTCTTTTGCAGCCTCATGAGCCATCTCTATGGCATGTGGCTTTAGTCCCGACAAGTCTTTCTCGTCCGTGATATGAAGAATGAAAGCTTTTTTCTCCTTCAGAAGATTTTCAGAATATTTAAGACACAGTAATCCTGCCTCTTCCGTCAAAGCACGATACTTCTCCTTTCCCTCATCATCAAGCAATGCGCCGCTGCGCACAAATCCTCTATAAGCGTTTTCAAGCAGACGTTCCTCTTCGTCAGTGAGATTCTCGTGATTATGATAGATATATTTTATTCTCTCAAAAAGTTTGGGATTCAGGCTGATATCATTCTCATGCTTCGTGAGAAGAGGTTGCAGTTTTTCAGCCAAATCTTCCATATCGTCATTTGTATCGGCACTCATCAGATTTCCGAAAACAGTATCTACATTGTCGAGAAGGTCGTAATATTCATCTTCTTCCTCCTCTACAATCACGAGAGTGTTTCCGAAAGTTGGAGTTTCCGGATTATTGATTATCCTTTCCATACGCTCCTTCTCACGGCGCATACCTTCCATAAACGCTTCCTCATAATGTTCGAATTTTATCTCGTTGAAAGGAAATGTCTTATGTGGTGTGTCAAATGTCTTGAAAAATGGATTCATTTGTAAGTTTTGTATTTTTTGAGTTATTAAGATGGTTACTATGAATTCGTCCCATCATAAAACTCATTCTACTTTCAGTTTTGGCGAATGCCACACTTTGTTTTGCCCCTTATCGTCACTATAAATAAGGTAAGCCATGAATTCAGGATGTCGATCCAAAATTTCCTTTGCCTTCTCAAAGCCTACAACCATAAATGCTGTGGCGTAAGCATCAGCCACAGCGCAAGTTGGTCCAAACACCGTAGCCGAAAGAATATTATGCTGTATTGGATAGCCTGTTCGCGGGTCTATAGTGTGAGCATAGCGTTTGCCGTCATCAGCAATATAGAAATTGCGATAGTTTCCGCTTGTCGCCATAGCAACATCATGCACATCAAGCATTTGCTGCATCTCCTTTGACTGATTCAAAGGGTCGTCAACAGGTTTTACTATTCCTATTCTCCAATCTGTGCCTCTCGGACTTACGCCTTTGGTCACAATTTCGCCACCAATCTCAACAAGAAAATTCTCCACACCTTTCGCTGTCAGCATATTTGCAACAGCATCCACTCCGTAACCTTTTGCTATGGCAGAGCAGTCTAACATAATACCTGGATTTTGCTTTACAACAGTCTTTCCCTCAAGACTAACCTTTTTATATCCAACAAATTGCAGCAGACTATCAACCTGTTCTTTGGTCGGTTGTGTATTATTCTTAAAGCCAAATCCCCAAACATTGGTCAAAGGAGCAACAGTTATGTCAAAAGCACCATCTGTATCCTCAGAAACCTTCATCGCAAGAGTATAAACACTGATGAAATGTTCATTAAGCAAAGTGTCTTGGTTGTTATTGATTTTGGTAATTATGGAGTTCTTATTGAAGGGAGACAATGAGTTGTCGACATCCTGCAGAGTCTGCGAAATCTCCTCTGTGTAGTCCTTGTCTGATTGATAAGTTATGTTATAGACAGTGCCAAATACAGAGCCACTTGATGTTATATATTCTTTCTTGCTATTGCATGAAAGAACAAGCATTACCAACATCAAAAAAGATGCGATAACCAGTAATCGGTTTATATTTCTATTCCTTACCATTAAAGGTGGGTTCTATAAATTAGCTTGAGACATTTTTGAGAGTTTTTATTGTGTAGATT
>JABUUE010000025.1:43472-50992 GCA_021443335.1 Bacteroidaceae bacterium
GCATTTTATCTAAGGTAAGATGCCAATAAAAAACTCAAAATGACCAAGCCTAACATAACTCTATTAATTGTTAAACTTGTAGGCACTAATTTTTAGAACCCACCTAAATATCAAATCCAAGGGTGAAAGTAGCACCAAAACCAGAGCCGGAGTCTTTTCCATATCCCGGAATATACCACGCTTTGTTTATCTTTTTGTAGCTACTGCTAACACTCTTCTTGTATCTTACAGTCCATCCAAGATGCAACGGACCAACGATTTTCACATCTACACCAGCCAAAAACTCCAGCCAGAGATAATTGCACGTAGCATCTGTCACAGAGAAATTCGCATCAGTTTTCCAAATGGGGTCTTTTGCTTCTGGGGAGGACATATCAAACTTAAAAGACGTGCCAGCAACCCTCATTCCCACAAACAATTTATATATGTCATGCTTGTTCTTCAAGATGTTAAAGTCGAAACCAACCCTTCCATACAAGCCGCCACATTTGTAAGAGGTTTTCGTGACAAATTCCAAATAATCAGTATAGCCGTAACCAACCTCAACTGTCGGAATAAACCAGTCTTTAAGACTCAATTTCACCGCAGCCTCGAAGTGTTTATTACTGGAAATAAGAGACTCTATCGGTCCTTCCAAGTCCACATTTATCTGGAAACCGCTTATCCATGCTGTGGAATCTTCCGCTATTTTCTGAAAGAAATTCTTCTTCTCGACAGCATAAACAAGCTTTTTAGGTCTGTTAGCCTTCTCTGTCTTCTCCTTTTCAGCCTTCTCCTTTGCCATTTCAGTAGGCACATACTTCTGCGCATTGACCGTTTGAAAAGTCAACAGACATAGTCCCAGACACAAGAGAAGTCGCAAAAAAAGCTTACTCTGGTTATTGTCTCTTGAGATATATGTACATATGTTCCGCAGAAAGATCATAATCCAAGGTCTTTTTCTTAACCACAACAGAGTCTATAAAGTTATTCGTTGATCTCACTGATACAATCTCATGGAAGTAACATGGCCCACACTCTACTGATTCAAAATGCAGCTCATTTGTTTTCTCCATATAGATACTATCCGTCACACTAAAACCATCTGTGTTATTTACAACGAGAGCGAGGGTGTCAACATTATTAAGGAAACTTACGGGCAACTGAATATCATGAGCGCCAGTCTTCTTGTTCAGAATAATCGTATCCTTGCCATTTACCCTCAAATTAACAGTCAGCGTGTCAGCTATAGATTTAGCAGTATCACCATGTACATAGAAACCGCTCTTGGAATACACACGGTTATTCAAAGGACAATCGACTGACGAACACGCACTTATCGTCAAAACGGAAACCAATATGTATAGCAGATTCTTCATACCACCTTTTCTATCTGATAATCGTTTCTGCCTTCAGAGTTACGACTGATGAGGTCGCCAAGAAAACCCGCAAGAAAGAGTTGTGTTCCTATCATCATCATAGTAAGAGAGATATAGAAATACGGAGAGTCTGTCACCAAACGTTGCGGAATGCCGCTCGCAAGACAATAAACTTTATCTATACCAAGTATCAAGGCAGCAATAAAACCAATCATAAAAACCAATGTCCCGATGAAACCGAAGACGTGCATAGGCTTCCTGCCGAAAGAATCTATAAACCACAAAGATATAAGGTCAAGATAGCCGTTAACAAAGCGGTTCCAGCCCATGAACTTTGAAGTTCCAAACTTCCTCGCCTGATGATGTACAGGCTTCTCCCCTATCTTGGTAAATCCCGCGTTCTTAGCAAGATACGGGATATAACGGTGCATCTCACCGTAAACCTCTATATTCTTCACCACATCTTTGCGATAAGCTTTCAGTCCGCAATTAAAGTCATGAAGGTTATGTATTCCGCTGACTTTTCTTGCTGTGGCATTAAAGAGTTTCGTCGGAATAGTCTTTGACAAAGGGTCACCTTGCTTTCTGTTCTGCTTGTAACCGGAAACGAGGTCAAAGCCGTCAACGGCAATCATACGGTAAAGTTCAGGAATCTCATCCGGTGAGTCCTGAAGGTCGGCATCCATAGTGATAATCACATCGCCCACCGCCTCCTTGAAACCACAGTACAAGGCAGGCGACTTACCGTAATTCCTACGGAACTTTATGCCGCGCACCTGCTCATTATCCTTGGCAAGAGACTCAATAACTTCCCAAGAGCGGTCGGTAGAGCCGTCATTCACAAAAATAACCTCATACGAAAAATCATTCTCGTTCATCACCTTGGCTATCCACTTGTACAGCTCTGGCAGCGATTCCTCTTCATTATATAGTGGGATGACAACAGATATATTCATATTTTGAAAAGTGAATTACAAATTGTTATTAGCCTATTTCCGTTTAAAAGAACACAACGCGGTGAAAAACGACAAGAAAAAACTTATCACGAGGTCTGACGACAGAAACTGCAACGCAATGTCTATTGGGCGCAACTCTGCTATCTGGTCTATAACAGGTTTTATTTCGTCAGGATTAAATCCTTCCACACCTTTCATTATAGCCTTGAACTCATCACTGTTTAAACGCTCAACATACTGACCAATCAAATATCCATTATCAACGAACTGAAAGTAAATCCACTGACCGAAAGCCATTATCAGCGAGGCATACAGATACACAGAAAAAGCATAGGAAAAAGCCTTCCAAAAAGAAAGGGAGTCAACAGCGTTGACATTACACCATTGTCTCAACCGTGTTATCACAAGCACGGCCGACACAACAGCCACAGCCATTCCTAAAAACGACAGCACAGGCATTGCAAACTGCCCAACGAACAAGGCAAACGACAATAGCCATAAAAGACCGGTTATAAAACCTTCTGTCGCTGCTTTTTGTTTTAAGATTCTGTATTGTTCTGTAGTCATTAGCCAAATTTTCTTTCAACGATATCCGATTTCAAGGATTTCTACTGCCTATATTGTGGCGTTACTCTTTTGACTTACAATTCAGCGAGAGCAACAACCTTATCAACCGCAGCCGACAGTCCGTCTTTATTCTTACCGCCGGCAGTAGCGTAATAAGCCTGACCGCCACCGCCACCTTGAATGAGTTTGCCAGCCTCACGAACCATCTTACCTGCGTTAAGACCATTGTCGTTAACGAGGTCTTCTGAAATCATCACACTGAGGTTTGGACGTTCCTGATAGTGACTGCCTACAACAGCAAGCAATTTCTCCGGACATGCCTGACGAAGTTTGAAGACAAGGTCTTTCGCAGCCTCTGGTTTCAACGGTACAACAGCTGTAACAACAGTCACTCCATTTACAGAACGCGCTTTTTGAAGCAGATTTTCCTTGAGTCGTTCAACAGCTTCCGCTTGGAAAGCCTCGATACTCTTCTTCATTGCATCATGCTCCTCAATATACTTTTCAATCGTTGCTTCAAGGTCTTTAGCATTGTTGAAAAGAGAGCGGATAGCCTTTACGCCGTCCTCAAGGTGGTACAACAGTTCTTCGCATTCAGCGCCAGTCTTTGCCTCAATACGACGAATACCTGCTGCCACACTGCTTTCAGACAAAATCTTCACCATTCCGATGCGTCCTGTCGAAGAAGCGTGAATACCGCCGCAGAACTCTACTGAAGGTCCAAATTTCACGACACGCACCTTGTCGCCGTATTTCTCACCGAAAAGCGCGATGGCACCCATCTTCTTCGCTTCCTCTATTGGGCAGTCACGATGCTCGTCGATATGAATATCCTCGCGAATCATGGAGTTCACGATACGCTCTACCTTACGGATTTCTTCGTCTGTAACTTTCTGGAAATGAGAGAAGTCGAAACGCAGTGTGTCAGGTGAAACGAAAGAACCTTTCTGCTCCACATGGTCACCGAGAACCTGCTTCAAAGCGTAATCAAGAAGGTGAGTTGCGGTATGGTTTGCAGCAGAAGCATTACGCTTGTCAATGTCAACACAAGCCATAAACGGTGCTTCAGGATTCTTTGGAAGTTCCTTCACGATGTGAACAGACTGACCGTTCTCGCGCTTGGTGTCAATGATTTCCACAGTCTCATTCTCGCTTACGAGAACACCTTGGTCGCCAACTTGTCCACCCATCTCGCCATAGAAAGGAGTAGCGGAAAGAACAAGTTCATAGAATGAATTTTTCTTCTGTGTTACCTTGCGATAACGAAGTATCTCGCACTCGTATTCAGTGTAGTCGTAACCAACAAACTGCTGTTCGCCGGAAGTTAATTCCACCCAATCAGAGTTCTCTACTTGCGCAGCATTACGAGCACGTTCCTTCTGCTTCTGCATCTCCTGGTTGAAAACATCCTCGTCAACAACCCATCCGCGCTCTTTACAAATCAGCTGTGTCAGGTCGAGTGGGAAGCCGTAAGTGTCAAACAGTTTAAATGCTTTCGCTCCATCCAGCACTTTCTCACTACCCTCGCTCATTGTAAGGCTCTCATCAAGCATCTTGATGCCATTGGCAAGTGTACGGAGGAAAGAATCTTCTTCCTCTTTGATAACCTTTGTTATCAGTTCTTGCTGTGCTGGAAGTTCCGGATAAGCATTACCCATCTCAGCCACAAGTGTTGGTACAAGGCGATACATGAAAGCGTTCTTTTGATCAAGGAAGGTATAAGCGTAGCGCACCGCACGACGGAGGATACGACGGATAACATATCCAGCCTTTGCGTTTGAAGGCAACTGACCATCGGCAATAGAGAAAGCCACAGCACGGAGATGGTCGGCGATAACGCGCATCGCTACATCTATCTCCTCAGTTTTGCCATATTCCTTTCCTGACAGCGCGCCAATGGTCTTGATAAACGGCTGGAAAACATCTGTGTCATAGTTTGACTGTTTGCCCTGAAGCGCGCGAACGAGACGCTCAAAGCCCATACCCGTATCAATAACATTGAAAGGAAGACCTTCGAGTGAGCCATCAGCCTTGCGATTATACTGCATGAACACAAGGTTCCAAATCTCAATCACCTGTGGATTATCCTTGTTCACCAATTCTGCGCCAGAAACTTTCGCCTTTTCTTCCTCTGAACGGGAATCAAGATGAATCTCAGAACAAGGGCCGCAAGGACCGGTATCACCCATTTCCCAGAAGTTGTCATGCTTGTTTCCATTCAGGATATGGTCTGCCGGAAGATGTTTTGCCCAATAAGATGCTGCCTCGTCATCACGTGGAAGACCTTCTTCCTCAGAACCTTCAAAGACTGTTGCATAGAGATTCTTTGGGTCAAGTTTCAACACATCAACAAGATATTCCCAAGCCCAGTCTATCGCTTCTTTCTTGAAATAATCTCCGAAACTCCAGTTGCCGAGCATTTCAAACATTGTATGATGGTAAGTGTCATGTCCAACCTCCTCAAGGTCATTATGTTTACCGCTCACACGAAGACATTTCTGCGAGTCAGTGGCGCGGCGTGACTTCGGTTCGCGAGTGCCGAGAATAATATCCTTAAACTGGTTCATGCCTGCATTGGTGAACATCAGTGTAGGATCATCTTTGATAACCATAGGAGCAGAAGGCACAACGAGGTGTTCCTTGCTTTGAAAAAAGTTTTTAAACGATTCTCTGATTTCGTTAGCTGTCATATATAGTTTTCGTATTTTAAATTTCTGTTTTTATGTTTCGCAAGCGAAAATTGAACTAATAATCCTGGAATGTCAGGAGCGAAGTCATCAGTGCCACCAAGGCTGAGTTCCAGTTAATGGCAATCTCGTTTGTCATATAAGAACCCTGGTTGTCGGCATATCGCTTATCAGGTTGCTCAAAGTCATAGAACTTGCCCTCATTGGCAGAAGCGTTAGGACCGCCAACGAGCAGTCCAGGAATAGGTTCCTCGATACCATCCGCCGCTGAGATACGATGATGCGGATGCATTGGGCTGTTTTGTCCGAAGCCTGTCACGTAGCAATATCCAAGAGGGTTACGGCCTAAGATGTATTCCGCATTGCGACGCGCATTCAGCAAATATTTCTTGTCCTTAGTTACGGAATAAGCTTGTATCAGAAGTATGGCTCTTGTTGCCGCTCCTTCAGCCAAACTTGCCCAGTGGAAATCTGTTGCCTTATTGCCGAAAGAGGAAAGGAAAAGTGTTGTGTCTGTCTTCTCCACATAGGCGTCAGCCCATTCCACCAATTTCGCCTTAGCATAATTCTCCAAAGGAATAACCTCAGGCTTACGCAGTTTTGTGGCACTGTTCCAGTTCATGAGCCATGATGTCAGACCGAGAGCGCCAACCCTTCCCCATGAAGGCACTTCCAAAGATTTTGGTTTCTTCTCGTCACATTCCAAGAGATACATTTCGTCTCCTGTAGTAAGATACAATTCTGCAGAAGCCCAGAAGAACTCGTCTGTTGCATCCATATCACCGTATGTGCCGGTATTGATTGCCGGAGAGAACTTTTGGTTCAACTCATGCTGATTGTAATATACTGTCGGATTCTCCAATGCCCACAGATAAGCCATCTTCGCTGCCTCCAAGGCTTTCTTTGAGAAATCCGGAAACTGCTTGGAGTAAGGTGCATAAATTCTTGATGCCATTGCCATACACGCGGCGAAGTCAAGCGAAGCGCATGTTGATTTCTGAACCACGTATCTCTGCTGTTTGCATTCGTAAGGCATGACAAAATCCTCAAAGTTAGGAGTTGTCAGCTTATGATACACACCGCCGTCAGAATCCTGCATGGTAAGCATCCATTCAAGGTTATAATAGAGCTCGTTCAGCAAGTCAGGAACATAATTTCCAGACTCCGGTATATTGACTCTCAAATCCTTGACATACTCCTCAACAAGAGGATAAATATTAAGCATCTGACCTATCGCAAAAGCGGAATTCACGATATATTTGTTGTAGTCGCCAGCGTCGTACCAGCCTTTTGGAGAAGGGATAACTGTTCCTGCCGGACGCTGCGCCGTAGCCGCTGATGGATGAACCTTCACCTCCATGTCCATGTGAGCAGCAGGTCTGCTCCATTTTCCAGCATACCTTTGTTCGATAGGCATTCCCGCACGCTGATAGTAATATGCCTTTATGGCAGCCAGACACAGTGGCTCCAAAACATCCTGTTTTATGCAGAATTTAGTCTTTGTTTTGTTCACCTCAAGCGTATATTCACCAGGAACATTCAACGACGAGAAATCTATACGATAGCCTTCCTCACCGGAAAAAGGGGCATTGAACTTCTTAGGTATCCACTTTTTCATAACACTTTTCCCCTTTGAATCCGTTATCTTAAACGACAGAACACGCTTGTCGCTCAAAACAACAGCCACTTTCTCCTGACGAGGGAAAAAACCAACCTGATTCATTCTGATTTCTGTTTTATGTACACGGGCGGCAAAAGCACACTGCACCAATAAAACAGCGATTAGGGACAAAGAAAACTTTCTCATTGCAACGATTTATTTTTGTTTTCGAAACTTTCCACTAACAGATAGACAATGATGTCACTGACTGAAAGGAAGTAACTTTCCCCTAACAGATAGACAATGATGTCACTGACTGAAAGGAAGGACTCGGCTTTGCCGCTTTGCTTGC
>JABUUE010000026.1:0-19727 GCA_021443335.1 Bacteroidaceae bacterium
AGAGCACGTGATTTGTAATCTCGGGGTCGTTGGTTCGAATCCGACAAGAGGCTCAAAAAACAGAAGAACGGAGCATCGAAAGATGTTCCGTTCTATTGTGTTAATGTTTACTTCTCACTCCGACATATTCTTCACTCTTTTCGGAATCTGCAATTCGCCGAAGCCGTAGAATCTCTGCGCGTTCTCTCCAAGAAAAGCCTTCTTCCCTGATTCCGACATCTCGGTCGTTTTTAGCACAAAGTCGTACGACATCTTGTATGTGATAGCCGTTATTGTTCTCGGATAGTCAGAGCCCCACATCAGCTTGTCCATGCCAACGAGGTCGGCTGCCTCCTTAATCTTCTTGACAGCCGTAGGGAACGGATAAAACTCAGAATTGTAAAGCCAGGTTATGCCGCCCGACTCCACCATCACATTCTTGTTGAGTGCAAGTTTCACCTGGTCATACCACGAAGGCTCTGTTGGCATTCCGAAATGACCGATTGCAACCTTAAGCTCCGGACATTCCTGAACAACCTCGCGGAACTCAGCCACCTGCTCGCTATCTTCAAGACAGAGTGAAAGCACAGCTCCGCGCTTTTCCATAGCCTTGAACATCGTCATAAACTGCTCTCCGTTTATTGGCATTCTCTTACCATCAAGATAAATGCGATGTCCGGGAATGGCAATAGCCTTGAAACCCTCGTCCATAAGGGTTATGGCATCGGCAGCAAAATCAGACGGGCGCTCCATGAAGTTCGGCATACCGCAGCAAAAGAGCCTGTCGCCGAAACGCTCGTTGACAGTCTTGTAATAGTCGTTCTGGACGCCATCGATAAACTCCTGTGTAACAACGGCTGCCGCCACTTGAGCATAGTCCATATTTGACAAGAACACCTCGGCAGAGTTTTTTCCGTCAATCATAAACGGCGGACACATCTGCACTTCCTCACCGAGAAACATACTGCGACCGTTTGGCAGCGGAGAAATCTTCTTTCCGTTCCAAACAGTATCTTGTTTAAGCCACAAATGGCTGTGAGCATCAATGATTATCATAGAAATGAACTTCTTAAAATCCGCTATTACGATTTAGCTATTTGCCCAGCGCACACGCATCTGGTCGCCGATGAAAGCCTGTACCTCTTTAGCCAACTGCTCGTCATACTCTGCGTTCACGAAGTCAATATTCTTCAACACATTCTTTGGATTAGCAGAAGAGAACAAGGTTGTGGCAATGCGAGCATTATTAACACTGTACTGCATAGCGAGTTTTTCAATCTCCACACCACGTTCAGCGCATAACTTAGCCGCCTGAGCGCAACGTTCCTTAAGACTCTCTGGTGCCGGATGCCATGCTGGTGCGCCACGTTGCGAGAGCAATCCCATTGACAGCGGCGAAGCGTTAATAACTCCCACATCATGCTTCTCGAAGAAATCGAGGTAGTCAAGAAGCATGTCGTCATTAAGACAGTAGTGGCAGAAGCAAAGAACGCTCTCCACAGTGCCGGCAGGCGTATGCTCAATTACCCATTTCAGGTTCTCTGGCTGGAGGTCAGTGATACCGACATGCTTTACCACACCTTCCTTCTTCAGTTCATGAAGCGCTGGCAGTGTCTCGTTGGCAATGATGCTAAGGTCAGTGCAGAACTCGACATCGTGCACATTGATAAGGTCGATGTAATCAATGTTCAGACGTTCCATACTTTCATACACACTCTCCTTGGCACGCTTGGCAGAATAATCCCAAGTGTTCACGCCGTCCTTGCCATAACGACCAACCTTTGTAGACAGATAATAGCGGCTGCGGTCAATGTCCTTGAGAGCCTTGCCAAGAACTGTCTCTGCCTTGTAATGGCCATAATACGGCGACACATCAATGAAGTTGAGTCCACCGTCAACAGCAGTGAAGACAGCATCAATAGCCTCTTTTTCCTTCACGTCATGGAACACACCGCCTAATGACGAAGCGCCAAAAGCGAGGTTTGCCACCTTCATGCCTGTTTTTCCTATTTCGTTGTATTGCATAATCAAAAATATAAAAAATACACCTCTTCCTAACTCTCCTTCTCCTCTTTCACAATCTCGATAAGTTCGATTGTGAACACGAGAGTGCTGTAAGGCTTTATCTCGCCGGTGTTACGCTCGCCGTAAGCCAATTCCTGAGGAATGACAACCTCCCATTTAGAGCCTACAGGCATCACCTTCAAGACCTCCGTCCAGCCTTTGATAACCTGCTTCAAGCCGAAAGTTGTTGGCTCGCCACGCTTGTACGAAGAGTCGAAGACATGGCCGTCAACAGTCTTGCCCTCATAATGAACCTTTACCTTCGAGCTGTCTGTAGGGATTTCGCCTTTCTTGTTTGCCACAATCTCCCTGTACAGCACGCCACAAGGCAGTTTCTTCACCTTCTTCTGCTTTGCGAAAGTAGCCATATACGCCTTGCCTGCATCAATATTCGCTTGATACTGCTTCATCTTCAGCGCCTTGCTCTTGCTCTCGAAAACGCTCTGTGCCTGCTCAACAGTCATCAACGTCTGGTCTTTCTTCAAGCCTGCCATCAGACCGTCTAACAGTGAGTTTACAGGGATTTTCTCTGTTGACTCATTGCCATAAACTTCTCGACTGACACCAGGAACCATCCTTTCAGAGATAACCTGTCCGAACTGCAGTCCGAGCAGATAAGCCTTTTTCTTGGCATCGTTGGCGTCCATCGTGGCAGACTCGATGAGACCTTTGTAAAAGTCGTCGATATAAGCCGAGTCCAACTTACTCTGCTTCAACGCAGCCTTCATGCCATCCGCCTGACCCACACCAAGAGCGTAAGCCAACGTGTCAGCATCGTTCTTCAAAGGCTCGCCAGGAACATAGTCTGTTGCGGCAGAAACATTATTGGCAAGCGCAATGGTTGCACTTGCCAATAAGATGATATTAACAAAAGTTTTTTTCATGAGAGAAAATGTGGCTTACTTATCAATAGAAATAAGTTCTACCTTGAACTTAAGAGCAGAGTAAGCAGGTACATCTGGTCCAGCCTGACGCTCGCCGTAAGCAAGGTTCTGTGGGATAACGCACTCCCAAGTAGAACCTACAGGCATAGCCTTGAGCACTTCCTGCCATCCCTGGATAACCTGAGTTACAGCCATCTTTGCAGGCTCTTTGCGCTCGTATGAAGAGTCAAACACCTTACCCTTCATATTCTTACCCTCGTAGTTCACTGTTACCTGTGACTCAGCTGTTGGCTTTGCGCCATTGCCTTCCTTGATAACCTTGTAGTAGATGCCAGTAGTGCCAAGTTGCTTAACGCCAGGCTCTTTAGCATACTTCTCCACGAAAGCGTTTGAAGCGGCAATAACCTCCTTGTTAGCCTCTTCCTTCAGTTTCTTCATAAGAAGTTCGGCAACGCCCTGAGCCTCCTGAGCAGTCATAATGCCTTTCTCGCCGTTTACGCCAGAGAGAATACCTGCAACCATGTTCTCAAGAGAAAGAGTCTTTGTAGAGTCAGCACCATAAACCTCCTGGTTGATGCCTGGAATCATGCGCTGTGACACGATCTGTCCCATCTGAATACCGAACATATAGGCAGCCTTCTCCTTGTCGTCAGCTGAAATCTTTGCGCCCTCGAGGAAACCCTTTGTGAAAGAGTTCATCTGAGTAGAGTCGATGCCGTTCTGGGCGATGGCCTGCTTCAAACCTTCTGACTGTGCCATACCGATAGCGTAAGCAAGAGTGTCTGCCTCTGTCTTAAGGTTGGCAGATGGAGTTTTCTGGCCACAAGAACCAGCGATGATTGCTGCAGCTGCAAGAGCCACAAATGTAAGTTTCTTCATTGTTTTGAAATATTTATTAGTTATGTTTATTTATTTATTTTACCTCCAAAAGTTCCACATCAAACACGAGGGCTGCGTAAGGAGGGATAGACGCTCCGGCGCCGCCAGCTCCGTAGCCGAGCATGTAAGGGATAAAGAAGCGGTATTTTGCACCTTCCTTCATAAGCTGCAAACCTTCTGTCCAACCGGCTATCACCTGCTGCAAACCGAAAGAAGCAGGCTCGCCACGCTTGTAAGAAGAGTCGAAGATTGTGCCGTCAGAAAGAGTTCCCTCATAGTGGCACAACACAGTGTCTGTTGCCTTAGGCTGCTTGCCGTTACCTTCTCTGATAACGAGATACTGCAGTCCGCTCTTTGTAACGACAACACCTTCCTTCTTTGCGTTTTCCGCAAGGAATTTCTCTCCCGCTTCCTTTACAACCTTCACCTTCTCCTCGTGAACTTTCTGGAAGAAATCATTAACAATAGCCTGAGCCTCGCTGTGCGAAACCTTCAGCTCATTGCCTTTGATTACATCCTCGATGGCAGCGGTGAAATCTGCCGTAACAATCTGTTCCGCACCTAACTGGCGGAGCTGGTCTCCAATGCCGAGACCTAAAGAATAACTAAGTTTATCCATTTTCTTATATTTAGTTTTTTTAGATTTAAGGGAAGCCCTATTCCACCATCTTCAGGAATTCCGACCTTAGCGCCGCGTTCGACTTGAACCTTCCTGTCAGGTAGCTTGAGGTCATCTGCCCCTCCTTTCTTGCTCCGCGCATAGTCTTGCAGAGGTGAGTTCCTTTCATGACAAGCGCCATGCCAAGTGGCGGATTTTCGTCGCCGAGAGCCTCAATGAGCATCTCTACCACATCACGCGTCAAGCGCTCCTGCACCTGCAGTTTCGCGCTGCAGTAGTCTATCACCCTTCCCACCTTCGAAATGCCGAGAATCTTGCCTTTCGGGTTTGGCAGATAGGCAAACCAGTATGTGCCGAAGAAAGGCATCATGTGGTGCTCGCAGCAAGAGTAGAACGTGCCGCTATCGACAATCATTCCGTCATAGACAAGCCCGTCCATTCCGTTGTCGAAGACTGTTATTGTCGGTTTTTTCTCAGGGTTATAGCCTCTGAATATCTCGTCAAACATTCTGACCACGCGGTCTGGAGTTGCCTGCATGCCTTGTCGCTCCGGGTCCTCGCCAATATACTGGAAGATTGTGCGCACGCACTCCTTCACAGTCTCCTCCGACACGCCGTTCTGTATATGTTCGTTGCTGCTCATCTGATTGATAATATTTTGTGTAACTGCAAAGAAATCCTCCATTGCGGATTGTTCTTCACATACTCAACACACATTTCCGTTATTTCCTTGTTCTTAGCCTCATTGCCCGTATCGCACGGTTGCAGATATCTGTATTTTGCCCCTATCGCATCGTAAGCTGACAATTTGTCGCAGGGGAAAACCACCTTCAGCTCATCGCATTTATCCAACACAAGTTCTGTGCCAACGCCAGAGCCAAAGTCTGAGTCCGAGTCCGAGTCCGAGTCAAATCCTGAGCTCGATTTCGGCGACAGCGTTACCCAGTCGATATTCCCCGGCAGAGGTCTTGTACCGTTGGTCTCTATCGCCACCTCAAAGCCCATCGCCTTGAAACGTCCTGTCAGTTCCTCGTCGATAAACAACGAAGGCTCGCCGCCCGTCAGCACAAGCAGTCCGCGAGGATATTCCTCCACCCTGCCAACAATCTCATCGGCAGTCATGAAAACGCCTTCCCGATGGTCAGTGTCGCAGAACCAGCAAGCGAGGTTACAGCCGGAAAATCTCACGAACACCGCTGCTCTGCCCGCATTTCGCCCTTCGCCCTGCAAAGAGTAGAATATCTCGTTTATCTTGTAGCGTTTCATCAGTCCTCACAGTATATCGCGATGTTGCCCTCGCTCTCCTGCACCTTTGCCTTGTAGCAGCAGGGAATCTGGTCAACAACCCACTTTGCGAGATTCTCAGCCGTCGGGTTGAAAGGCAGACGGTCGTTAAGCACACTGTGGTCCAGATAGCCGTGAATCTTGTCCTTTATGTGCTTGAAATCGTAAACCATCCCGTTCTCATCGAGCGTCTCCGACTTGCAATAGACAGTAATCTCCCAGTTGTGACCGTGGAGCTCAGTGCATTTACTGTCGTAAGTGAGAGCAAGCCGATGCGCTCCCGATATTTCCATTTTCTTTGTGATATAGTACATTAACCCAACTTTTTGTTAAGTAGTAAGTACTTAATAAGTACATTAGGCCGCAAAATTACAACAATATCGGCAATACACAAAAAAAAAACGAAAAAAAAGCTCACAATTATGCGGTAAGACAAATAAAAGATGTATATTTGCGGCATAAAAGCCCTAACTTTGACTCAGAACTGGCCCCCAACCCCCTAAGGGGGAGTTTGACTCTGACTCTGAACTTTGGCTTTGAACATAGACTTAGACACATAGCCAGAGCCAAGGCCAAAGCTAAGGCCATCCCCCCTTCAGGGGGTTAGGGGGCCGAATTTCAGTTAAAATTTCAACCATGAAAATCGTTTTTCTTACAGGCGCGGGAATGTCTGCAGAGAGCGGCATAAAGACCTTCCGCGACGCTGGCGGGCTGTGGGAGGAATATCCCGTCATGCAGGTCGCCTCACACGACGGATGGGAAGCCGACCCAGAACTCGTAAACAAGTTCTACAACGAGCGACGCCGCCAGCTCATACAATGTCAGCCTAACGAGGGCCACCGCCTTGTCGCAGCATTGGAAGACAGCTACGAGGTGGCGGTAGTGACACAGAATGTCGATAACCTGCACGAGCGTGCCGGAAGCTCCCGTGTGGTGCATCTGCACGGCGAACTGATGAAGGTCTGCTCATCGCGCGACACGGAAAACCCGCACTTCTGGCGCACCATGACCGACAACGACTATGAGGTGAAACCTGGGGAGAAAGCCGGCGACGGAAGTCTGCTGCGACCGTATATCGTCTTCTTCCAGGAGGCTGTCCCCAAGATGGATGAGGCAATCATACTGACCGAGAGCGCCGACATCTTCGTCATCATAGGCACATCACTCAATGTCTATCCCGCCGCAGGACTCGTACGCTTCGTAAAGCCCGGCACACCAGTCTATCTCATCGACCCCAACCCTTCCGTAGGGCCAGCCGCCGGTTCCAACCTCCACATCATCGCAAAGGGGGCATCTGAAGGCATGAAGGAGCTGAAACAGATACTAAGCAACATGAAATAGGGAGAAAGATGTCTCTTGTCATGTAAATCAAAAGATATAATGGAAACGCCACAAATGTTTTTTTGAGACGTTTCCATTACTGTTTATCCCTAAAAGTTCATTCGGAAATTTTGTATTTGTAACCCAAAATATACACACTTTTGTGTAATAATTGAAATATAGCCTCTTTTCCATATATAATATGATATGAAATAAAAAAAAAACAATTGTACCTTTGACCCCAAAATCACAGCAACATACATGGAAAGATATAGCCGAAATCGCATCTATGTTTCCGATGAGGAACAGAGAAAAGTACAACAAACCCGAATACTTTTGGGCGGAGCTGGTATTGGGAGTATAATTGCGGAATGCGCTCTTCGTTTTGGATTTGAGAAAATCACGATTATTGATGGCGACAAGGTGGATTTAAGTAATCTTAATAGACAAAACTACATTAGAACAGATATAGGCAAATACAAAGCGGAGACCTTGTGTAAACGTCTAAAAAAAATAAATCCTAATGCAAAAGTTAGTTTTATCAATAGTTACTTTGACCACGAAAACATACATGATATAATTCACGGATATGACATAGCTGTGAATGCTCTTGATTTCAAGAATGATATACCTTTTCTATTCGACAAACTATGTTCAGAGCAAAACACACCTGTATTACATCCATATAATTTTGGTTGGGCAGGTTTCCTAACTGTCATAAAACCAGATGGCTGTAAAATCACTGAATTAAGCAAAGAACCACAAGGCTTTGAACTGACAATGGCAAATTATGTTGCCAATCATTATGCTTTCTGGCATCACAAAGATCTTTGGCTTAAAGATATAATTTATAAATATACGCATGAGAAAGAGAATCTGCCACCACCACAATTATCGATAGCGTCTTGGTTAGTTGCAGGATTATCAGTTAACGTAATGTATAATATCGCTACAGGCAAGGAGATAATTTATTTCCCTAAATACTATCTTTCTTCAATTATGAATGATTGATATCTACTCTCTATATAGCAATCCATAGTTTGACGCATAGAATAACGCCTCAGTTATGTTTCTCACGCCAAGATGTGCAAATAGATTGCGACGACACTGCTTAATTCCGTCAATAGATTTGCATAGTTTGTCGGCAATTTCAGTTATCGTATAGCCTTGAGTTGAAAGAATTAACATATCATGTTCTATCTCGCTTAAGGTTATATCCTTTTTTTGAATCCACTTGTGTTTATCTATTAAATATTCATAATAGTTCTCTCTTCCTTGACACTTAACGACAATATGCCCTGGAGTGTTTCTTGCAGATAAGGATATTGTACATAACGCAAGCCATATTCTTCCATCGTCAGAAAGCTTTATCGGGGTTAATTTATGATTAATCAAGGTCTTTTTTCTTCCGTTTATCAAATGAAAGTCGTATGAAATAGTATAAGCCAGTCTATCCTGGACGGGAATATCATCAAAGAGTTCAAAACCCTTTTTGTTAATCTCAAGAAGCATTTGTTGCTCTTGTTTTGGGACATAGTCTGTGTATAGTTTATATCCAAAATTCCTTATCTCATCTGCAGGTACACCACAAAGGTAAGTAAGGCTATCCGAGACATATAGAAAGTTCTGCCTAAAATAATCAATGACATATACACTTTGATATGAACTCCTTGCAAAAGCCTTTACTGCACTGACCACAAGCTCGACTTGCTGATATTCATTTTCCGTCACATTCCTCACAGAATTAGCCTCAATGAAGAAATTCTTGATATCTGTTTCCATAATTCAAACATTAACATGCGCAAAGTTACAGAATAAGATTGAAATATTATTGTTTTAATGTTACACTTTTGTGTAGAATTTGCAAAAATCACTTATAAAACACACTTTTGTGTAACCGATTAGAGTGATAATAATGATAATTTTGCATAAGAAAATAAAAACTCATTGATTTATGGAACAGTTAGTGTTTCATAACAGCTCTTATAAAATTTGGAGAAGTGACATTGAATCTTTAAAAGAACTCTCTTCGTTTGTTGTGGTAGAAAACGTGAAGCATCACAATGGTCAGGAAAATGCAGAACAAATCAACACAGAGATAGATGCTATTTATCAAGAAGAATTGACATATGCAAAAAACTCAATCATTTACATTGTAAAAGATAATAGTCAAAAAATTATTGGCTCAATACGTGTTTTTAAATGGAACAGAAAAGACGAACTACCAATTCAGAAAATCTTTGGTATTAATCCACTTCAAGTAGTTCACCATGAGAACAAATATTCATATTGGCACATCGGACGTTTTGCCATAGACTCCTTTGCGGGGATTCCGACAATGCAACTATTTAAACAACTTATGGTGCTTGCGATACAACATATCATTAAAGACACATTTAGTTACATGATTGCAGAAACCGACATTAAACTCCTACGAATTGTAAATGCATTAGGCATTAAGACAACAAGATTAGGAATTTCCAAGGTGTATTTGAATTCAGAAACGATTCCTATTTGCTCTAGTAAAAAAGGACTAACAGATTTTTATCACCGCCATGACCACCTTTGCGGAGCATCGTAAAAAACACTAAAGTGTAGATTGTCAGATATATATCACAGAAATACACTTTTGTGTGCAGAATCTATTGGACTGCTATCATATATTTGCAATCAGAAAACAATTAAATTCATTAAAATAGCAACAATAAATCTATAAGAAATAAAGAACACTACTATAGTCGACGATAGTATTCTGCAGACCATACTGCTGAAAAAGGGCGGATTCCAAAAAGCTTATAGAGTAGGAAAAACTTAAAACAGGCTAAACAATACTCTATTAACCTTTAACAACT
Organism: Bacteroidaceae bacterium; assembly: GCA_021443335.1. Lineage (GTDB taxonomy): Bacteria > Bacteroidota > Bacteroidia > Bacteroidales > Bacteroidaceae > Prevotella. The sequence goes on from JABUUE010000026.1 coordinate 9,882, forward strand.
TATATGACATGAGAATTAAACTTTTATTTTGCTTAATGCTATCCTGTATTGTGCTGACGGCATGTTCGTTAGACGATAGCAATCTGGAGACAGAGAAGGAAATCTCTGTGGATCCTCCTACGTATTCTTCTCCTGCAGAGATAATAACTTTAAAGTCTGGCGTAGTCATTCTTAGGGTTGGCGACAAGTACTATTATGAAGGTGATGTTCTTCTTTCTCCTGAACAAATAAATTCGTTAGAAGAAACGGGCAGTCTGTATGGAGAGATACCTGAGGAATATGCTCCTTATACATCCCTCAATCCTGTTACTAATATGCCCAAAGATATGCAAGAAGGCAGGTGTTTGGGCATATATCCTACTCCATACAACTTGTGGGCAATGGTCAGATTCACATACAGCTCGTCAATCACTGCCACTAAAAGAATTCGTATTATAGAAGCTTTGGAATATATAGAGTCCTTGACAAATGTGAGGTTTTATAATGCGACGGGAGAGCCAACGGTTGACCCGACTTATGGTTTTGACTATCCTTATATTGATTTTGTTGCGATTGGAAATGAGGACACAAGTAGCTCTTATGTGGGACGTATTGGTGGCAGACAAGAAATCAGTTTGGCCGATTTTGCTTTTTATTCATGGAATACTGGTGTGATTGTACATGAGATATGCCATGCTCTTGGTATGTTGCATGAGCAGTGTCGTCCTGACAGAGACAACTACGTTACGATAAATACATCCAATCTGACAAGTGTTGGTCTGAGCCAATTCTCAAAGCGAACAACCAACTACTATTACATCGGCGATTACGACTTTAACTCAGTAATGGGGTATTCATCTTACACAAGTAGCGGAAGTATAGTTTACAACACTTCCCTACCTATGTACACCAAACTTGACGGCAGCTTAATTTATCAAGGTTCGGGATTATCGTTCAACGATAGGCGATGGATAAATGCATTATATCTTCCTTATATCGCAAGGTCAGACGTATATGCAGAACTCGACGATGTAGTCTATAATGGAAACAATGAGATATTGTCACCATCTGAGAGATTGGAATTTCAAGCCCAACTCAATAATGGTAATCCATATCCACCTGCTGGAGGCAGAATTCCGAATGACTTTTAGTAATAGTAACACAAGACTTCATGATTGAATGTAACTATTTATCCTAAGACATACGGCATAGAGGAATGGTCTACTTTTATAAGTAAAAACAGTAGCATAAACCTGACCCGATAATCAAAAAATATAATGGAAACGCCATAATATGTATTATGAGACGTTTCCATTATTGTTTATCCCTAAAAGTTCATTATAGCTACGCAATTATTGGTTAAGATTAGGGCTATATACTTTTTAACCCAAAATGTTCATTAGAATTTTGAAGTATTTTTGGATTTATATCGAGCAGATTTTTTTTGCTTATAAAGTCACATAGCGGGCTATTTGACTGCAATAAGCAGTAAAAAGATGCCGATAGAAAACAAAAAGACGAAAAATAGTAAGAATATCCAAGAAATAAAACCCATATACGTTCTAATAAACTTTTTGGGTTTAATGGCTCTGACTACTTATCTTTCGTTCTGCGTCCTTCTGAGAGTTTCGCCGATACTCGGAAGCTGTGTCGCCGATACTCGTTGGCAGTGTCATAGCAACTCGTCTGCCGTTTCTTTCATACAATCCCAAACGCTTTTACGACCTTGGCCGATGCTAAGGTATATATTCAACATTAGATGCCAAAAATCTGAGAATGCAAGTATTTTCTGCAAACATTAACATTGCGACGAAAAAAATACAACAAAACATTAACAATACTTGCGCACACATCAATATTCCGTCAGCAAATTTTGTAACTCCAATATTTCCTGCAATGAGGTTACGGTGTGTTCCGGCATCACGCCGCTTGCAGCGTCGTGCTCACTGCTCCATGGCTCTCCCTTTATCCAGACGGTGTGGCATCCGAGGGATTGCGCAGGCTGTATGTCTTTCGTGAGGTGGTCGCCGACGACGATGGTCTCTGCCGCCACTGCTCCTAACCGCTCCATGCAGAGGCTCAGCAGGCGGGGGTCGGGCTTGCGGATGCCTTCGGTAGCTGACTCAACGACGACGGAAAATAATTCTTCCAGGCCGAACTCTCGAAGCACGGCGGGGATATTGCCGTAGAAGTTGCTCACGAGTGCGAGGCTGTGGCCTTGTTGCTTCAGCGTCTGCAACACTGTCTTGCTCGCAGCAACATTCGCCTCCGTCCGGGAATAGAGGTCGTCGAGGAGTGTGGTGTGAAGACGGTCGGAGAAAAGTCCGAGGTGGTCGAGCTGCAAGCGCAGCTTCTTTGAGAGGGTGGTACGGAAACCGTCGGTGGGGAGTATCGTCTGGTGTGAGCCCAGATAGCGCTCGGCATAGACATAAGCCTCACGATATACTGCCTCAACAACAGGCACGCCCACTCTTTCGTAGGCGTGCCATATTACTTTTCCCCAATGATTTCCCGGCGTGTCTATCGTAGCGCCGTAATCGAAGATGTAGAACATCTACTCTATATTTTTTTTAGGAGTTTCTTCCTTTCAGTCAGAGACATCATTGTCTATCTGGTAGAGGAAAGTTCAAGGAGTCACAGGAAGTCCTTAACCTGAAATTCTTGAAGTCTTTACGACATAAATCCGAGGAGCGCTCCGGCAGCAACTGCCGAACCTATCACACCAGCAACGTTAGGACCCATGGCGTGCATAAGGAGGAAGTTATGCCTGTCGTACTCCAGACCGAGGTTGTTAGAGATACGCGCACTCATAGGCACGGCAGACACTCCGGCGTTGCCAATGAGCGGATTTATCTTGTTTTCCTTTGAGAGGAAGAGGTTCATAAGCTTCACGAAGCAGACTCCTGAGGTAGATGCAACAACGAAGGCGCAAGCACCGAGGAAGAAGATGAAGATGGTGTTGAGAGTAAGGAACTCTGACGCCTGTGTAGAGCAACCCACGGTAAGACCGAGCAACGATACGATGACGTCGTTGAGGGCTGAGCCTGCAGTCTTTGCCAAGCGTGTTGTCTTGCCTGACTCCTTCAGGAGGTTACCGAAGAAGAGCATGCCGAGGAGTGGCAGACCTGATGGCACGATGAAGGTGGTGAGCAGCAAGCCAATGATTGGGAAGAGGATGCGCTCTGTCTGTGACACCTGACGCGCTGGCTTCATGCGGATGACGCGCTCTTTCTTTGTGGTGAGCAGACGCATCAATGGCGGCTGTATCACCGGAACGAGCGCCATATAAGAGTAGGCGCACACGGCGATGGCTCCCATGAGGTTCGGGCACAACTTACTTGAAAGGAAGATGGCAGTAGGTCCGTCGGCACCACCGATGATGGCGATACCGGCAGCCTGGTTAGGCTCGAAACCGAGGGCAAGGGCTGCCATATAAGCGCCGAAGATACCGAACTGGGCAGCAGCGCCGATGAGCACGAGCTTAGGGTTGGAAATGAGGGCGGAGAAGTCGGTCATGGCGCCAATGCCAAGGAAGACGAGTGGCGGATACCAGCCCTGACGCACACCTTGATAGAAGATGTTGAGCACGGAATTGTCTTCATAAAGACCAATCTCCAATCCTGCGTCAGCACGGAAAGGAATGTTACCAATGATTATACCAAGACCGATAGGCACGAGCAGCAGCGGCTCAAAGTCCTTCTTGATGGCAAGCCAGATGAAGAACATACCTACGGCAATCATCACAATGTTCTCCCACTGCGCGTTGGCAAAACCTGTGTATGTGAGGAACTCGTTGAAATTGTCAACGATGAAGTCTGTAAAACTCATTGTCTTATTTACTATTGAACTATTTACTATTTAGCTATTTACTACTGAGCTGTTTACTATTTAGCTATTTACTATTTTTAAAATAGTGTCTATCTACGAAAGGTAACTTTTCTATCCCCTCCCCGCTCTGGGGGGGGAGGGTTAGGGAGAGGTGCTTATTCTATCACAACAAGCGGAGAACCTTCCATTACTGAGTCGCCCTTGCCGACAAGAATCTCCTTGATTGTTCCGTTGCACTCAGCCTCGATATTGTTCTGCATCTTCATGGCCTCGAGCACGATGACAACATCACCAGACTTCACTGCCTGACCAACAGAGCACTTAACCTCAGTGATTGTTCCTGGCAGCGGAGCGGTAACCTTTGTGCCTGAACCACCTCCAGCAGCAGGAGCGGCAGCGGCTACAGGTGCTGCCGCAACAACCGGTGCCACCGCAACAACAGGAGCAGCGGCTACTGGTGCTGCCACATGAGCTACAACTGGCTTGGCTACCGGTGCAGACTGTGTAGGCATAGCGTGAAGCTTCTCCTCTGTCTCTACCTCGTAAGCGGTTCCGTTAACTTTGATTTTTGCAAGGTTGCCCTGCACGTCTGTTATCTCAACATTGTATTCTTTTCCGTTGATAATATATTTTGCCATACCTTTTATGGTTTAAATGTTAAATGTTAAATGATAAATGATTAATGGTTAATTATTGATTCGGAGCAACGAAAACAGTGCATTCATAAATTATCAATAATATATAATCAATAATTTCGCACCGCATTAATCAATAATCAATAATAATTAATCACATCCGCCAGCGTGAGTCGCGCGGCATAATGGTTATTATTCCAGATTCCTCTACATGGACATCGTCCTGATAGTCCTTGATAGCCTGTGCTATGACAGCAGCTATCTCCAACGACATCTCCGGTTCCTTGGCTTTCTCAGGCACAGCCTCTGCCTGTGTCTGTGGGGCAAGCGCTATTTCCTCGTCCTTGGCATGATTCATCTCGAGCTTGCGATTGGCAGGGTTGTCCATGTCTATCACATACTTTATGGTCTTGCTGCGGTTCATGATTCTGCCAAGCAATGCAAAGGCAAAATAAAGGAGTGCGAGACAGAAGAACACGACTCCCATGGCGAGAACAGTGATACCTATTCCGTAAGGGTCGTCTTTCTTGAGCTTTGCAATCTTACTCTCTGATGGGGTTGACACATTGGCAAGTCCTGGTGAGACGAACTCTTGCCCTTTGACAATCCACACATCCGATCCGTTCTTCTCTCTCGCATAAGATGTGTTCTCAGCAAGTACAGGAACCGTGATTGAGTCTATCAAGTCAACAGCGTTTCCGTCATAGAGTGCTATCCACTGCTCCTTTGTGCCATCAAGCTTCGCGTCGAGATACATGTCGCCGTGTGAAGGCAGGGCGTTGAGGAAGAACACAGCGTGCTGCTGTCCCTCCAAGACAGTCTTCTTGCTGCCATTGGGGATTTGGCTCATCAGCTTGATGCGTTCTGGGACGGAGAGGGTGTTGTCAAGAACTTTTTTGTTCGTTGTGATAAACATCCCTCGCACGTTGTAGGTTGTGAACGAGTTGTTTGCCAACTCAATCCACGGATGTCTGTGACCGTAAGCGTCAACAAGATTCTCCGTGTTGTTTGTCAGCACCTCATTGATTTTGATGTTCTTCGCACCTTGTGCAAAAGACGAAGTGCAGAACCCGGCAATGAGCGAGAGAAACAAGATAAAACGTTTCATGAAAGGTCTAAAAAGTAATGTTAAATAATTAAGGAATTTTCGATTTTCAGCCGACAAAATTATGAAAATATATTATAATAAAAAAAAGAAACAGGATAAATTTGAAAAAAAAACAAAAATTAGACAAATTTGTTGTTTTAATGAGTAAAAAATATCTAAATTTGCAGCGTTTTTTAATATATAAGTTTCTTATGAGTATCGATTGGTTGACAGGCTTATTTACCAATACAGAGTCGATAGCGCACATCGTGCTTCTCTACGCCCTGGTCATTGCTGTTGGCGTGTATCTGGGAAAAATAAAGTTTGCGGGGATATCACTTGGAGTGACTTTTGTGCTGTTCGCCGGCATCGTTGCCGGTCATTTCGGCATGACAGCTCCAACGTCCACACTTAATTTCGTGCAGGACTTCGGACTGATACTGTTTGTTTTCATGATTGGTCTGCAGGTGGGTCCGGGCTTCTTTGAGAGCTTCAAGAAGGGCGGCGTGGAGCTTAACATGCTTGCCGCAGGAGCCATCGTGCTGAACATCGCGGTGATGTTTGCCTGCTACTTCTGCTTCTTCGACACGACGGACGTCAGGAACCTGCCTATGATGGTGGGCACGATGTATGGCGCTGTGACAAACACTCCTGGTCTTGGTGCCGCAAACGAGGCTCTGAACGCGGTGTTCACAAACGGCGATATTCCGCAGATAGCCAACGGTTATGCCTGCGCCTATCCTCTTGGCGTGGTTGGCATAATCATGGCGACAATAGCCATAAGATACATCACCCGGACAAAGTTGGAACAGGAGGAGAAGCAACTGGAAATGGAATCGGCTGACAACGCCAACGTCAAGCCTTACATGCTCAACCTCACCGTAAAGAACACCTATCTTGAGGGCAAGACAATACAACAGCTGCGCGACTTCCTTAACCGCACGTTCATCGCTTCACGTCTGCTTCACGACGGCGAAGTGAAGATTCCGCGCGCAGTCTCTGAGGTGCATCTGAACGACACGCTGCTGATTGTCTGCGCAGAAACTGACGCCGAAGCGATAGAGGCTTTCATCGGTCCGAAGGTGGAAATAGACTGGGACTCTGACGAGGAAACTCCGATGGTGTCAAAACGAGTGGTCGTGACAAATCCGAAAATCAACGGAAAGACACTCAACGACCTTCATCTGTCGCGCATTTACGGAGTGAACATCACTCGCGTAACGCGTCAGGGAATGGACATCTTCGCCAACCCTTCGCTCTCGCTGTTGGTGGGCGACCGCGTAATGGTGGTGGGTCACGAGGAAAATGTGGAGCGCGTGAAAGACATGATGGGCAACTCTTCCAAGCGTCTCGATGCGCCAAACATAGCCACAATATTCGTGGGAATAATCGTAGGTCTTATCTTCGGAAGCATTCCTATCGCAGTGCCGGGAATGCCTGTTCCGCTGAAATTAGGTCTCGCCGGCGGTCCGCTGATTATCGCTATTCTCATTGGCCGCTACGGCTACAAGGTGAAACTCGTAACCTACACCACAACATCCGCCAACCTTATGCTGCGTGAGATAGGACTTGTGCTGTTCCTCGCATCAGTTGGCATAAAGGCGGGAGCAAGCTTTATCGACACGGTGGTTGCAGGCGATGGACTGATGTATGTGCTCTGCGGTCTGTTCATCACAGTTATACCTATATTAATAATAGGAACCGTGGCAAGGCTGAAATACAAGTTCAACTACTTCACCATCATGGGTATGCTCGCCGGAACATACACCGACCCGCCAGCACTTGCTTACGCCAACAGCTGCTGCTCAAAGGAGGCGCCTGCAGTAGGATATTCCACTGTTTATCCGCTGTCAATGTTCCTCAGAATTCTCACCGCGCAACTTGTGGTGCTGTTCGCCTGCGGATAAAGCACAAAAAGAAAACAAGTTCAGTTAATTTTGCGAAATTTAAATAAAACAAATTAACCATATAAACAAAAACAATGTCTAACACAACAGAAAAACTCTTTACTGAGTTTGTTGCACCCTCTACTCAGGAATGGATGGACAAAATCCAGGTTGACCTGAAAGGCGCGGACTTCAACAAGCGTATGGTATGGAGAACCAACGAAGGCTTTAACGTAATGCCTTTCTATCGCAGCGAAGATCTCAAAGACCTCAAAGCTGTAAAGTCTATGCCAGGCGAATTCCCATTTGTCCGCGGCAACAAAACAAACAACAACCTCTGGTTCGTACGCCAGAACATCGATGTACAGGACGCCAAGGAGGCTAACGCCAAAGCTCTCGACATTCTGAACAAAGGCGTTGACTCTATCGGATTCACCGTAAACGCCGACGACATCAGCAAGGAATTCGTTGCTACCCTACTCGATGGCATCATGCCACAGTATGTGGAACTCAACTTCTCTACTTGCCAGCGTCGCAGCATCAACCTCGCAAAAGAGCTTGTTGGCTATTTCAAGGAGAAGAACTATCCTCTCGCTGACCTCAAGGGTTCAATCAACTTCGACCCTATCAACAGAATTATCACAAAGGGAAAGCCTGTAGCAGAGGTTATCAACTGCGCTAAAGAACTTATCGAGACTCTCGCTGAACTACCACAATACAAGTGCGTGAATGTGAACTCTGTATCGCTCAACAACGCAGGCGCTTACATCTACCAGGAACTTGGCTACGCTCTCGCCTGGGGTGCTGAATACATGCAGCAACTCACAGAAATGGGCGTTGAGGCAACAGAAGCCGGAAAGCGCATCAAGTTTAACATGGGTGTGTCTGACAACTACTTCATGGAGATTGCAAAATTCCGTGCCGCTCGTATGCTTTGGGCACAGATTGTAAAGCAGTTTGAGCCTAAGTGCGACTGCGCTTGCAAGATGAATGTCTGCGCTTACACTTCTGAGTTCAACCAGACTATATTCGACTCTCACGTAAACCTTCTCCGCTCTCAGACAGAGGCTATGTCAGCAGCTATCGCTAATGTTGACTCAATGGTTGTCACTCCTTACGACAAGCCTTATGAGGTGCCAACAGAATTTGCAGAGCGCATAGCACGCAATCAGCAGCTTCTGCTCAAGGAAGAGGCTCACTTCGACAAACTTGTTGACGTTGCCGGTGGTTCTTACACTATCGAGCACCTCACAGACGCCATCGCTCAGGAGGCATGGAAGCTCTTCCTCGCTGTTGAAGAGGCTGGCGGCTTCCTCGCAGAGGCTTTGTCAGGAAACATCCAGAACGCCGTTAACGCTTCTAACACTCAGCGTCATGCTGATGCTGCCAAGCGTAAGGAGTTTATACTCGGAACTAACCAGTTCCCTAACTTCAACGAGACAAGCGAAGGCAAAAAGCCTGTAACATGCTGCTGCAACACTTGCGGACAGGAAGAGGCTCCTGCAGAGGCTATTCCTACACTCAACAAGGCTCGCCTCGCATCAGACTTCGAGAACCTCCGTCTCGCAACAGAGAAGGCAGAGAAACAGCCAGTGGCTTTCATGCTCACTATTGGTAACCTCGCTATGCGTCAGGCTCGCGCGCAGTTCTCTTGCAACTTCCTCGCCGCTGCTGGCTATAAGGTAATCGACAACCTCGGCTTCGAGACAGTGGAAGCAGGTGTTGACGCAGCTCTTGAGGCAGGCGCTGACATCGTGGTTATCTGCTCTTCTGACGACGAGTATGCAGAGTACGCTATCCCTGCTTACAATTATCTCAACGGTCGCGCAATGTATGTTGTAGCTGGCGCTCCAGCTTGCAGCGAAGACCTTAAGGCTGTGGGCATCGAGAACTTCATTAATGTTAAGTCTAACCAGCTTGCTACTCTTATCGAGTACAACAAAAAACTTGGAATCTAAATTATGGCACGTAAAGATTTTAGCAAAATAGATATTTATGCTGGCATAGCAGCCAAGAATGGTCAAGAGTGGCAGAAGGAGAACAACATCAGCGCCAACTGGCGTACTCCTGAACAGATTGACATTCAGCCAGTTTACACACAAGAAGACCTCGAAGGCATGGAACACCTCGAGTTTGCAGCAGGTATTCCTCCATTCCTCCGTGGCCCATACTCAATGATGTACCCATTCCGCCCATGGACAATCCGTCAGTATGCCGGATTCTCAACAGCGGAAGAGTCTAACGCATTCTATCGCCGTAACCTCGCTTCCGGTCAGAAAGGTCTTTCTGTAGCCTTCGACCTCCCAACTCACCGCGGTTACGACCCAGACAACCAGCGCGTTGTTGGTGATGTCGGCAAGGCAGGTGTAAGCATCTGCTCTATCGAGAACATGAAAGTGCTCTTCGGCGGCATTCCTTTGAACAAGATGTC
>JABUUE010000026.1:21602-25762 GCA_021443335.1 Bacteroidaceae bacterium
CTAAACTGACGTACGGGTTACCGTACCGGGGGTTCGAATCCCCCACCTTCCGCAAAAGACAGCGTAACGAGTTGAACAGCCAACAAGTTACGCTGTTTTTCGTTCCTTCCTATCTGCCTTGTAGCATCTCTTGGCAAGAGAGCACAGAGCAAGAGGTTTTTGGTGGCTTATTTCTCAGCAACAGGTACAACAGAAACTGTAGCTAAAGATATTGCAAAGAATGTTAATGCAACTTGGACTAAGAAATCTCTCAAACAAGTCATGCCGATATCACTTCTTCCATCATTACTGTTCGCCATTCTCGTGGTTGGCTATAGTCCTGGCCCTGCCAACCTCTACGCCTTGGCTTGCGTACTTAAATACGGCCGCAAGCAAGCATTAAAGATGTGGCGAGGAGAGCTTGTCGGCTTTTGCATCGCCGTAAGTATCTTGGCTTTACTGACACATTTTGTCGGCGAAGTGATGGGAGAGTATGTTAGCTGGCTTAAATATCTTGGAGCAGCATACATCCTGTGGTTGGCATGGAAGATGTTAAACCGGGATGGAGTTTCAGATAATGATGCAACGGAATGTTCTTTCACATCAGGCATGATTGTTCAGCTAACAAATGCCAAGATGATGCTCTTTGATTTAACCGCGTTCTCAGTCTATGTGCTACCATACTCAAACAAGCTCGCTGACTTGTTTGTTGTATCAGCAATTCTAACGATAGCCGGTCCTGGCGGAAACATCGTATGGCTGCTCGCAGGAGCTTACCTAAGAAGGTTTTTCGTCAGTTACATGAAACCGATAAACAGAGTAATGGCCTTACTATTAGCTGCTTGTTCAATATACATCATATTATAAATGAAATAAGTTAAAGGGAAGCAATATTAGCAATATGAAGAAGGTAAAAATAACTGCTATCCGCAAGGCTTGTTACCAAGACCTGATGGAGAAATACGAGAATCCTATTGAGCACGCTTGTGACCTCGAAGAAGGACAAGTTTGGATTGCCAATGGCTACACAATGCCAGAAGGTTTCTGTCCAAGTGCGTGGGAAACATTATCTCAATGGGTGCTTGCACTATCACATGGTGGTCAAAACTTCTACGACGGATGGATGAAGAATCCGAAGTCGGCAATGATTTCGTGCAACGATGGTTTTCGCCCTGTGAGTTTCTTACTTGAGACATTAGAGGAGGACGCAGAATGACTTATTCAAGTTTCGCATGTTTCTTCTATTAAATAGACAATAATGTCACTGACTGAAAGGAAGTAAACTTCTGCCTTTCGCAAACTTCTTGCGAAACTTGAATCAATAACCTCCAACAAATCAAGATGAAAAAGTTATTCTCACTCGCAATATTATCTGCAATCATTAACATTGCATTTGCCCAAAAGGCAGATATCTCTGCGCCAAACGATTGTGTCGATGGCAGTCACAATCGTAACCTATTACTTCCTGAGCGTCAGAATGTTGTTGCCTTTACAGGAGCAGAAGGTGCCGGCAAATACACAACAGGAGGTCGCGGTGGCAAGGTTTATGTGGTTACAAACCTTAACGACAGCGGCAAAGGCAGTCTTCGTGAAGCGGTGGAAGCCGAAGGCAAAAGAATTGTCACATTCGCTATTGATGGCATTATTCACCTTGAAAAGCCACTGCGCATAAATAATGATGACATTACAATAGCAGGTCAGACAGCTCCAGGCGGTGGCATCTGTATTATGGATTATCCTTTATCAATCAGCGCAAGCAATGTCATTGTACGCTATCTGAGAGTACGCGTTGGAGACAAGCACAAAGCTGATGCTGACGGGCTTAGCGGAGGCAGATACGGTCAGAAGAATGTTATCATAGACCATTGCTCTGTCAGCTGGAGCATAGATGAATGTCTGTCCATTTACAAGACGGAAAACCTCACCGTGCAATGGTGTTTAGTAGCTCACAGCCTTACAAAATCCCTTCACACAAAAGGCAGCCACGGCTTTGGCGGAATATGGGGAGGCTACAAAGCTTCGTTCCATCATAATCTTTTGGCAAACCATTCAAGTAGAAACCCGCGATTCTCTTCCGTTGATGGCACTAAATGGGTGGATTGCAGAAACAATGTCATTTACAATTGGGGCTTCAAAACGGCATACGGCGGCGGTCAGCACGGAGAGATTAATCTTGTTAACAACTACTACAAACCCGGTCCAGCATCACAGCATCACCGACTGCTTGACGTTGCAGAAGACGGCACTGGAAGATATTATGTGGCAGGAAACGTGATGGAAGGAGATGCCGACGTGACAAACAACAACCACAGTGCTGTCAATGACCGCGCTGGCAAGAAGTATATTCGTATCGAAAAGCAGATTGCAAAGTCACGAGGAATCTCACCCGAAGCAATACCTACTGAGGGTGAAGAAACCTCAACATGCCTTGTTGCAGAACCTTTTCCTTACACCAAAATACCCGATGAAAGTGCAGAAGAAAGCTACGATAAAGTTCAGAAATATGTAGGTTGCAGCTTTGAGCGCGACGATTATGACAAGGAAATAATTCGCCAGATGTTAGCTGGCACTGGCGAATATGGCAACAACGGACTCATTGACACCCCATCAGAAGTGAAGGTCAGCGTACTACCTAAGATTGCAAAGCGAGCAGAAAAAGACTCTGACCATGACGGAATGCCCGATAAATGGGAGAAGACGCACGGCTTAAATCCTCATGACTCCTCAGATGCAAGCTGTTTTACACTCTCATCCGATTACTGTAACATAGAAATGTATATAGAAAGTATCAGCAAATAAACAAATTTACTATTTAAGCATTTACTATTGTCAACAGGTAACGGAAAATAGTAAATAACCAACAGGCAATAGAAAATAGAAAATAGAAAATAGAAAATAGTAAATAGTAAATCGCCAATTGTAAATTGTAAATGGTCAATAGTAAATCTCAATGTTTTGCAGGGAATTGAGCGGAATCCGCTTGCCATCAGCGAATATCAGCACACCCTCGTATTCATCAATGCGGCGAATAGTGCCAGTGTAATGCTCGTAACTGCCACCCTTCTTTTTTTTGTCAGGCAGGAAGTATGTCACTTCCAGTTCTATCTCCTCGTCAAGATGCTTTGCTATCAACTGCATCTTGCGATTTAGCTCATCTATTTCTGTCTCCCCAAGCGAAAACTCGTCTGTCAGTCTTGCCGTCTCCTGTATCGCGGAATCATGACCGGTAAGTGCGGCGAAAGGAGCAAACTGTGCGGCGCGAGAAGCCATCGACATTCTCGTGTGATATTTCGGCTCATAGTGTGGAAGATTTATTATATCATCGTATCTGCTCATGCCTTATGTCCTCCTATCTGCTGGTTACGCTCTCGCTGTGTTGCCCCTTCTTTGTAATTTATGCCCTTCAAAAGCGAGTTCTTGCCAAACTTCTTCTTTAGCGATATTGTCGTTTCCATCAGTCTGCGCTCCTTGTCGAGAGCCGCTTTCTCTTCCGCTTGCTGCTTGGCAAGAGCTTCGTAGTCCGTGAACAAATCCAGCTGCTCCGGAACTTTTGCCTTGCCGATGCTATCTTCTGGTACAACATGATTTACGGAAATTGTCAGCCGTCTCACCAAGAGCAAAGGATTGGCGACACGCATGTAAAGCTCACACACAGCCGCTGTAATTTTCTTTGCAGAGAATGTCGGCTTGTCGAGGTTTGTTGTGCCTTGCGAATGTTTCGGCACCTGTCTGCCGTAATGGTCAGTCACAATGTCTCCATGATAAGCGGCGCGAATGTTTGGGTTGCTAAGATTCTCAATGTCATAGCCGATGGTCAGCACAAACTGGTCTGCCACAAGATGCTTGTCGAGAAGGTCAAGAGCAATGCTCTCTGCCATTTCCCTTACCACCACACCCGCCTTCTTGTTGGTGTAAGGCTCTGTCAGCACCTGCCCTGAACTGAGCGAATGCGTTTCGGGCTTGTAAGCTTTCACCGCCTCCATCGTTGTAGGCTCATAACCCCAAGCGTGGTCAATTATCAGCTCGGCATTCACGCCAAAGAGTTTGTAGAGGAAGTTCTCGTGCGCGAGCGACATCCTTGCCACGTCGCCCATTGTTCTCATGCCGTACATTTCAAGTTTTTTGGCAATGCCTTTGCCGATGCGCCAAAAGTCAGTCAGCGGAGTATGCTCCCACAGTTT
>JABUUE010000026.1:26112-58877 GCA_021443335.1 Bacteroidaceae bacterium
AGCCTGCTCCCGCTCGGCAGATTAAGCGAGCTTATCTGCTCTCGCTTACTCGCAGCCTTACACCTCCGCTCCTCGTTCACCTGCCTCACACGCTGCACCACCTCAAACAGTCTCGCCCGTCCGCCGATGCCGTAAGCCTTCAGCGACGGCGACACGGCAAGACAGATAGTCTTATCCGTCCTGCTCTTGTCGGCCACCACAAGGTTTGTGGTCAAGGGATTAAGTCCCCTATCTACACATTCAACCGATGCGTAGAACGACTTCAAGTCAATGGCGATGTATGTGCGCGGCTTGTTGTTCAAAGACGCTTACTCAATTACTCTGACATAGCCATCCTTGCGAGGCTTGGCTGGTTTCGGATCAACAGCAGCGTAACCGAGAGCCACATTGCCGATGCCTTCCACCTCCTCTGTTATTCCCCACTCAGCAAGCATCTCTTTGCCGCGCTCGCTACTGAACATCTCTTTTGCGCGGTGAATCCAGCAGGCTCCTAATCCTATGGCATGAGCGGCGGTCAGCATATTGCCTATAACAAGACTGCCATCATAGAGATATGTGCCACGACTCTTCGCTGCAAGCACAACGATGATTACGGGCGAGTTGTAGAACGGATCTGACGATGTGCCAAGCACTTCTCCGTTCATTCGCGACAGCTCGTCACGCAATTCCTTGTTCTTCACTACGACGATGTACGGCGCCTGCAGTCCCATGCCGGTAGGTGCTGCCATCCCCGCCTTCGTCACTTTCTCAATGTCTTCCTGTGTCGGCATCTGGTCGGTGAAACCCTTGATGCTGCGACGAGTGTACAATGCTTCTAATGCTTCCATCTTTTTTACTATTACTGATCTATCGTCTTTCCGTAAATATCACTTTACTTTCTATTATTCCGAAGTTGCTATACTCCTGAAAAACTTTCTTCTGCGGCACATAGGTAGAATCCATTGGGCGTGTCAGCACCCAAAGGTTTCCGTCTTCCTTCCAGGTACATTCCATCAGTTCCTGTCCTTTTTCCAGTTTTACATGTATTGTACCGCCGATTTTCTTCTTTACAGACTGGCACGAAACCAATGTCACAAGAGCAAGAAGAAGTGTTGTAATCTTTAATCCTTTCATAATGCGTAAATCGTTATATATCTGCAAAGTTTCTTAGTCAAGGTCTGAGTCAAAGCCACCCACCATTTCCCGCGCCAAAATTACAAAATAAATCTCAAATATCGGGACTGTTTCTGCTTGTTTTTGTTGTTTTCAAATACTTTTTGTCCCGTAAAGGCGTTCTTTACGCTTATAAAGGAAAATAGTTTGAGAAATATTTCGTTTTATCATTATAATTTCATAATTTTGTACCCACAAAATGCGCCAGAGAGCCTTAAAACGGCGAAAACGGGCATTTCGTGAAATAAAGTACGAAGTACAAAGTATTAAGCACAAAGTATGATTACCTTTATTAGGTACGAAGTACAAAGTATTAAGTACAAAGTACGATTACAAGCTTAAAAAGCAGAACAGAAACCCTTTAATATTTAACTTGTGGGACTAATTTACAGAACCCACCTAAAGCAATAGAATGGAACAAACACAAGACAACGACAGGATAATGAAAGTCAATATCGCGGAGGAGATGAAGTCCTCTTACATTGACTACTCTATGTCTGTAATTGTTGCCCGCGCGCTGCCAGATGTGCGCGACGGCTTCAAGCCCGTGCATCGCCGCATTCTCTACGGCATGCTCGGCATCGGAAACACCAGCGACTCGCCATACAAGAAGTGTGCGCGCGTCGTAGGCGAGGTGTTAGGTAAGTATCACCCACACGGCGACAGCTCCGTTTACGGAGCGTTGGTACGTATGGGACAAGACTGGAATATGCGCTACACCCTTGTTGACGGACAAGGAAACTTCGGCTCCATCGACGGCGACTCTCCTGCCGCCATGCGTTACACTGAGTGCCGACTTTCAAAGATGGGCGAGCATATCATGGACGACATCAAGAAAGACACCGTTGACATGGTCTATAACTTCGACGACACTCTCCTCGAGCCGACAGTGATGCCGACAAAGATACCTAACCTCCTCGTCAACGGCGGAAACGGCATCGCCGTAGGTATGGCAACAAACATGCCGACACACAATCTCGGAGAGGTCATCGACGGATGCTGCGCTTATATCGACAACCCCGACATCGACACCGAGGGACTGATGCAATATATCAAAGCCCCCGACTTCCCTACTGGCGCGTATATCTATGGACTTCAGGGCGTTAAGGACGCTTACGAGACCGGTCGCGGACGAATCATCATGCGAGCAAAGGCAGAGATAGAGTCCGACGACAGCCACGACAAAATCGTTGTCACAGAGATTCCTTACGGCGTGAACAAGGCGCAGCTCATCGAGAACATCGCCGAACTCGTGAAGGAAGGAAAGCTCGACGGCATCTCCAACGCCAACGACGAGTCCGGACGCCAGGGAATGAGAATCGTCGTTGACGTGAAGCGCGACGCCAATGCCAACGTCATCCTCAACAAACTCTTCAAGATGACAGCCCTCCAGAGCAGCTTCTCTGTCAACAGCATAGCCCTCGTCAACGGACGTCCTAAGCTGCTCAACCTCAAGGAGTGCGTCCACCACTTCGTGGAGCACCGCCGCGACGTGACAATCCGCCGCACAAAATACGACCTCAAGAAAGCCGAGGAGCGCGCACACATCCTCGAAGGACTGCTCATCGCCGTCAACAACATCGACGAGGTGGTGAAGATTATCCGCGCATCAAAGAGCCCGTCCGACGCACAGCGCGCCCTGGAAGCAAGGTTCAACATCGACGAGATGCAGTCAAAAGCCATCGTCGAAATGCGTCTCGGTCAGCTCACAGGCCTCCGTGTCGAGGAGCTGAAGGCAGAATACGAGGAGCTCGAGCGACTCATCGAATACTACAACAACATCCTCACCGACCCGGAGCTCTGCAAGAAAGTCATGAAAGACGAGCTGCAGGAAGTGAAGGAACGCTACGGCGACGAGCGACGCACAGAGATAAAATACACAAGCGAGGAGTTCAACCCAGAAGACTTCTACCCTAACGACCCTATTGCCATCACTGTCAGCAACCTCGGCTACATCAAGCGCATGCAGCAGACCGAGTTCAAGCAGCAGCACAGAGGAGGCGTAGGCATCAAGGCGGCAGCCACCCGCGAGGCAGACTTCACGAAGTATATCTACCCCGCAATGACCCACGACTGGATGCTCTTCTTCACAGCCAAAGGCCGCGTCTTCTGGACAAAGTGCTACGACATACCGGAAGGAAACCGCCAGGCCAAAGGTCGCGCACTGCAGAACTTCCTCAACATCGACAGCGACGACAACGTGCGCGCATTCCTCACCGTGCCGACATTGAAGGATGAAGACTACATCAACAACCACTACGTCATCTTCGTGACACGCAACGGCGTCGTGAAGCGCGTATCCCTCGAGCAGTTCTCACGCCCACGACAGGCAGGCATCTTCGCCATCGACCTGCGCGACGGCGACAAGCTCATCGAGGTGGCCCTCACCGACGGCAAGTCGCAGATAATGTTGGCAAGCTACGAAGGCAAGGCAGTGCGCTTCGACGAGAACGATGTACGCGCCATGGGACGAAATGCCGCCGGAGTGCGCGGAATGACACTCGCTGGACCCGACGACCGCGTCATCGGAATGGTCGTTACAGACAACCCTGAGGAAGAAACAGTCTTCGCCATCGGCGAGCAAGGCATCGGAAAACGCTCCGTCATCGAGTCCTACCGCAAGACAGCACGCGGCACGAAAGGCGTCGGAACCATCGACACAGAGAAGGCAGGAAAGCTCGTGGGATTCAAGAAAGTAACCGACGACAACGACGTCATCATCATCAACCAGAGCGGCGTCTCCATCCGTCTCAGCGCTGAAGACATCAAGCAGTCCGGGCGCAACACAAAAGGCGTCAAGCTCATCGAACTCAAGAAGCGAAACGACGTTATCGCCGACATCTGCGTCGTAGATGCAGAGCCGGAAACGGAAGCAGAAACAGCCCCCTAACCCCCTAAAGGGGGGATTGGCTCTGAACGAAAAGAAATTAACAAGGTAATATTTAGAAAGAAATTAACGTAATTAAAACAGAAATTAACGTAATATTTAATGGGGAAACAAATTGGCGCAAATTAGCGCAAATTAAGCNAGCCAAAAATAAACATAAATAAAATTTTATTAGTTATTATTTGTGAATAGAATTTGTGCCCATTAGTGCCCATTAGTGTCAAAAAAAATTATGATAAATTACGATAATTTCTTTCAGTAAAAAACTTACACGATAATTTCTTTCAATTAAAAGATAATTTCTTTCAGTTAAACCGATAATTTGCTGTAAATTCTTTTAACATCAAATAACTATGAAAAAATTAACCGTTCTTGCACTCGCTGCATTGTTCGCAGTAGGTGCGTCTGCACAAGACATCTTCAAGCAGGCAAAGAAAATCAAGGATGCCGCTGCCCTCGAACAGCTCATCAACGCAAACATCGGCACAATGCCAGACCAGGAGAAAGCACAGTGCTACGAGCTCCTCGTCAAGCTCCACAACCAGAAGGTTGTCAAGGAAGTCGGCACAATGACCGAAAACAGCCTCAATCAGCAGATGAAGAAGGCTGAAGTGCCTTACGACACCGTAGGTCTCTATAACGCCGCTTACGCAGCTCTTGCTGCCGGCGTAGAGTGCGACAAGTACGACCAGCTGCCAAACATGAAGGGAAAGGTGGCACCGAAGTTCCGCAAGTCGCTCGGCGAACTCCTCTTCCCAATGCGTAACCACATCCTCAACGCCGGCATCTACTACAACGAGAAGAACGACGCTGCCAACGTGCTCAAATACTTCACAGTCTTCGTTGACTCAAAAGACTACCCAATGTTCGAAGGCGTGGCACCAGAGCTCCAGGAGCAGGTCAACAAGCCAGTGACACAGATTGCCTACTACACAGCAGCCTACGCAGCACAGCTCGACAAGGGCGCTGACGTAGTCAACAAATATTGTGCCATCGCAGAGCAGGACCCACAGTATGCAAAGGACGCGCAGAACGTGCGCACAAACTACGCTGCCAAGGGCTTGAAGACTCACGAAGACTCCGTAGCTTACGCTCAGAAGCTCCAGGCCACTTACGAGGCTGACCCAACAAACATCCAGACCTTCCAGACACTCGCACAGATGCTCCTCGGTCTCAACGAGGCAGAGAAATTCTTCGGCATCTGCCAGAAGCGCATCGACGCAATGCCATCAGACCACATCGCCTACTACTTCCGCGGCCAGATACGCTGCCTGCTCCACATGTACCAGGAGGCACTCCCTGACCTGGAGAAGGCCGACGAGCTCAAGCCTAACGATGCCGGCATCAACGCCTTCATCGGACAGTGCTGGATGGGACGCGCTGAGGAAGCCGAGAACCGCGCGGCAGGCAAGTCAGGAATCATCCCTGCAGCCGCAAAAAGCCAGATAAAGCCAGTGTGGGAGAAAGCACTTGA
Source organism: Bacteroidaceae bacterium (assembly GCA_021443335.1). GTDB lineage: Bacteria > Bacteroidota > Bacteroidia > Bacteroidales > Bacteroidaceae > Prevotella. Next base: position 31,626 of record JABUUE010000026.1, read on the forward strand.
ATACCTCAACAAGTCTAAGAGCCTTGACACCGACGGCTCTAACGAGCGCAACTACAAGTCAAAGATTTCTCAGATTAACTACCACCTCGAGAACGACTACAAGGGAGTGTAATCCACAACACATATCGCTAAAACATCCGAGCCCCCGCAAACTTGTTTATTTGCGGGGGCTCGTTTTTTGGTTATACAGACGAAAGCGATATGACAAATTGTCAGTTAATGCGCCGATTTGCTTACATTTTGCCATTTTAACGTTGTACAATATTTGGCATCATTTAGCGCAAAACACTGAGACATTTTGCAAGAAAAAGGGTATTTGGAGGACAAATCCCATGAAAAGGAAGTAAAAGTCCCACGAACTTGCATCGTTTTTCATAGGAAAAAGCATCGAAAGTCATAGGGATTTTGCACGAAAAAGGGCGCATTTTCAGTCAGAAAGCAGTGATTTTGAGAGCATTTCTGTGTACCAAAACACTAAGTTCCTTATTCTAAACTATTTATATTTCCCGAAATTATTGGGTTATATCATGCCAATAATAAGTTGGTTTCATATAGACGATTCTACAAAGGTTTGATTTTTACAAAGTGTCAGTTTTATGCGCCATTTGCTTACAAGTTGACATTGGAATACTCTTCATGAGTGATTACAGTATCAAAGTCGCCGACATTGTTGTCGGTTCACTACTGTCCAGAGAAAGTTTCCATTTACTAATGATGAAAAAAATTACTCGATTCTATTTCGTATATTTGCAATCTAATCAAACAGATACGATTGCCAGTATTAATAAAGGTATAGCATAACATGACCAATAATCATGCACACACCAGCAGAAACCTATTGACGCAACATCAACTCCTCAAACATCTCTACCTACATGAGTTTAGATATTCTGGAAACTCTACAACTTTCTTGCATCCGTCATTTATCTTGCACAGCACATATATGTTTTTAAACACACAAATTATTCTGCATAAAATACCATTACTCAACTTGCGTTAGCATATAATCCTAAATTCCCTCCTTGACGCGATTTTTTCTCGTTTCTATTTGCGTAATTGTACGAAAGTTATTAACTTTGCGGCTTGAAGGCGCGATTTTACTCTCGCTCGACAATTATAAGCAAGCTTAACTGTACTCGCTTAATCGTAAAAGTGCGGCGTAATGCTGCGAAAACAAAAATCAGACTATATATTTGTTCACTTACTTCTAATATCATGAAACAGTTAGGAACTCTTTTTATTACGACAATGATGGCTGCCGCATCGTGGGCTCAGGTAGCAAGCTACCAGGTGCCTGTGAGTGAGGAGCAGGAGCCAATGAGGCAGGGGGCGTTTGAGCCTACATGGGAATCGCTGCGCACATACCAGGTGCCGGAATGGTTTCGCAACGCGAAGTTCGGCATCTGGGCACACTGGGGAGCGCAGTGCGTGGAAGGCTCGGGCGACTGGATGGCGCGGGAGATGTATATGGAGGGCCACCACAAATACAACTACCACCGCGAGCATTACGGCCACCAGTCGGAATACGGCTACAAGGACGTGCTGCCGCTGTTCAAGGCTGAGAACTGGAACGCGGAGGAGCTCGTGAGATTCTACAAGGAAGAGTGCGGAGCGGAATATTTCTTCGCCTTAGGCAACCACCACGACAACTTCGACCTCTGGGACTCGAAATATCAGGAATGGAACTCAAAGAACATCGGTCCGAAGCGCGACATTCTCGCAGAATGGGCGGCGGCGGCAAAGAAGGCGGGACTGCCCTTCGGCGTGAGCTTCCATGCCGACCACGCGTGGACATGGTTTGAGCCTTCGCGACGCTTCGACATGAAGGGCAAATATCGCGGCAAGCTCTACGACGGATGGCTGACGAAAGAGGACGGCTACAAGAAGAATGCCGACGGAAGCGACAAATGGTGGAAGGGCTACGACCCGCAGAAGCTCTACGCCCAAGACCACGACATGAGCAAGGACACATGGGACAACGGCGCCATCCACCGGCAGTGGGGATGGGAGAACGGCGCGTGCCCGCCATCGAAGGAGTTTGCAACAAACTTCTACAACCGCACCCTCGACGCGATAAACCGCTACCAGCCCGACCTCATATATTTCGACGTTACGGTGCTGCCGTTCTATCCGGTCAGCGACGCGGGCATGAAGATTGCAGCCCATTTCTACAACTCCACAAACAAGGCTTACCTCGCAAAGCAGGAGAAGAAGGGTGCGGAGGTGAAGACGACGGGCGTGCTCTTCGGCAAGATTCTCGACGACCAGCAGAAGGAGGCTATGGTGTGGGACGTGGAACGCGGCGCGCCAAACAAGATAATGGAACGGCCGTGGCAGTGCTGCAACTGTCTGGGCGACTGGCACTACAACACGTCGGTTTATGAGAAGGGACGCTACAAGTCGGCGGCGACAGTGGTGAAACTGCTTGTTGACATTGTTTCCAAAAACGGCAACATGCTGCTCAGCGTGCCTCTGCGCGCCGACGGCACCTTCGACGAGAAGGAGGCTGCGATACTCAAGGAGTTCAGCGCATGGATGAAGGTCAACAAGGAGAGCATCACGGGAACGCGCCCATGGACAGTGTTCGGCGAAGGTCCGATAGCGGAATCCACGATAAAGATTAACGCGCAGGGCTTCAACGACGGCGAATATGCAAAGGCGACGGCGGCGGAGATACGCTTCACGCAGACCGACAAGCACATCTACGCCACCGCCCTGTCATGGCCCGAGGACATGACGGTGAGAATAAAGAGTCTTGCCAAAGTGAAGATTAAGAACATGGAACTGCTCGGATACGGAAAGGTGAAGTTCACACAGACGGACGAGGGCGTAACCGTTGTGCTGCCTAAGAAGGTGAACAACATAGCGCCGGTGCTGAAAATCAGGAGTATTTTAAAGAAGTTCAAGGAGTGACAAGAAGTTCAAGGAGTTCAAGACATTACCTGTCATAAAGTACGAAGTATTAAGTATTAAGTAGTGAGTATGTTAACTTGAACTCCTTCATTATTTTTCAATATGAACAACACAATTCTCGAAAAGGTGTGCCGGCTTGCTGTTGAGACAGGCACTTTCCAGGCGGAACAGCGCAAGAACTTCAGTCTCGACAGCGTGCAGGCGAAGAAGAGCCACGACTACGTCAGTTATGTTGACAAGGAGTCGGAAAAGATGATTGTCGCCGGACTAAAGGAGATTCTGCCGGAAGCGGGCTTCATAACGGAGGAGAAGACCACCGAGCAGATAACGGAAACGACGGAATACGTCTGGATTGTTGACCCCTTGGACGGCACGACAAACTTCATCCATGACCTCGGGCCGTGGAACGTGAGCATCGCCCTGCAACAGAACGGCGAACTGGTGATGGGCGTGGTGTATGAGGTGGCACGCAAAGAGCTCTTCTACGCATCGAAAGGCAACGGCGCATGGCTAAAGACGAGCGACGGCGCCACCACCCCACTCCATGTGTCGGCGACAAACGATATAGACCAGGCGTTAGTGGCAATAGGCTATCCGTACAACGCGGAGGAGTTTCGCGAATTATGCATAGCGCTCAGCAACCGCCTCTACGGACACTGCGCCAGCATCCGCTCTCTCGGCAGCGCAGAGACGGAGCTGTGCTATGTGGCGGCAGGACGGCTGGACATCTATGTGGAATCGTTCCTGCAGCCGTGGGACGTGAGCGCGGGAGCGGCAATACTGAAAGAGGCTGGAGGCAGAATATCGGACTACGCGGGAACAGACAGACTGTGGAAAAGCGGGCGCGAAGTGCTGGCAACAAACGCACTGCTGCACGAGGAGATGAGGACGCACCTCTCCAGCAGCACCCCCCTCTAACTCCTAAGCCCCCTCGGTCCCCCACCTTAGGGGGGAAGGGGAGAACTGAATAGTTACCTTTCAAGCGCAGACAACATTTCGCTCAGACATTGGCTCAGACATGGACACAGACTCTGAACTTTGGCTTTGGATAATGGCTGACTTGGGGCGATGTGCTGCAAGCACATCTCTATCAGTAACCCCATAATTCATTATGGGGTAGAGGTAAACCCACCGGGATAGAGTCGTGCGCCTGGGCGCACGTCTCCATCAACACCAGACTACAATCCCCACAATGAATTGTGGGGTTACTGATGGAAAAGTGGCTCCGCCACTACCTGTTTGGCGCAGACACAGACACAGACCAGCCCTCTAAAGGGGGGAGCAGATAGATGCGCTACTTGAATTCCCCTTTAGGGGGTTAGGGGCCGATTTACTTTAACTTCACAATAATATTGACATATCACTCCCCTCTCCTGACGGAGAGGGGCCGGGGGTGAGGCTTATGAAAAACGGTTTAGTACTTGAAGGAGGTGCGATGCGCGGAATGTTCAGTGCGGGCGTCATGGACGTGATGATGGAACATGGCATCGGGTTTGACGGCATTGTCGGAGTGTCGGCAGGTGCTGCCTTTGGCTGTAACTACAAATCACGCCAGATAGGCAGGGCGTTACGCTACAACCAGCTGATGGCAAAAGACAAGCGTTACTGCTCCGTCGGCTCACTGCTGAAGACGGGAAACCTGTTTAACGCCGATTTCGCCTACCACTATGTGCCGACAAAGATTGACATCTTCGACTGCGAGACATACGACAACAACCCGATGGAATATCATGTTGTCTGCACGGACGTGACAACGGGAAATGCTGTGTATAAGATACTTGACCACATAGACTACAACGGTCTGGAATGGATAAGAGCATCGGCGTCGATGCCTCTATGCTCGAAGATTGTGGACCTTGAAGGCTACAAGCTACTCGACGGCGGCGTGGCTGACAGCATCCCGTTAGAATATTTCGAGCGCCAAGGCTACGAGCGCAACATCGTCATCCTTACGCAGCCTGCCGGTTTCTGCAAGAAGCCCACGCCGCTGATGTCGCTGATGCGCATCGGACTGAGGAAATATCCAAACATGGTGAGGGCTCTGCGCGACAGACATATCATGTATAACAAGCAGTTGGAATATGTGGCACAGGCTGAACGCGAGAAAAGGGCGCTCGTGATACGCCCGCCATTCCCGCTGCCGATAGGTCATATCTGTCACGATCCGGAAGAAATGCAACGGGTTTATGACATAGGACGAGAAACTGGAATGAAGGAAATGGAGGCAATCGTAAACTTTATGGAGCATTAGGAGTTCAAGAACTCCTAAATTATTCATCAATATGAAACACATTATAATAACACTTCTTGTTCTCCTTTTCGGAGCAACAACAAAGGCGCAGCAGCTGCCGGAAAGGCTGATTGTACTTACGGACATAGAGAACGAACCTGACGATTCGGAATCTACAGTCAGACTGCTGCTATACACAAACGAGATTGACGTGCGCGGTATAGTGGCCACAACATCAACGCACATGCGCAACCGCATCTGGCCCGAATCGCTGCACAAGATAATCAGCGCATACGGAAAGGTGCGCGACAATCTTCTGCTACACGACAAGCGTTACCCAACGGAAGAGTCACTGCACGCGAAAGTGAAACGCGGACAACCGGCTTACGGCATGGCTGCAATAGGCAAAGGGAAAAGCACTGAAGGCTCACAACTGATAATCGACGAGCTAAAGGCTTCCGAAAGGCCGCTATGGGTGACGGCGTGGGGCGGTGCAAACACACTGGCGCAGGCGCTGTTCGACCTGAAGCGCGAATGCAAGAGCGAGAAAGAATTGGAGGCTCTCGTCTCAAGGCTAAGGGTTTACACCATCTCTGACCAGGACGACAGCGGAGCATGGATGCGAAAGAATTTCCCTACACTGTTTTACATCGTGTCGCCAGGCGGTTACGGCAACGCCACATGGTCGGGAATGATGGCTGCCGAGAAAGGCTCAAACAAATCGCTTATAAGCAACCAATGGATAGCAAAGAACATACAGCAAGGTCACGGTCCGCTCGGCGCTTGTTATCCTGATGTGGCTTACGGCATTGAGGGCGACACTCCTTCATGGCTCGCCCTGATACCTAACGGACTGAACGTTCCGGAGCATCCTGAATACGGAGGATGGGGAGGCAGATACAAACTTTATATCCCGGAATACGAGACTCTCGACCTTAACGGATTCACCGGCGGTGTGCCTATAGAGCGTGAGACACGTCCTATTTGGACAAACGCCATAGACAGCTTCTACACTTATCGCGCTCCATACAACGGCGCTGCCATAGAACGGAGCAAGAAGAAGGTTGGAGGCTACAAGGCAACAGTATGGCGATGGAGAAAAGGTGTGCAAAACGACTTTGCCGCAAGGATGGACTGGACCGTAAAACCGGTTCAAGAGGCTAACCACGCTCCTATCGTGAAACTTAACCATCCGGACATTCTGACCGTGAAATCAGGAGAGACATTCACCTTGGAGGCGCAAGACTCTTACGACCCCGACGGAGACAACCTCTCGTTCCTCTGGTACAACTACCCGGAAGCTGGAACTTACGGGGAAGAAATATTCCCGTTCGGCATGCCAAACATTGCGCACGTTGCCGTTCCCGCGCCGAAAGTGAAGGAAAAGACACAGCTGCATTTCATTGTGGAAGTAACCGACAAAGGCACTCCACAAATGACATCGTACAAACGCGTGATTGTAAATGTCACTCCTCCTCGCGAGTGACATATCTCTTGTAATATGCCATAAGGATAGTGGTGAGCGGCAAGGCTATGATAAGTCCGATGAAACCGAGGATGCTGCCCCAAACAGAGAGAGCAAGAAGCAGTATGGCGGGGTTAAGTCCCATGGCCTTGCCCATAATCTTCGGCGTTACAATCATATCAATAATAACCTGCACAACACAGAAGACAGCAAACGCGGAAAGGAAGATGACAAGGAAATTGCTGTCGGTGCTTGCCGCCTTCATCAATGCGAGAAAGGCGGTAGGTATAAGTGCGAAGGTGTGTAAATAAGGCACAAGGTCCATGATGCCTATAAGAATGCCGAGACCTATAGCCATCGGGAAATCAATAATGGTGAAACCGATGCAGAAAAGAATTCCCATAATGAGGGCAACAAGACACTGTCCGCGCACATAACTGTTCATCGCCTTCTCCACATCGTTGGCAACATTTCGCCAGAACGGACGCACAGACTTCGGGAATATCTTTATCCAGTTGTTGGTAAGATACTCGTAGTCAAGGAGTATGAAGAACGTGTACATCAATGCCAACAGAACTGCGCCGGCACCGATAATCATATTGTATGTGCGACCAAGCATGCCCCAAAACTCGGGAATCATGGACTTGACGGTTCCCGCTATGTCATGCTGAAGCACAAACTGCTCTATGGCGTTGCGGTTCTCGCTCAACAAATCCTTGATATACATGGACAAGTTGTCGCTGTGGGTATGCGTGGAGATGAACTTGTTGAGATAACCACCGAGCATTATAATCTGCTCAATCATCGGTGGTATGATGAGATAGATGACGAGAGCTATGAGCGCAACAATAAAAATCAGGGACAGAATGATGGACGCCGCTCTCGACCGCACCTTGAGCTTATATTGCACAAACTTAACGAGCGGATACATCAGATAAGCCAATGCCCACGCCACGAAAAAAGGCATAAGAACATTGCTGAGATAGTTCAGGAGAACTATCACAGCAACGACTATAAGGAAGATACTTGTCCAGCGGACAGCAGTATCAAATGTTATCTGTTTGTGCACTATCAGCTTTTAACTATTGTTATTGATTATTTCACCTGTATCACAAGATACTTGCTTGTTGACCAGAACTTCTGTGGGTCAGCAATCTTGAGGACATACTGGTTGTTGATGTCTTTCTGCAAAGAATAAGAAGCTGTAGGATGGGAAGTGAGGATCTCAGCTGACTTTGAGTAGAGCTTGATTTCCTTTGTTGTACGGATATCAATCTTGCTGAAATAGTTCTTGTTGAAGTTGCCCTGAAGCACTTTACCCTTGGCAAGCACGCCCTGCTCCTTGAGTTCTGACTTTGTTCCAAAAACATACCAAGCAGTGTTGATGGTCTGGTCTTGTGATGTTATCACATCCTGCTTGCGGTTGTTCTCTGCCACCTGCTCGTCAACCTGATTGCTGAGCTTGGTGATGTTCTGGTTCTGCTCTGTGATAGTGTTCTCCTGAGCAGTGATTTTCTCGCCCTGAGCCATGATATGCTCATCTTGTGCGGCAATGGTAAGGTCTTTCTCCTGCAACTGCTGTGCAAGTTTTGTCAGTTCCTTATCCTTTGTCTCCAACTGCTGGATAAGTCCGTTGAGTGTGCGCTTGAGCTCGTCGCCCTTGAAGGTGCTCTCGCGAAGCTGCTGCTGGAGCTGGTTAATCATCTCGCGGTTCTGGCGCATCTTGTCCTGAATGAAACGGAAATTCTCCTTGATTTGCTGCGAAGAGTTGTTACGCTCTCCAGACTTCATCAAGGCGATACGATCTTCTGCCTCGTTAATCTCGTTGAAACTCTGCTGAACATCGTTGAATGTAGTGAGCAAGTCGTTAATCTCAGCATCGCGGAGGTCGAGCAGATGTTGAAGTGAATCACTGATGGTCATGTTCCTCAGTTCCTCGTTCTTCTTACCGTTAAACATATCGCAAGAAGAAATGGAAAGGGCCATAATAGCAATTAAGAAGAATGATAACTTTTTCATTGTATTATTAAAGTTTAATGGTTGAACATATAAGATGGTACGAATTTGAGGAAAGTTCCTCTTATTCCACATTATTGTCGTACGCGTGATGCGGATAATCGGTGGTGAAATGCAAGCCTCGACATTCCTTGCGTTCTATGGCGAAGCGCGTGATGAGGTAGCCTACATTAATCATATTGCGCAACTCGCAAATATCCTTGCTTGCCTTGACACGCTTGAACAGCGCTTCTGTCTCCTCGTAAAGGAGGTCGAGGCGGTCCCAGGCGCGTTTCATTCGAAGGTCGGAGCGCACAATACCAACATAGTTAGCCATTATCTCGCCCACCTCTTTTACACTTTGTGTGATAAGAACCTTCTCTTCGTTTGTCATTGTTCCTTCGTCATTCCACTCAGGAACATCATGATTAAACTCATATTCACTGATGTGAGCCATCGAATGGTTTGCAGCAGTTTCCGCATATACCACAGCCTCAATCAATGAGTTGGAAGCCAAACGGTTGCCGCCATGCAGACCTGTGCAAGAACATTCGCCAAGAGCATAAAGGCGTTTTATCGACGAGCAGCCGTTGGTGTCAACGAGAATACCGCCACACATATAGTGAGCAGCAGGGCGAACAGGAATATAGTCTTTCGTTATGTCGATGCCTATCGAGAGGCATTTCTTGTAGATGTTCGGGAAATGACGCTTCGTCTCCTCGGCATTCTTGTGCGTAACATCCAGGCAAACATGCGCAAGTCCATGGATTTTCATCTCCTTGTCTATGGCGCGCGCCACAATGTCGCGTGGTGCAAGAGACAGCCTCTCGTCGTATTTCTCCATAAACGAACTTCCGTCAGGCAAGCGGAGAATTGCGCCATAGCCTCGCATAGCCTCTGTAATAAGATAAGCGGGATGAGTCTCGCCCTGATGATAGAGAGCCGTAGGATGGAACTGCACAAACTCCATGTCCTTCACCGTTCCCTTAGCGCGATAGACCATTGCTTCTCCATCGCCGGTAGCGATTATCGGGTTTGTTGTAGTGTCATAGACAGCACCGCAACCGCCAGTACACATCACCGTCACCTTGCTCAGATAGGTATCTACCTTCTGTGTTTCTGGATTAAGCACATAGGCTCCGAAACACTCTATGTCGGGAGTTCGGCGAGTAACCTCAACGCCAAGGTGATGCTGCGTGATAATCTCAACCGCAAAGTGATTCTCCTTTACCTCAATATAAGGATTCTTGCGCACAGCGTTTACAAGTCCTCGCTGAATCTCACGACCGGTATCGTCGGCATGATGCAGAATACGGAACTCGCTATGCCCGCCTTCGCGGTGAAGGTCGAACTTTCCTGAAGGCTTCTTGTCGAACTTAACGCCCCACTCCACCAGTTCCTTTATCTGTGACGGAGCCATCTCCACCACTTGCTTCACTGCTTTCGGGTCACTGATATAGTCACCCGCAATCATTGTGTCGTTGATATGTTTCTCAAAATTGTCAACAACCCTGTCTGTCACACTGGCGATGCCGCCTTGTGCAAACTTGGTGTTTGCCTCATCGAGAGTTGTCTTGCAAATGATGCAAATCTTACCCGTATGCTTGCGGGCAATCTTTAGCGCGTAACTCATACCAGCCACGCCACTACCTATTATAAGATAATCGTATTCGAAAATCATCTTTCCGTTTAAAAGAAATTAATGTGTTGGGGGCGTCTTAATGGCATGTACCCTATACTTTTCATAATTAAGATTTCCGCTGCAAAGTTAATGTAAAACAGCCAAACTTCAAAATAAAAATCAATAAATCGTTTGTTTTGCACTGTTTTTTTCACTGCTTCTCGGCTTTTTAGCATGCTTTTTATATTGATAAGACAACTTTTCAAAAACATTTTCTAACTTTGCACCGGATTAATAGAAGGTTCTCGGGTTATCTTGAGACCTGTCAAATACAAAAACTATGATAAGACTTAGCAAATGGCTTTATGGAAACGCATCGCCGATAGTCATAGGCGCTGCACTGATTTCGTTCTTTTTCCCCTCACTGTTCTCATGGGTAAGCGGACAGACACAAACGGTAGTTCTTGGCATTATAATGCTCAGCATGGGACTGACACTGACACCCGAAGACTTCAAAAACCTTGCCACTCGCCCGTTAGATATATGTATCGGAACGCTTGCGCAGTTTACTGTCATGCCCCTCGTCGCCTACTTGCTGTGGCACACCTTTGGATTGCCACCAGCACTTGCCGTTGGAATAATGCTCGTGGGTTGTTGTCCTGGCGGCGTTTCAAGCAACATCATGAGTTTCCTCTGCCACGGTGATGTGGCTTTTTCCGTCGGAATGACCACCGTCAGCACTCTTCTTGCTCCCGTTGTCACACCATTGCTTATGCTTTGGCTCGCCGGACAGACCGTTGAAGTTGACGCAATAGGAATGTTCATAAACATACTGATAGTTACGCTGATACCTGTCGGCGCAGGCTTCGGACTGAATGTGTGGTTAGGCCACAAGCCGTCGTTCAAGACCATCCAACAAATAATGCCGGGAGTTGGCGTTCTCGCCCTTGCCTGCATCGTCGGCGGCGTGATAAGCGTTGTGCAAGCCGACATCGTAAAAGGCGGCATCGGATTGTTCTTCCTGACCTTTGCCACCGTACTCTGCCACAACACTCTCGGCTATATACTCGGCTACGCGGCAGGCAAACTATCAAAGTTCTCTAAGGCGAAGAACCGCACAATAAGCATAGAAGTGGGAATGCAAAACGCAGGTCTTGCCACTAACCTTGCCACCAACTTCTTCATTGCCACTATGCCATTGGCTGTCGTTCCTTGTGCCATTTCATGCGTATGGCATAGCATAAGCGGAACATTACTTGCAGGATGGTTTGCAAAAAACGACTCCAAGCATGAAAAACAGCAATAAAAAAGCCATTATTATCGGCGCGACATCAGGAATAGGTCTGGCAACGGCAAGACAACTGCACAAGGACGGCTGGACATTAGGCTTGGCAGGAAGGCGCAAAGAGCGCTTGGAAGAAATAAAAGCCGACCTGAAAGAGCGTGTTCATATTAGGCAGATAGACGTGTGCAACGAAGATGCTGACAAGGAAATGCTTGCCTTAATCGAAGAAATGGAAGGGGTTAATCTGATATTCCTGTCCTCTGGCATCGGCTGGCAGAACGCCAATCTTGACAAGGAACTTGACGGCAAAGATGTAGAATTGCTCACTGTAACCACCAACGGACTCGGATTCACGCGGATGATTACTGCGGCATACAGATATTTCGCATCGAAAGGAAGCGGACATATTGCAGCAATATCCTCCATTGCCGGCACGAAAGGTTTGGGCGCTTCGCCTGCATATTCCGCCACAAAAAGTTTCCAAAACACTTACATCCAATGCCTTGCGCAACAGGCTCACATGAACAAACTTGACATCTGTTTCACCGACATTCGTCCTGGTTTTGTGGCAACAGACCTGCTGAAAGGCGACAGTTATCCTCTACAACTCAACGCCAACGATGTGGCAAAGCAGATAGTCAAGGCCATCTACGCCAAGAAACGGAAGGTGGTCATTGATTGGCGCTACGCCATACTCGTCTTTTTCTGGCGACTTATCCCCGACTGTATCTGGGAAAGACTGAGCATCAAGTCTTGAAAAAGAGCTATCTCCCACATTAATATATATAATGAAGAGACACAAACAAATATTATGAAGAGACACAAACAAATATTATGAAGAGACACATCTTCCTCGCCTTGCTGCTAACATTGGCAGCCTTATCACAAATACAAGCACAGAGCATAAGCCATCTGCCAGACCCTTTTGCATGGACAGACGGTAGCGGACGAAGCACGGATTTTGCCGACTGGGAGCGTCATCGCAGCGAGACAAAACAAAAGTTCTATAAGTATGAAATCGGCGAAATGCCTACAACGCCAAAAGACAGCATAGAGGCATGGATGGATGCCGACACTCTGCGTGTGCGCATACATGCCAACGGCAACAGTCTTGACATGGCGGCAACAATAGTTTACCCCGAAGGCAACGGACCTTTTCCCGCAATGATTGGCATCGGAATGCCGTCAGGCTCTCTGCCACCTGATATGCTCAAAGAGCGTGGCATAGCGCAAATAGCTTTCCCTTTCTACAAAGTTGTAAGCCACACGCAGAAGCGAGGACAGGAACCGCTCAACCGTCTTTACCCAGAGCATGAGTATATCGGAGCCTACTGCGCATGGCCATGGGGAGTAAGCCGACTGATTGACGCTATGGAGATTGTGGGCGAGAAAGCGCGCATCGACCTGAAACATCTTGGCATTACAGGCTGTTCTTTCGCAGGAAAGATGGCACTCTTCTCCGGCGCTTTCGACGAGCGCATCGCACTAACCATAGCACAAGAACCTGGCGGAGGCGGCGCGGCAGCATGGCGCGTCTCTGAAACATTGGGAAATGTGGAGACTCTTGGCCGCACAAACTATTCTTGGTTTATCGAAGATATGAGACGCTTCTCCAACTGTGTTGACAGTTTGCCCATTGACCATCACCAACTTGTAGCTCTCGTTTGCCCACGCGCGCTTCTCGTTCTCGGCAATACAGACTACGAGTGGCTTGCCGACGAATCGAGTTATGTTTCATGCCAAGCCGCAAGAACAGTATGGGAAACCTTCGGAATTGCCGACCGCATGGGCTTTAGCATAGAAGGAGGACACGGACATTGCCAACTGCCGGACAGCCAACGCCCGGAAGTCGGCGCCTTCCTCGACCGCTTTCTGCTTGACAAGCAAGCCGACACAAATATCACGCGGGCTGAAATGTTCAAGAGTGTAGATTGGAAGAAATGGATGTGGACCAAATAAACTCAAAGCGAGTTTCGGCGATACTCAATGCGAGTTTCAGGGACACTCGAAGTGAGTTTCAGGGACACTCGAAGTGAGTTTCGGCGATACTCAAAACGTGTTTCTTTGCATTGATATTGCACAATCCATAATAAGAAAAATCTTTCCTTTGCTATTCAGAAAGAAAAATATGCGTAATTTTGCCGAAATTTTACAAAACGACAAGTAGATACAATACACAACACAACAAATAATTAGACTGAAATGGTAAAGATTACAAAAGAGGCTGCTCTGAGATATCACGAGAGCGGTCGTCCAGGAAAGATTGAGGTAACGCCAACAAAGCCTTACCACACACAGACCGACCTTAGCCTGGCTTATTCTCCAGGCGTAGCATTTCCTTGTAAAGAGATTGAGGCCGACCCTTCCGCCGCATACAAATACACAGCGAAAGGTAATCTTGTTGCCGTAATAAGCAACGGTACAGCAGTCCTTGGTCTTGGCGACATCGGTGCGATGAGCGGCAAACCAGTCATGGAAGGTAAAGGCTTGCTGTTCAAGATTTACGGCGGAATTGATGTTTTTGACATTGAGGTTGCGGAAAAAGACCCAGAGAAATTCTGCGAGGCAGTAGAGAAGATTGCCCCAACCTTCGGAGGTATCAACCTTGAAGACATAAAAGCCCCGGAATGTTTCTACATTGAAGAGCGACTGAAGAGGACACTCGACATCCCTGTGATGCACGACGACCAGCACGGCACAGCCATCATTTCGGCAGCGGGACTGAAGAATGCGCTTGAAGTGAACGGCAAAGACATCGCAAAAGTTCGTATCGTTGTCAACGGCGCGGGCGCAGCGGCAATATCCTGCACAAAACTTTATATGGCTATCGGCGCAAAGAGAGAGAATATCCTTATGCTCGACTCAAAGGGCGTTATCACTTCCGACCGTGAAGGATTGAACGACCAAAAGAAATTCTTCGCCACCGACCGCCGTGATGTTCATACACTTGAAGAGGCAATGAAGGACGCTGACGTGTTCGTTGGACTGTCAAAAGGTAACATCTTGACACAAGACATGGTTCGCTCTATGGCAAAAGACCCTATCGTTTTTGCCCTCGCAAACCCTGTGCCTGAAATCAGTTACGAGGATGCAATGGAGAGCCGTCCCGATGTTCTCATGTCAACAGGTCGTTCCGATTATCCTAACCAGATAAACAATGTTATCGGATTCCCTTACATCTTCCGCGGTGCACTTGACGTGAACGCCACAGCCATCAACGAGGAGATGAAACTTGCTGCCGTTTACGCTATTGCAGACCTCGCCAAGCAGCCTGTGCCTGACATTGTGAACGATGTCTATAGCAACGACAATCTCACCTTCGGACCATCATATTTCATTCCGAAACCTGTTGACCCACGCCTCATAACAGAAGTGTCAACAGCCGTGGCAAAAGCGGCAATAAAGTCGGGAGTTGCCCGCACAACAATCAAAGACTGGGAGGCTTACAAGAACCAGCTGCGCGAACTTCTCGGACAGGAGACCAAGCTGACACAGCAACTCTACGACAGAGCACGCAAGCATCCGCAGCGCATCGTGTTTGCCGAAGGTATTGACCCTACAATGTTGAAGGCCGCTGTTCAGGCAAAGGCTGAAGGCATCTGCCAGCCTATCCTGCTCGGAAACGACGAGCGCATCATGAAACTCGCCAACGAACTCGACCTCAGCCTTGACGGAATCGAAGTTGTCAACCTCCGTCACGACCGCGAAGCAGAACGTCGCGAGCACTACGCAAAGATTCTTGCAGAGAAGCGTCAGCGTCAGGGCTACACGTTCCAAGAGGCTAACGACAAGATGTTTGAGCGCAACTACTTTGGAATGATGATGGTTGAGACTGGCGACGCCGACGCTTTCATCACCGGTCTTTACACAAAATACTCCAACACCATCAAGGTTGCCAACGAGGTTATCGGCATTCAGCCACAGTTCAACCACTTCGGCACAATGCACATTCTCAACACACGCAAAGGCACATACTATATCGCCGACACTCTCATCAACCGTCAGCCTAACAAGGATGTGCTGAAAGACATAGCTCACCTCGCAGCCCACACCGTTCGTTTCTTCAACGAAGAGCCAGTGATTGCCATGGTAAGCTACTCTAACTTCGGAACAGATAAAAGCGGCAGCCCGGCAGAAGTGCATCAGGCAGTAGAGGAACTCCACGCAGAATATCCTAACCTTGCCATCGACGGCGAGATGCAGGTGAACTTCGCACTCAACAAGAAGGTTCGCGACGAGCGTTATCCTTTCTCACGCCTTTATGGCAAAGATGTCAACACTCTCATCTTCCCAGGACTTTCTTCCGCAAACAACGCATACAAACTTCTCAAAGCCATCTACGACGATGCGGAAATCATTGGTCCTATCCAGATGGGACTCAACAAGCCTATCCACTTCACCGACTTCGGCAGTTCCGTTCGCGATGTGGTTACGACAGTGGCTGTTGCCGCCATCGATGCCTACGTGCACAAGAAGAAAAAGAAGTAAAACTCACTGTTTCCCTTACTTACATGGGGGAAAACAAGTGACACAACAAGCCTCTGAATCACCGCTATCACCTTCGGGTTTTAGCGGTGATTTTCGTTTGCAACAGGAACAAATTGTTGACAACTATCAACCTGCGGAAAGAAACTAAGCCGCAACTTATTGACAAGCAAAAGAAATTTAGTAATTTTGTAGCCGATTATTGCGGGGATAGCACCTGCGCGAGATATTGTTTTCGGCAAGGAATCCTCCTGAGACAGCAAGCCTGCGGCGCGTCGCGACTGATGCCGCCCAAGCAAACTTCTCATGAGCCGTTCGCGGTTCAATAAGTGTCTGGTGGGCAATACACCGACACGAAAGTAGTAATAATTTAATTTTTTACAAACAGATGAACACTTTAAGTTACAAGACAGTTTCCCTCAATAAGGAGACTGCAAAGAAGGAATGGGTGGTTATCGACGCAACAGATCAGGTAGTTGGTCGTCTCTGCTCTAAAGTGGCTAAGATTCTTCGTGGTAAGTACAAGCCAGGCTTCACTCCTCATGTAGATTGCGGTGACAACGTAATCATCATCAATGCCTCAAAGGTTGTCTTCACAGGTAAGAAGGAAACCGACAAGGTTTACACTCGTTACACAGGTTATCCAGGCGGTCAGCGTTTCAACACTCCAGCAGAGCTCCGCACTCGCAAGAACGGTATCGACAAAATCGTTCGCCACGCAGTGAAGGGTATGCTCCCAAAGGGTCGTCTTGGTCGCGACATCCTTGACAATCTCTATGTTTACGAAGGCACAGAGCACCCACATGCAGCTCAGCAGCCAAAGGCACTTGATATTAACACATTAAAATAATAGGAAAGAAGTATGGAAACTATCAACGCTATAGGTCGCCGCAAGAGTGCTGTTGCTCGCGTATATGTAACAGAAGGTAGCGGTAAGATCATCATCAACAAGAAGGATATCGAAACATATTTCCCATCAGCAATTCTCCGTTATGTTGTAAAGCAGCCACTGCTCACTCTCGGTGTTGAAGAGAAATATGACATCAAGGCTAACCTCGACGGTGGCGGTTTCACAGGTCAGAGCCAGGCTCTCCGCATGGCTATCGCCCGCGCCCTCGTTCTCATCAACGAAGAAGACAAGAAGACTCTCAAGACTAAGGGCTTCCTTACTCGTGATGCTCGTGAGGTTGAACGTAAGAAGCCAGGTCAGCCAAAGGCACGCCGTCGCTTCCAGTTCTCTAAGCGCTAATCCATTTACGATTGGACTATTTACCATCTCATCTACTATTTAACAATAGTAAATGAAAGTCGTAAATCCCCTGAATAGTAAATAAGTTTAGCATCTAAACAGTGTGGACGGCACTCGCTCTACCACACTGTTGGGTTCTAAAAAACCATAAAAGAACGTAAACAAACAAATCAAAATGGCAAGAACTAATTTTGAACAACTCCTTGAGGCTGGTTGCCACTTCGGACACCTCAAGCGCAAGTGGAATCCTGCAATGGCTCCTTATATCTTCATGGAGCGCAACGGTATCCACATCATCGACCTTAACAAAACAGTAGCAAAGATTGAAGAAGCAGCAAACGCTCTCAAGCAGATTGCAAAGTCTGGCAAGAAAATCCTCTTCGTAGGTACAAAGAAGCAGACTAAGGACATCATCGCAGAGAAGGCTACTTCTGTTAATATGCCATACGTTATTGAGCGTTGGCCAGGTGGTATGCTCACAAACTTCCCAACAATCCGCAAGGCTGTTAAGAAGATGGCAAACATCGACAAGCTCATGAGCGACGGTACTTACGCTAACCTCTCTAAGCGTGAGATTCTTCAGATTACTCGTCAGCGCGCTAAGCTCGAGAAGAACCTTGGTTCTATCGCAGACCTCAGCCGCCTTCCTTCAGCAATCTTCATCATCGACGTTATGAAGGAGCACATCGCTGTTAACGAGGCACACCGTCTTGGCATCCCTGTATTTGCTATCGTTGACACAAACTCTAACCCTAATGACGCTGACTTCGTAATCCCAGCAAACGATGACGCTAAGGATTCAGTAGAGGTTATTCTCAACGCATGCTGCGCAGCTATCGCAGAAGGTCTTGAGGAGCGCAAGGTTGAGAAGGCTGACGAGAAGGCTGCTAAAGAGCAGGCAGAGGCTGAGACTATCAAAGAAGTAGCACCAAAGCGTCGCGCTCGCAAGGAGAAGAAGGAAGAAGCTCCAGCTCCAGAGGCAGTAGCAGAGGAGACAGCAGAATAATTCAACAAACAAATAAAAATCTCGGATATTCGAGACTCTCGATTGTTCGGAAGTCTCGAATATTCAATTAAACTACATAACAAAATGAAAGTTTCAATAGCAGACATACAGAAAATCCGCAAGATGTCAGGTGCTGGTCTTTCAGACTGCAAGAAGGCACTTGAGGAGTCAGAAGGCGATTTCGACAAAGCAATGGAGATTATCCGCAAGAAGGGTCAGGCTATCGCAGCAAAGCGTTCAGACCGTGAGACTTCAAACGGCTGTGTACTCGTTAAGGCTGAAGATGGTTTCGCAGCAATGATTGCTCTCAAATGTGAGACAGACTTCGTTGCAAACGGTGCAGACTTCATCGCCCTCACACAGGAAATCATCAACGCCGCAGTTGCCAACAAGTGCAAGACTCTCGAAGAGGTTAAGAACCTTCAGCTTGCAAACGGCACAGCACAGGAGTGCGTAATCAACCGTTCTGGTATCACAGGCGAGAAGATGGAACTCGATGGCTACCTCTTCATCGAAGGTGAGAACATTTCTGTTTATGACCACATGAACAAGCACATCCTCTGCACAATGGTTCAGACAAACAAGCCAGCAGAAGAGCAGGCTCACATCGTAGCAATGCAGGTTGCAGCAATGAAGCCTGTTGCTCTCGATGAAGCTTCTGTTCCACAGGACATCAAGGACACTGAGCTCAAAGTTTCTATCGAGAAGACTAAGGAAGAGCAGATTCAGCGTGCTGTAAATGTTGCTCTCAACAAGCTCGGTCTCAGCCTTGGCAAGGACAACTACTACGCTTCAAACGAGGAGCACATCAACGAGGCTGTTGCCAAGAAGATGATTACAGAAGAGGAAGCTGCACTTGTTCGCAAGACAAAGGAAGAAGTTCCTGCAACTGTCCAAATCAACGAGAACATGGTTACAAACATCGCTCAGGGTCGTATGAAGAAGTTCTACAAGGACAGCTGTCTTCTCAACCAGGAGTTCATTCAGGACAGCAAGCTCACTGTTTCTGACTACCTCAAGCAGGCAGACAAGGAACTCACTGTTATCGACTTCAAGCGTTTCTCACTGGTTGCTGACTAATAACACAGATATTTCGAAATACAAAAGGAAGACGGCAAATACGAATTGTCGTCTTCTTTTTTTCCTTTCCTTTTCTGTTTTTTTATAAAAATTCTTGATATGAAGATATTTGCTATAGGAATGAACTACATCCAACACAATAAAGAGTTGGAAGGTGCGTTATTTAAGCCAGAAGAACCTGTAATCTTCCTGAAAGCAGATTCGTCTCTGCTGAAAGACCGCAAGCCATTCTTCCTTCCAGACCATCTCGGAAGGATTGATTACGAGACGGAACTCGTGGTGCGAATATGCAGAGTAGGCAAAAGCATATCTCAGCAGTTTGCCCACCGCTATTACGATGCAGTCACAGTGGGCATCGACTTTACAGCCCGCGACCTGCAAAAGAAACTGCGTTCAGAAGGCAAGCCTTGGGACTTATGCAAAGGCTTTGACGGTGCTGCCGCTATAGGCGAATGGGTTGATAAGGAAAAGTTTCTCGACATTCAGGGCATTCATTTCCATCTTGACATCAACGGCAAAACCGTTCAGGAAGGTTGCACAAGCGATATGCTCTATAAGGTTGACGAGATTATAAGTTACATAAGCAAATACTACACACTGAAGACTGGCGACATTCTATACACAGGCACACCCGCAGGTGTTGGACCAGTACAGATAGAAGACCATCTTGAAGGCTATATAGAAGACAAGAAAGTGCTTGATTTCAGAGTGAAATAAAGAACACCTACATTGAAAAGGATAGTAACAATACTAATAATGTCCGTTGCACTTGCACTAACAGCAAGCGCAGCGGACAATATTGTATATCAGCAATTCTTCAACCTTACAAAAGAAGAATTGAAAATAGACACACTTCTACCTGAATTTACATACAAAATAGACCTTTCTGGCAACTATAACGACTCTATCTACACGATAAAACTTGTATATCCTGGATTTGCCGAACTGAGTTCAATAGAGGAGAAAGACTGCAAAAAGATTATTGAAAAGGGAGAGTTCTTAGCGGGAAATGATGTGGAATTCATTCCACGACAGTCTGGTTACAAACTGTTTGCAGGCCTCAACCAGCAAGTAACCATCGACAGAAAGAAGGGCAGATTAGAGATTTTCTTCGTTCCAATCGTTACAGACGGCAAGAAATACAAGAAACTTACAGACTTCATGCTCCGAATCTGTTCCGAAAAGAAAAAGAATTCATCTACAAGACAGAACAGTCCACAAATAGTCTCCAGCAGGGCTGAGGGACAGACATACGCAGACCATTCTGTTCTTGCAACAGGACGATGGGCTAAGATTTCCGTAAAAGAGAGCGGCATTCACGAGTTAACCTCTGCCGTAATAAAAAAGGCGGGGTTCAGCAATCTCAGCAAAGTAAAAGTGTATGGATATGGCGGCAACCTGCAGCCAGAAGCCATACAAACCAGTTATTTAGCATCAACCGACGACCTGCATGAGGTAATGACCTATAATGTCAATGGCCGCCGACTATTCCGCGCGGAAGGTCCTGTACACTATTCGCAGCGCACATCAACACGCACTCGCAACCCATATTCAGACTATGGTTGCTATTTCATCACAGAGAGCGACACCGAGCCACTGACAGGCGACTCTACAGCATTCGCAAAACTATGCGAGACGGAATACCCGGAGCAGTTCCACAGTCTCTACGAAGTAGATGATTTTGCTTGGTATCAAGGCGGTAGAAACCTTTACAACAAAGAACAGATTGAGACAGGCAAGACGCAAAACTTCGCTTTTGACCTATCGGAATATCCCGACGGCACAAAATTTACAGCACGAATTATAGCAACTGCAGGAAATGCAGCCTCGTTCAGTGTAATGCTTAACGACAAGGTCATAGACACCGGTAGCATCATTCTGCGCAACTATGACAAGGCAAATTCCGGTGAATGTTACTTTGAGTTTGAGGCCAGCGGCAAAATAAACATTGGTGTCAGGGCTGACAATGGCGGTCCACTACACCTTGACTATATAGACATCTGCGGTGACAAGCGCAAGAAATCAGCAACATATAGTCCTAACACACCGATACCTGCCGCTGAATATGTTTACAACATAAGCAATCAAGACCTTCATTCTCATCGCGATTACGAGATGGTAATCATCATACCTACGACGCAGAAACTACGTTCACAAGCGGAGAGACTGAAAACATTCCACGAGACAAACGACAGCATGAAGGTTGTTATTGTACCTGCTGACGAGATATTCAACGAGTTTTCAAGTGGCACGCCTGACGCAAACGCTTACCGCCGTTATCTCAAAATGCTTTACGACAGGGCGCAAACAGATAAGCAGATGCCTAAATATCTACTGCTTTTCGGTGCCGGAGCATTTGACAACCGCATGAAATCATCATACTGGAAGGGCAACAATCCCGATGATTACCTGCTCTGCTTCGAAAGCGAGAACTCTTTCAGTGAAACAAAATGTTATGTGAACGACGGCTTCTACACCCTACTCGATGATGGAGAAGGAACAAGACAGACTACATCAGACCGTGAGGATGTTGCCGTTGGACGTCTGCCAGTAACGAACATTGACGAGGCGAAGACCGCTGTTGACAAGATTATCAGATACAGCCAAAACGAAAACTCAGGAAGTTGGCAGAACACCGTTATGTGTTTGGGCGACGATGGCAACAACAACACTCACATGGATGATGCCAATGTGATAGCAACAACCGTGGAAGAGTGCAACCCCAACATGTATGTACGACGCGTAATGTGGGACACATTCAAGCGCGAAGCGTCATCAACGGGCTTCTCATACCCAGAGATTACCAAACTGATTTTGGCGCAGATAAACGAAGGCGCGCTCATAATAGATTACAGCGGTCACGGAAGAGCCGACCAGTTGTCGCACGAGAAGGTGATAACAAAATCAATCCTTGAGAATATCACCAACGAAAATCTCGCTTTCTGGATAGCAGCAGCTTGCGATGTTACACCCTATGACCATCGCACAGAGCATCTCGGCACCATAACTCTTTTCAACAAGAATGGCGGTTCTATCGGTTTCCTCTCAACAGCCCGTTCTGCATTCCCAACAGAAAGCCGTGCCTTTGTGAAATCGTTTATCACAGCGCTCTTTAAAAAGACAAACGGCGTATATAATACGATAGGTGAAGCACAGCGATTAGCAAAGAACGACTTGATAAGTTCTGGCAAGGACCGTTCAGAGAACAAGCTACACTACTCCATCACTGGCGACCCTGCCATGCGTCTTAACATTCCTACTCAACAGGTTATTATAGACTCCATTAACGGTGTTAAAGTCAACGGGACGGAAGCTGTGGTTAAGATGAAGGCGGCAAGTGTTTCCAAGATTACAGGGCATATTGAGAAGAATGGTGTCAAGGACAATCAGTTCAATGGACTTGCCAACATAATCATTCGCGATGCGAAGAAGAAAATCATATGCAAACTCAACGACACATCATCGGAAGGAGCGCAAGAACCCTATGTTTATTACGACCGCACATCCACAATGTTTAAGGGGAACACAGGGGTGACCAACGGTGATTTCACCATTGTCTTTGCCATGCCAAAAGATATTGACTATTCTGGAGCCACAGGTCTTATAACAGCCTTTGCCACAGACAGCAAGACTCATATTAGCGCAAACGGTAACAACGAAAGCTTTGAAGCATCAGAGACAGAGGATGTCCACACCGACTCTATCGGCCCGTCCATTTACTGCTACCTGAACTCTCCAAACTTCCAAGACGGCGGCGATGTCAACAACACGCCATTCTTCTATGCCGAGATAACCGATAAAGACGGCATAAACACAGCAAGCGGAAGTATTGGTCACGACCTGCAACTTGTAATTGATGGCGATGTCAACAAGACCTACATCCTCAACGACAATTTCCGTTTTGACTTAGGCAGCTATACAAAAGGCACAACATACTACAACATCCCTACCCTATCGCCAGGCAAGCACACCTTACGCTTCAAGGCATGGGACATTCTCAACAACTCCAGCACCACGACACTCGCATTTAATGTCGTAGATGGACTCGCGCCACAACTGCAAGAAATATCCTGCACAAAGAACCCTGCGCGCGAAAGCACCTCATTCATTATCACCCACGACCGCAAAGGCTCGCCGATTACCGCAGACATTGAGGTGATGACAATGGCAGGAGTTCCTCTATGGAAGAAAACAACGCACGACAGTTCAGTAACAGGTAACTTGAAAGTAGATTGGGACCTTACCATAGACGGAGGAGGCAAACTACAGACAGGCGTATATCTTTATAGAGTAACAATATATACAGAAAACAGCACTACAGTTTCCAAAGCTAAGAAACTGATAATCATAAATTAAAGACGAGCTATACACCTAAGGCTTATGAAGAAACTCAAAATAATATTTGTTCTCTGCTTCATGCTCACAGCAATACATGAAGCGAAGGCACAAGACAGCAAGACAGACATATTCAATCCTGTTAACCACTCGGTGACTTCACAAATGATTGCGCCGGATGCACGAGCAGCAGGTATGGGTGATGTCGGTGCGGCAACAGACCCGGATGTCAACTCCCAGTTCTGGAACCCATCTAAATATCCATTCTCCATCAGCAAGGCTGGTGTGGCAATAAACTACACACCATGGCTTCGCCAACTTGTCAGCGACATGGACCTCGCCACAGTAGCAGGCTACGGTCGTATCGGAGACTATAGCGCGGTGTCTGGTTCGTTAAGATATTTCTCGCTTGGTGAGGTAATGACCTCTGAAGACGAGGGAGCTTACACCATCAAACCTTACGAGATGTCTCTCGATGTTGCATATTCCCTTATGCTTAGTGAGAGTTTCTCTCTCGGTGCGGGAGTGCGCTGGATATATTCAGACCTCACCTACGACTATACTGACGACACCTCTCCCGGTAGTGCTTTTGCGGCAGACATATCATGCTACGTAAACAAATACTTCAATATAGGCAACCGCGAATGCCAATTCGGTTTTGGAGCCAACATCAGCAACATCGGTAGTAAGATTAACTTCGGTGGTAGTGATTACAGCGAATTCATCCCTACCAACCTACGTCTTGGTATCAACTTCATGCTTCCTATAGACGAGTACAACCGTTTCGCTATCGCTGCCGATGCCAACAAACTTCTCGTGCCCACTATTCCAACCGACGACCAATGCCGTCAGGCTTTGGGAATGGGTGAAGACGAACCTATCTCATGGTATAACGACTATCGTGTAAACAACTATTATAACATCTCTTCCATAGCAGGTATCTTCAGGAGTTTCCATGATGCTCCCGGTGGTTTCAAGGAGGAGTTGCAAGAGATTAACTTCAGTGTCGGCGCCGAATATGTTTACAATGACCGTTTCTCGCTCCGTGCCGGTTATCACCACGAGTCAGAAAACAAGGGAAACCGTAAATACTTCACCGTTGGTGCAGGTTTCAGAATGAGCGCTTTTACCCTCGACTGCGGTTATCTTATTGCCACCGCCAAGTCAAACCCTCTTGACCAGACACTCCGTTTCAGTCTCACATTCGACATCGACGGCATCAGAGATTTGTTTAGAAGATAGACATTAAGTAATGGTAACGTCCCAAGTTTTTTTTCACCATTACTAAGTGGCAAAGTACTTAAGGTGGGTTCTATAAATTAGTGCCCACAAGTTATTAAATCATCAACATGCTCTCACTGATAACAAAATATTTTCCAGGCCTGACCGACACACAACGCGAGCAGTTCGCGAAATTAGACGCGCTGTATCGTGATTGGAACTCAAAGATAAATGTCATATCTCGAAAGGATATTGACAACCTTTATCTGCATCATATACTTCATTCGCTCGCCATAGCCCAAGCAATAAAGTTCCGTGCTGGCACATCTATCCTTGACTTTGGTACTGGCGGCGGCTTTCCAGGCATACCTCTTGCCATAATGTTCCCTGAATGTAAATTCACGCTCATTGACGGAACAGGGAAAAAGATAAAGGTTTGCAACGAGGTTATCACAGCCTGCGGACTTACCAACTGCCAAGCCTTGCACCGTCGTGGAGAAGAAGAGAAAGGCAAATACGAATTCATCGTCAGCCGCGCGGTTATGCCTTTGCCTGATTTGGTTAAGATTGTGAAAAAGAATATCAATACCAAACATCAACAAAACTCCTACCCCAACGGAATAATCTGTCTGAAAGGCGGCGACCTTAATGAGGAAACAAAGCCTTTCCGTAATATTGTAGAAAAAATAGAACTCACCACCTTCTTCCCTGATGAAGAGTGGTTTAAAGAAAAGTATCTTATTTACTGCCCTTTATAGAACCCACCTAAACAAAACAACAGCCCAATTATGCTGAAAACATTTCACTGCAATATGCTCGACGAGAACTGTTATGTTCTCTCTGATGACACCACCAAAGAATGTGTCATTATTGACTGTGGCGCACTTTACGAGGAAGAGACTTCTGCCATTGTCTCATATATAAAGGATAATGGTCTGACCCCTGTGCATCTTCTTTGCACCCACGGACATCTTGACCATAACTTCGGTAATGCCGCTATGCAGAAAGCATTTGGGCTTAAGCCAGAGATACACTTTGCCGATGAACCGTTGTTGCTTGCCATCCGCGAACAGTCGTCAAAGTTCTTTGGAACTTCCATTGACTGTGATGAAACAACTGTAGGCAAGCTACTCAACTCCACCGAGACAATTACTTACGGCACACAAACCTTAACCCTCATCCCCACTCCAGGACACACAGAGGGAGGCTTGGTCTTCTATAACAAAGAGGAAGGCATTGCTTTCACTGGCGACACACTCTTCCAAATGAGCATTGGCCGCACAGACCTTGAAGGTGGCGACTACGAGAAGATGCTCCACTCTCTTCACACTCTCGCCACAACACTTCCACCTGCAACAAAGATTTACCCAGGCCACGGCCCATCAACAACGATGGAGTTGGAACTGAAATACAACCCTTACCTACGCTAAGCGCTCTCTTCAGATACGTTCTTCTCTCCCGTATTATGCAAATATAGTCCAAGCAAGATCAAAACAGACCCCGCCAAGAACCATATTGTAATACGCTCGGACAGTACAAGTGCCGCTGTTACCATTGTGGCTATCGGATTAAGATACACATAGTTTGTAGTCTCAATGACTCCAAGGTTCTTTATGCACACGGTCCAGAAACAATAACAGAGGAGCGACGCCACAACACTCAAAAAAAGCAGATTTCCATAAACCACGGGAGTTGCCAGTTGTTCAACTGCCGGTATCTGCTCTGGAAAAGCCATAAACCAGGGGGCAATGGTCAGCAATCCGTAAAAGAAAATCTTACGGTTTATAAAAAGGGAGGAATAACCTTCTGTGAGCATACGGACAATCACCGAATATCCCGCCCAACACAGACAGGCTGCCAATGCCAACATGTCGCCAATAGGCGACAGGTGCAACACAAACTGGCCGTTAAGCACCACCGCCGTCATTCCCAAGAACGCCAAAGTAGCACCTAAGAGCTGTTTTCTTGTAAGTTTCTCTTTGAAGAAACAACAAATCATTATCGTAGAGAACAATGGACAACTGCATACGATAAGTGATGTGTTTGTTGCAGTTGTATATTCCAAAGCCATGTTCTCCGTAAGAAAATAAAGGCTGCCCCCGGTTAGTCCGAGAGCAACCATTAACAGTTCATCTTTTACACTGTTGCACAATAGTCTCTTGTGTGAAAGAGCCAACAGTATAACGTAAGCCAACGAAAATCGCAAGGCAAATATTGCAGCTGGTGACAGTCCGTTGAGCAACAACACCTTTGTAGAAACAAATGTTGTTCCCCACACAATGACTATCGCCACCGCTAACAGATGATATAAACCCAAAAAGTTCATTAGAACGTATATGTGCTTTATTTATTGAACATTCTTACTAT
>JABUUE010000026.1:58948-61665 GCA_021443335.1 Bacteroidaceae bacterium
ATAAAAATCTGCTCGATATAAATCCAAAAATACTTCAAAATTCTAATGAACTTTTTGGGATAAAATCCTCGAGTTCAATACTTTTAGAAGCTTTGAGCCCCCACAAGTTTTAAGTCTTTGCTATCGCTTGATGTTCCGACATATATCTCATAAGGGTTGTTCGGAATGACGCGCATAGTGTTTGTACCCTCATCCCACAAGCTGAAACTCTCACGAGAGAGCGGAATTGTTACCGACTGCTCTTCGCCGGCTTTCAGAGTTACACGCTTATAGGCGCGGAGACTCTTCAGCGGACCGTCAACATCCTTTGGATTACGGATATAAACCTGCACAACCTCTGTACCGTCGCGCTTGCCAGTATTCTTGATCGTAAGCTTCACGCTTTCGCTATTCTTGTCGTAAGTAGCCTTATCCAAAGAGAACTGAGTATAAGACAGTCCATGGCCGAATGGGAAGAGCGCGTCGTTGAAATAGCGGTAAGTCTTGCCCTTCATTGAGTAATCCTTATAGTCCGGCAGTTGCTTTGAGTCACGATAGAATGTTACAGGGAGTTTCGCACTTGGGTTGCAGTCGCCGAAAATCACATCTGCCACAGCCTTACCGCCCTGCTCTCCTGCATACCATGCCTGAAGGATAGCCTCGCACGACTCTGTTTCAGGAGCCATTGCCATAGCAGAGCCGGAACAATTAACGAAGATTACCTTCTTGCCAGCATCTTTCAAAGCCTTCAAAAGATTGCGCTGAACAGCAGGAAGTTCTATGTCAAGACGGTCGCCACCCTTGAAGCCTGGCAGACTGATAGGCATTTCCTCGCCCTCAAGACGTGGAGAGATACCGCCTACAAAGATTACAGCGTCGCAATCTTTCACCTTCTTCACTGTCTCAGAATGGTCTATCGTATGCTCGCGACCAAGGTCAAAATAGAGGTTTGCATTCCAGTTTTCCACCTCCTGTGCAAAATTCATCTCTATCTTGTACTCCTTGCCAGCCTCTACATTTATCACAGTCTTTGTGTCTGTTGTACGCCATGTGTTATGATGAGTCTTCACCACACCATCCACAATCAGTTCAAAGGTGCTGCATCCGTTGCATTTTATCACAACATCGCCACTCTCTTTCGGGCGGAACACAGTCTCGTAATGTGCGGAGAAATCAGTAAGGTTCACTCCAGGAGCAAACGCGTAGTTACCCATTGTCGTAACATTTAGTGGCTTTGTCACCTGCAGTGTAGTAACAGGAGTTCCCTCGCGCTTGGTGTTGTTCCAGAATGTACCTTTAAGACCCGTCTTGCCATCCATAGAACACTGGTCGTAGAACGACTCCAATATCTGGTCGTTAACAAGGTCACAAGCTCTGAACGACACGATTTTCTTCTTGCCAATCTTCTCCTTTATTCCACGAAGAATGGTGAAAGTCTCGTTTGGAGTACCGTTATAGTTTCCGTGCATCATGGTCTCGTCGTCGGCATTAGGACCGATTACCGCCACCTTCTTTATTTTCTTTGAGAGAGGGAGAATGTCGTTTTTGTTTTGCAGAAGAACGATTGTCTGCTTTGCCATATCGTAAGCTAACTGTCTGTGCTCCTTGCTGTCAACAACTGTCATAGGCAGTTTTGTCCATTCCACGAGTTCAGGTTTGTCCATCTCGCCGAGGTCGAAACGCGCCTCGAGCAGGCGAAGCACACGCTTGTCAACATCCTTCTCAGTGATAAGTCCATTCTTCACAGCCTCAGGAATGCTCTTATAGGCGTAGTTATATCCGCACTCCACGTCTGTTCCGGCAAGCACACCCTTTGCGGCAGCGTGTCTGGGCGTTGAGGAAGACTTATGCGAAGTCCAGAAGTCAGACACTGCGCCACAGTCGGAAACAACCATATACTTGAAGCCCCACTCGTCACGGAGTATCTGTTGCAGCAGTCTGTTGCTTCCGCAGCAAGGCTCATCATCCCAACGCTGGTAGGCACACATCACCTCTCTCACGTCACCCTCCTGAACAGCAGCCTTGAAAGCAGGCATATAAGTTTCCCAAAGGTCACGGGCTGACACATTATTTATATTGTCTGAATGGCGGCTCCACTCCGGACCACTGTGTATTGCGTAATGCTTAGCACAGGCGAGAGTCTTCTTGTATTTGGCATCGCGAGGACCTTGCAGACCGTTTATCACTGCCACACCCATACGAGACGTCAGATACGGGTCTTCACCGTAAGTCTCCTGTCCGCGTCCCCATCGTGGGTCACGGAAGATGTTGATGTTTGGTGTCCAGACAGAAAGAGAGAAGAAGCGCTGGTCCTCAAGATTATTGCGCATACGCTCATTATACTTTGCACGAATCTCCGTTGATGTAGCGTCAAACACCTTATATACAAGGTCATCATTGAAAGAGGCAGCCATGCCGATAGGTTCTGGGAAGTTGCTCACATTGCCTTGGTTCGCATAACCATGCAAAGCCTCGCTCCACCAAGAGAACTTCTTTATGCCGAGTCGTGGCACAGCCTCGCTCTCATCGAGCATCAACTTCGTTTTCTCCTCAAGGGTAAGACGAGACAAGAGGTCAACGGCACGGTCGTGAGAAGACAACTTTGGATTCTGGTATGGCAACTGCTCCTGGGAGAAGCCTGTCAACGACGCTAAGAGGAAAAGGAAAGAAAATAGATATTTCATTTTAAGGATTGATTATTTATTAATGATTATTGGTTAATGCGGTGTTTCTTCGCC
>JABUUE010000027.1:0-17155 GCA_021443335.1 Bacteroidaceae bacterium
CAAAACGTAACTCTTCATTATATTGTGATTATTACGGTGGGAATTTATAGAACCCACCTTAAACTCTAAAATATAGTATTTCCCGTGATGATGTCGCGGGGGATAACTTTACACATCCTATGGTATCCGAGATTCTTCAGCAACGCATACACTCACTTTTTGAGCATTGTCCTACAGCAGACCAGCAACAAGCCATTGAAACTTTCTGCCAGTTTGCCTCAGACTTTGAGACAAACTCCGTGATGATGCTGTGCGGTTCCGCCGGCACAGGAAAGACAACTCTTGCCTCTGCCATAGTCAAAGCGATGAAGAGCCTTGGACAGAAGGTTGTACTCCTCGCACCAACAGGCCGTGCGGCGAAAGTGTTTTCCGTAAACTCTTCCACACCAGCATTCACAATTCACAGGAAAATATATCGCCAAAAAGCATACACAGGACTTGGCGGACAGTTTCAACTCGCCGACAACATGGCACGAAACACACTGTTTCTCGTGGACGAGGCTTCAATGATAGCCGACTGCGATACAGGCATCGACTCAGAATATAGCTTCGGTTCGGGAAGCCTTCTCGACGATTTGATACAATTTGTTTACAACGGCTCGTGCAGAATGTTGTTGATTGGCGACCGTTACCAGTTGCCACCTGTTGGCTTTGACGAATCGCCAGCCCTGTCACCTGAGACATTGAGCAATTATCACCTAAAGGTTTATCAGGCGGAACTGGATGAGGTTGTGCGTCAGGCATCAGAGTCTGGCATACTCTACAATGCGCAACTTATCCGCCAGATGATTTCCGAAGGCGATGTTTTTGACATACCGAAACTGAAATTCAAAGGTTTTTCCGACATCGAAATACTTCCCGGAAACGAACTTATTGAGCAACTTGACGACAGTTACTATGATATGGGAGTGGACGAAACTATGGTCATTACCCGAAGCAACAAGATGGCTGTGAGATACAACAATGGCATCCGCCAGATGTGCAGGGAGTGTGAGGATGAGTTGGAAGTGGACGACATGATAACCATCGTCAAAAACAACTACTATTGGGTTGAGAAAGAAAAGGGGGCGAAGAACGCCCAAACCACCAATATCAAAGAAGGAAATACTGAGATTTCACAAAAAGACGATAGCGGAATACCTATAAACTTTATTGCCAACGGCGACCGAGCGAGGGTGAAAAAGATTCGTAACGAAGCGGAATACTATGGATTTCGCTTCTGTGACTGCACTTTAGAGTTTCCGGATTACGACAACTACGAGATGACTTGCACCGTTCTTCTAAGCACATTGCAGTCAGAATCGCCATCGCTGACATACGAACAGCAACAACATCTATATAATGAGATTATGAAAGAGTATGAGGACATTCCTCACAAAGCCGACAGACTGAAGGCCCTAAAGAACGACCCATACTACAACGCATTGCAGATAAAATACGCTTATGCCTCAACCTGCCACAAAGCACAGGGAGGACAATGGGAACACGTCTATATAGAACAAGGCTTCTTGACGGAAGACATGATTAATGTAGAATACTATCGTTGGCTTTACACTGCTATAACACGAGCGAAAGACAAGCTCTTTCTCATCAATTGGAAAAGAAAGCACAAAACCTCAAACGACTAAACAACAAGCAAATGTAAGGGATAAAAATAAGCAATTGTAAGGGATAAAAACAAACAATTGCAGAGGAGAAACAATAAACCGCAGGGATTTGTTAGTTCAAATTCCTGCGGTTTATTATAGACGGAACCCATAAACAAGTTCCCCTGAATCATACATTTTTCAATGTCTTCAATACCTTACGAAGATAACCATTTGTTGATGAGACGCGATAATTACAGCCACCATTCCAGATTCTGATACCCTTCTCAATATTTTTTGAAGGATTGTATTGTGACTGAATCAGCAAAAACATCTCCTTTGATTTTGAAACACTGTAACGGTCTGAAAGTTTATAGCGCTTGTCTATATTACGCTTCAAGAGGATGGAATTACAATCTTTCACCACGATTGGAGCTATTTGCATAGCACCAACATACTTTCCATTTACCGCCTTACTGTTTCCGCCACTCTCAACTTGGATTATGGCATTCATCACATCACCCCAATATGAGTGATCACTTTTTTTCTTTTCTACGAATTTCTTTTCTACTGGCTTGCCACTCAATGAATCTGTTTCGCCTTTGGACTTGCAAGTTGAATTAGCATAGTGCGATGCCGAAACAAGGAGTACAGCAAATACCATAGCAACCTTTAAAAATTTTGTCATATTAACAGATTTCTGACATCTGGGATTTTTCAGCACATCTCTTCAACAAAATCATTTTACCAATGAATTAATTGGGTTGAACAGATTATGTGCCTTCAGCGAGAATGGACCCACTCACAGGGTATTTCACTCCCATTGTACCCGCCGCTATCAAAGCGGTTCAATACATAGATGTCACGTTTAACTGGGTGCAAAGGTATGACTTTCCCTTGTGTTAAACAAGAAAAAAAGGCACTGTTTGCGTTAACAGTGCCTTTTTTTGATATGAATTTATGCAATATTAGCGGTTTACCAGAATTTCCACCAATGCTTTCTTTTGGGTACATCGTAACCATCAAGCCCCTTTTGGTTGTCAGCAAGAACCTCCTCATACGTTTTCTCGTTGTGGATAATTTGGTATATCTCACCCCAAGAAGGCAGTCCGCCAACATTACGGTCATCAATCCAGATGTCAACTTTCAGTTTACGAGAGAAATCGTCTGCCTCAAGGGACTCCTCTGGATAATCCTTATTGACGGCATAGAACTCCAATCCTCTCTTCTTGCACCAGTCAATAGCCTCTTGTAGCAGTTCGTCTTCCCTCACTGTCCACAGAACGAGATTATGCCCTTCTTTCTGAAGCATCTTCAACGTACTGATGGCAAAAGGTCGCTCCCTGCCGATATTCGGATATTCGTGAGTAACTATTGTTCCGTCAAAATCAACTGCGATATTCATCTGGTTTCGTAAGTGGTAAGAAATGATTATCGTTTAATAGAATTATCCTTCTTGTTTCCGTAACGGCTGTTCCTGTAATTTCCGTACGTTCCGTAGGTTCCGTAATAGCCACCACCGTAACGGCCATACGCTCCATAACGACCGTATTTACCATAAGAATAACCGTAGCGGCCATACTTGCCGTAGCGGCCATAACCGTAAGAGTAAGCATTCTTACGCTTTGACATATCGATGCCATTGATAACTATACCTACGTTATGGAGTTTCTTAGAAGACACAAGGTCGTTAAGTCCGTCGATACATGACTTTGGAGTATAATCGGCACGAGTAACGAACAAGGTGGCATCCGCATATTTCGCGATGTGAACAGTATCTGTTACGATACCGATAGGTGCGGTATCCATGATGACATAATCATACTTCTCGCAAAGTCTGTCAAGAATTATGCCCAATGTAGGACGCTCAAGAAGCTCGGAAGGGTTTGGAGGAATAGGACCAGCCATCAAAAGGTCAAGATTCTCATTAACCTCAGAAGGCACAATCTCATTGCTTATTTCCTCCCATGAAGGGTTATCGAGAGTAAGCAATGTTGAGATACCAGTTTGAGTGTCCTTAACACTCTCCAGTTGGAAGAGGTTAGCAAGACGAGGACGGCGGATGTCAAGACCCAACATAATGACCTTCTTTTCGAGAAGGGCGAAACTTACCGCAAGGTTTGCCGTAACAAAAGTCTTGCCTTCTCCAGAAAGCGTAGACGTAAGCATTATCCTCTTCTTTCCCTCAGGAAGCATAAACTGCACATTGGTACGCAAGCCACGGAAGATTTCCGCCATCTGGTTATTTGTATTCTTCTTGACAACAACATCACCACGCTCTTTTGTACTTTCCGTTGCTACCGCAATGTCGGATACAACTGGCAGTGTTGTCAGTTTTACGACATCATTATGTCCTTCCAACTTATAACGGAAAAACTCCAAAATAGACAGGACTATGAAAGGAAAGATGAGACCCAATAAAACTCCTGTACATATTATAAATTTACGATCGGGAGCTATCTGCGCAACAAAGCGTGCAGGCTCAATAATCTTTGCCTTGGTTGCTGTAGAAGCAAGTTGTATTCTATTCTCCTCGCGTTTCTGCAAGAGAGAAATATAAAGTTCTGACTGAATCTTCTCCTGACGCCCCATCTGCGTCAATATACGCTCTTGTTCTGGACTCTTGGCAACCTTTTTCTCTGATTTCTGGAGTTTCTTGTTCAAAGCATCACGCTTAATAGTCATCGCCTTGAGATTCTCATCAAGAGCATCATTCAATGTCTTCCAAACATCATCCAACTGAGAAGTCAGTTCCTTCACTACAGGAGAAGCAGCTGAAGCACTACGCAACAAACGCTTACGCTCAAGCGCAAGTTCGTTATACTGAGATATCAATGATGCAGAAGTCGCATCGGCAAGACCCACATTTGATGGGATTACATTGTATTCGTTATTCGGACGACGCGCAAAATTCACAAGGCTCTTTATCAAGTCCTCTTGAACCTGCATTTCCGCAAGACTGTTCTCATCAGCAAGAGATGCGCTGAATGCACTTCCCGCACTTGACGAAACATCAACAATCTTGTTTCTTTCATGATAATTTTGTATCTTACCATCAGTTTGGTTCAATTCAGACATAATTTTACCCAGACGTTCAGCAATGAACTCTTCTGTGCGCATAGCCTGCTCATTCTTATCCTCATTAGCCTGAAGGTTATAGCAATTCACCAATTCTCGCAGGTAATCAATGCTTCGCTGCACATTAACATCGCTTATAGAAATGTCTGCAGTAACACCGGGGCCTGAATTTTCGGATAACGTAGAAGAAACTGATAACTTAGAAGCCCACGCATATCCTGACATCTGAGGCGAAAGGATAGAGACCATCTCCACAGTCTTCTCACCCAATTCTCCCTTACCTTTCAAGAATGTAACATTTCCCACCTTCGTTGATACAGTGGTCGGGAATTTTGTAATTATTACTTCCTTATTATAAGGTGTGGGTTCAAACTCAAACTCAGTTATAGGCACATAATAGTTCAAACTTGCTCGATACGAATTACCATTCCTTGTAATCTCAATATTCATTGGGCGATTAAGCTTCTCCAGCTTATCACTCTTTATTTCCACTGAGATAGGTTGGTCCTTATAAAGCACAGCAGTGACAAAACGACCTTTTATAGAATAGGTGGTGTACAAGTGGAGTTTTCTCACCACTTCTGCCGCCAATCCTGAAGACTTTAGAATCTCTTTTTCCGTACTGAAGCCGCTACTTTCTGAAACTGTACCCAAATTTGATACAGATAGAGCATTACGACGGCGCTCATTTTCCTTAATCAGAATCTTTGCAGAAGAAGAATATACCGGTTCCTTGTATCTAAGATACGTGTAGGCAAGACCATAACCTATGGCCCCACACAATATAAACCAATACCAGTTAAGCACCAAAATACGCCAAAGAATTGTGATATCAAATCCCAATCCATCCGCTTTGTGTACATCTGGATAATAGTCTTTTTCTTGTTCTAACGTTTTAAAATCCTGTTCCTTTTCCATAATTCTATTTTGTCAATATATATTTTACTCTATGAGTTTCAACAGATACTGTCCATAGGCGTTCTTCGCCATTGGCTGCGACACTTCTCTCAACTTGTCGGCATCTATCCATCCGTTTCTATACGCTATCTCCTCAAGACAAGCAATCTTCAAGCCCTGACGCTTCTCTATAACCTCGATGAAGATAGAAGCCTCACTTAAACTGTCGTGCGTACCAGTATCAAGCCATGCAAAGCCGCGGAGCAAAGTTTGAACCTTCAGGCTGTTTCGTTTCAAATATTCCTGATTAACCGTTGTAATCTCCAGTTCACCACGAGCAGAAGGCTTTATGTTCTTTGCTATCTCCACTACACTGTTAGGATAGAAATAAAGTCCAACGACAGCATAATTGCTCTTCGGATTAGCGGGCTTCTCCTCAATGCTCAAGCAATTTCCCTCGTCGTCAAACTCTGCCACGCCATAGCGCTCAGGGTCATTCACATAATATCCAAACACAGTCGCATTGTTGTCCTGCTCCGCATTTGCCACTGCCTCAGCAAGAATCTTGCTAAATCCAGGACCATGGAAGATATTATCACCTAAGACCAGACACACAGAATCATCCCCGATAAAGTCCTCTCCAATGATGAATGCCTGTGCCAAACCATCTGGTGAAGGTTGTTCCGCATAGGAAAAAGTTACGCCCAACTGACTACCATCGCCAAGCAAACGCTTGAAGCCAGGCAAGTCGTATGGAGTAGAAATGATTAAGATTTCCCTAATTCCCGCATTCATAAGCACGGAAATCGGATAGTATATCATCGGCTTGTCAAAGATGGGGAGCAACTGTTTGCTGACACCCTTAGTTATGGGATACAGGCGAGTGCCAGAACCTCCCGCTAATACTATTCCTTTCATATTTTCTTTTCCAGAATTCTGATTTCTACAAAAAAGCGGTGCAAAGGTACACTTTTTTATTAAAAACTAAAGAAAAAATTTCCATTTTGTTAAAAATTATCTAACTTTGCAGCGATAAATCAGTAAAAAAGGGGTAAAAAGCCGCTGAAAACACCTCCTAAACAACTGAAACATACATATATCAAATTAAAGACAAAATGGGATTTTTCAAAAATATTTTTGGAAAGAAAAAGAATGAAGATGAGCAGAAGGCTGGCGGAATAGAAGATTACATGACACTCATCCGTGTATATTTTCAAGCCGCTATTGCAGAAAAGACCGGCATTACAAACATTGCCATGCTTCCCGATCTGCGAACATTCAAGACAACACTCCACGTTCCAACGGTGAACAACAAACTCGGAGTAGGAGAAAAGAAACGCTGCAAGAAGATGATTCAAGACGTTTACGGAACAGACGACATCTTCTTTGACGAAGTTGACCAAAGTATCAAGAAGAACTGCAAGAAGATTCAGGACGTGCAAACATATCTTATTCAGTTCCAAAGCCTTACCCAAGACCTTATGATGCTGGTAGGAAACCTTATGAAGTTCAAGTTGCGTATGCCGTCGTTCTTCAAAAAGGCAATCTACACAATGACAGAAAAAACCATCAACGACATATTCAACAAAAACGACCACTCTGACCCAGGCGTTATGAAGACTGTTGTTGGTATCAGAAAACTTAACAATCGTCTCGGATTCTCACAGAAATGGATTACCGATTTCGTGTTCCAGATAGTGATGCTCGCTAAAAAAGAGCCACGCCAGAACATGGAGCAGGCAAACACGAAATAAACAAATCATTGAGGGATGTCACAGCCTAACGAAATCCTGCGCAATCACACGACGAGAGTACGCCAACTGATACTTCGCATGAGAGAGGTGGCAGAAGAGAACTCACGGCTGCAAGACATCATCAACGACAAAGACAGTGAGATAAACTCCCTGAAACAAACCGTAGAACAACTTACATCAGACTACAATCATCTGAAGACAGCACGAATGATGGAAATAACCTATGGCGACATCGACAGTGCCAAGGCAAGAATCACAAAGCTGATAACAGATGTAAACAAAAGTCTGGTAATTCTCGGCGATGATTGAAAACAAAAAAATCACTATACGACTAAATGTCAACGGTATTACTATGCCCGTGCTTGTCAATCCTGAAGACGAGCCATTATATCGTAATGCCGCAAAAAACATCAACACCACCATTGCCAACTACACCCAACTATTCTCAAAAAACAAACAGCAAAACGAGATAGAGGTTATGGCAATGATAGATATTGCTTTACGCTATGAGCAGGAGCGTGAGCGAAAAGATACTGATGTGTATAATGATATTCTTTCATCGTTGACGGGAGAGATTGAACATGAATTAAATATCATTAACACATAAAATCAATGGAACCATTACTGATAATACTACCTTTAGCAGGGCTCTTCGTTGGAGCCGTGCTTGGTTATGTTGCCTTCCGCTATGTGCTGAAGGGAATATACAACCGCAAAATGCAACTGGTCAAAAAAGAGGCCGAAGTACTGAAAGAGACTAAACTCCTTGAAGTAAAGGAGAAATTCCTCAATAAAAAACAAGAGCTTGACAAGGAAGTGCAAAGCCGCAACGCAAAGATTCAGGCCAACGAGAACCGTCTGAAACAGCGTGAAAGTTCAATCAATCAGAAGCAGGAAACGCTCAATCAAAGGATGGACGACTTCAACCGCATGCAAGATACCTTCAATAAAGTGAAGCAAGAGGTTGAGAGCATAAGGCAGAAGAATGACAGCGACATGCAGCGCCTTGCAAAGAAAGAAGAGGAACTGAAAACCAAGGAGAGTAAACTCATAGAGCAAGAGCGCACAAAACTTGAAGAAATCTCAGGTCTCAGCGCAGATGAGGCACGTGCACGACTTGTTGAAAGTCTCAAGGACGAGGCAAAGACACAGGCTGCAAGTTACATCAACGAGATTATGGACGAGGCGAAACTCAACGCTAACGCACAAGCCAAGAAGATTGTCATCCAGACCATTCAGCGCACCGCAACAGAAACTGCGATAGAGAATTCTGTAAGCGTCTTCCACATTGATAACGATGAAGTCAAAGGTCGCATCATTGGTCGTGAAGGTCGCAATATACGCGCACTTGAAGCAGCGGCAGGAGTTGAGATTGTCGTTGACGACACTCCTGAGGCGATTGTCATCTCTGCCTTCGACCCTATTCGCCGTGAGGTTTGCCGCCTTGCGCTCCACCAGTTGGTTGCCGACGGACGTATTCATCCAGCAAGAATTGAGGAAGTTGTAGCAAAAGTCAAGAAACAGCTTGACAATGAGATTATTGAGACAGGTAAGCGCACAGCCATTGACCTCGGTATTCACGGACTGCACCCGGACCTTATCCGCATAGTAGGTAAGATGAAATATCGTTCTTCATACGGACAGAACCTCCTGCAGCACGCACGCGAAACAGCCAATCTCTGTGCTATCATGGCTGCCGAATTAGGACTGAATCCAAAGAAGGCGAAGCGCGCCGGACTCTTGCACGACATCGGTAAGGTGCCCGATGAAGACACAGACCTGCCACACGCAATATATGGTGGTAAGATTGCAGAGAAATTCAAGGAGAAGCCAGACATCTGCAACGCCATTGCCGCTCACCACGACGAGTGCGAGATGAACACATTGTTAGCGCCTATCGTTCAGGTATGTGATGCTATCTCTGGAGCACGCCCTGGCGCACGCCGTGAGATTGTTGAGGCATATATCAAGCGTCTTAACGACCTCGAAGCCATCGCAATGAGTTACCCTGGAGTAACAAAGACCTATGCCATTCAAGCTGGCCGCGAGCTGCGTGTAATTGTTGGTGCAGACAAGATGGATGACAAGCAGACAGAGGAACTCAGCGGAGAAATCGCAAACAAGATTCAGACCGAGATGACATATCCAGGACAAGTAAAGATTACTGTTATCCGCGAAACTCGTTCTGTGGCATACGCAAAGTAAAACGACTAAGGTGGCTTATACAAAAATCCCTCGTGATAGATTAAAGTCCTTCACGAGGGATTTTTATATAACCTTAACAAGGTGATTTTTAGACATCAGTTCTCACTTATCTCATTAATATTATACGGCGTCTGCTGATAAACATAGTAGTTTATCCAGTTGTGATAAAACAGGTTAGCATGGGCTCTCCACTTTACGATTGGTTCTTTTGAGCAATCGTCATTAGGGTAATAGTGCAGAGGAAGTTCCACATCATCACGCTTCCCATAGTCACGCATATACTCATTATGCAGTGTGAGCGGAGAATATTCCATGTGACCGGTAACAAAAAATTCTCTTCCATTGCGCGCCATAACAATTCCCACTCCACACTCACTTGACTCCGCAAGGAGAGTAAGCTTTGGATGGGCAAGAACATCCTTGCGCCAAATTTCAGTGTGCCGAGAATGAGGAATATGGAAAGTGTCGTCAAACCCCCGGAAGATAGGTTCGGGAATAGGAGTGCAAGTATGCTCAAAGACCCCGAACATCTTTTTCTTCAACGGATGCTTATCCACACCATAGTGGTAATACAGACCAGCCTGAGCCGCCCAGCAGATGTAAAGCGTGCTATAAACATTGGTCCTTGCCCAAGAGAAAATACGGGTTACCTCATCCCAATAGTTCACCTCCTCAAAGTTTAGATTCTCTACAGGCGCGCCAGTGATTATCATGCCGTCAAACTTCTCATGCTCCAACTCACTAAACGGACGATAGAACGCCATCATATGTTCCACAGGAGTGTTTTTCGATGTATGACTTTCCAACTTCATGAAAGTGATATCCACCTGCAGCGGAGTATTCGACAACAGGCGTATCAAGTCTGTCTCCGTCGTTATCTTTATCGGCATTAGGTTAAGAATCACAATCTTAAGTGGTCGAATGTCCTGGTTATGTGCTCTTCGCGAGTCCATAACAAAAATGTTCTCCTCTTTGAGAATGTCTATGGCAGGAAGTTTTTCCGGAATTCTTACAGGCATGTGTCAGTGAACGAATTAATTCTTTTTAGCATGCAAAATTACAAAATATACTTGAAATACAACATACCATTGCGTACAAATATATATTTTTTTGCTATTTACAGCAAACTTATGACATATTTTTTTCTTTAATTTGCTTATTCTTTCCTAATTTTGCAGCAAAATATACCACAATACAATGATAAGCAAACTCATCAACTTCCTGAACTCCTCTCCAGTGAATTTTCTCGCAGTAGAAACTATTGTGAAAGAATTAACCTCAAATGGTTTCAAACATATTGATGCAGGCAACAAATGGCCGACGTTCAAGGCTGGCGACTGCTATTATGTCACGAAGAACAACTCTTCAATCTACGCTTTCCGCATAGGCAACAAGCCTGTTGAAGAGGTGGGTTTCAAACTCATCTGCGCGCACTGCGATTCTCCTACATTCCGCATCAAGCCTAACGGTGCCATGCGTTGCGAGGGCGGCGTAGTAAAACTGAACACCGAGGTTTATGGAGGTCCGATACTTTCCACATGGTTTGACCGTCCGCTGTCAATAGCAGGACGCGTGATGTTGCGCAGTGAAGATGCCCTTCATCCGCAGACTGCCCTACTCCACGTTAAGCGTCCACTGCTCACCATTCCAAACCTTGCCATTCATTTCAACCGCCAGGTAAACGATGGCGTGAAGCTCAGCAAGCAAAAGGACATGCTGCCGATACTTGGCATTATGAACGATACGCTTGAAAGCGACAACGCACTCATCAACATTATCTGCGAGGAACTCAAAGTGAAAGCAAGCGACATTCTTGATTTCGACCTTTACCTCTACGACACCACCCCAGCTTGCCTTGTAGGTCTGCACAACGAGTTCATCTCTTCAGGTCGTCTTGATGACCTTTCCATGGCTCATGCAGCCCTCGAAGCCCTTGTCAACGCAGAGACTTCCGACGAGACACAAGTAATGGCAATCTTCGACAATGAGGAGACAGGCAGTGGCACAAAGCAGGGAGCGGCATCACCTGTTCTGCGCAATATCCTGAAGCGCATCGCTGGCAGTAGCGAGAATTTCTACCGTGCAGTAGAACACTCGTTTATGATTTCCGCCGACAACGCCCACGCTTATCATCCCAACTACGGTGAGAAATACGACCCGACAAACCACCCTGTAATGGGCGGTGGACCAGTAATAAAGTTCAATGCCTCACAGAAATACTCTTCCGATGCAGATTCTGCAGCTGTGTTCAAGGTCATCTGCGAACATGCAGGCGTGCCATGCCAGACATTCGTAAACCATTCTGATGTTGCCGGCGGCAGCACACTTGGCAATATCCTGACATCCCAAATACCTCTTCGCGGTGTTGACATGGGCAACCCTATTTGGGCGATGCATTCTGTAAGAGAGACGGCTAACACTGATGACCACATCAATTGCATCAAGGCTTTCCAAACTTTTTATAACGAATAGCATACATTCGAAACAAAAATGACCAAACTAAGCGTTAACATTAACAAGATTGCCACCATACGCAACGCACGCGGCGGCAGTAACCCTGATGTCGTAAAAAGCGCCATCTATTGCCAGCAGTTTGGTGCTCACGGCATAACAGTACACCCACGTCCTGACGAACGACACATTCGTTATCAAGACGTGAGGGACATCAAGCCTATTA
Source organism: Bacteroidaceae bacterium (assembly GCA_021443335.1). Taxonomy (GTDB): domain Bacteria; phylum Bacteroidota; class Bacteroidia; order Bacteroidales; family Bacteroidaceae; genus Prevotella. The sequence goes on from JABUUE010000027.1 coordinate 12,198, forward strand.
TTACCACTGAGTTCAACATAGAGGGCAACCCTATCGACTCGTTCGTGGAACTTGTGCTTGAAGTAAAGCCGACACAAGTAACGCTTGTGCCCGACTCTCACGACCAGATAACAAGCAACCAAGGATGGGACACAATAACAAACGAGAAGTTTCTCACCGACATTTGCAAGACATTCAAGCAGGCGGGAATACGCACAAGCATCTTTGTTGACCCATCGGCAGAGATGGTTGAGGGCGCAAAAGCTGCTGGGGCTGACCGCGTAGAGCTATATACAGAACCTTACGCATCAATGTTCCTTTCTAACCGCGAAGCAGCGATAGCGCCTTTCATTGAGGCGGCGAAGAAGGCACAGCAGCTACAACTCGGACTTAATGCCGGACACGACCTCAATCTCGAGAACCTCAATTATTTCTGCAAGACCATTCCTTGGACCGACGAAGTAAGCATCGGCCATGCACTCGTTTCCGATGCTCTCTACATGGGATTGCAAGAAACGATACGTAAGTATCTCGAGTGTCTGAAATAAACAAAAGCAAAAGCATAAATGACAAATGTAAATAGACAAACAATCAGCCTTTTCCTCACATTGGCATTTACATTAGCATGTATCTTGGCATGTGGGCGACACACAAATGAAACATCATCACAAAAGAACGAAACAACAATGAAGATTGGAATTATTGTAGCAATGGACAAGGAGTTTGCAGCCCTTAAAACATTGCTCACCGACACAAAGGAACAAGAGATTGACGGAAAGAACTGCATAACAGGTTCGCTGAACAACAAGCAGATACTGCTTATGCACAGCGGCATCGGCAAGGTCAATGCGGCTATCGGCACTGTGAACATGATAAATGCCTTCCATCCAGACATCATAATCTCATCGGGATGTGCAGGCGGAGCAGACATAAACCTTGAAATTGGAAATGTTGTTGTCAGCACATCGTGCGGCTACCACGATGTCTATTGCGGACCAGAAACACTTGCCGGACAGATTATGGGAATGCCTCACGAGTTCGAATCGCCGAAAGACCTCGTGGAAAAGGCTGTCAGCGTTGGTGCTGTGGCTGGAAAGATTGCCACTGGCGACTGGTTTGTTGACACTCCGCAGAAGATGGCAGAGATACACGCCACCGTTCCAGAGGCAAAGGCTGTTGATATGGAAAGCTGTGCAATAGCCCAAACCTGCTACCTTCACAACGTGAAGTTCGTTAGTTTCCGCGTTATCAGCGACATACCGTTGAAGGAAGGAAACACGGAACAATATCTGGATTTCTGGGCAACAATGGCTGAAAAGTCCTTCACCATCACGAAAGAGTTTCTGACTAAAATCTAATGAAAGAATTCGTAATATCAGATGTAAAAGCCGAGACAGCGGTGCTTGTTGGCTTGATAACACCGCAACAGAGCGAGGCAAAGACAAAAGAATACCTCGACGAGTTGGAATTTCTTGCCGACACGGCGGGTGCCGTCACCGTAAAAAGGTTTACGCAGAGAGTGAACGGTCCCAGCCAAATAACCTATGTTGGCAAGGGTAAGCTACAAGAGATTGCCGAATACATACGCAACGAGGAGGAAAACGAGAGAGAAATAGGCATGGTAATCTTCGACGACGAGCTGTCGGCCAAGCAGATACGCAATATCGAGGCAGAACTCAAAGTGAAGATTCTCGACCGCACATCACTAATCCTCGACATCTTTGCCATGCGCGCACAGACCGCAAACGCAAAGACGCAGGTGGAACTTGCACAGTATCGCTACATGCTCCCTCGACTGCAAAGGCTGTGGACCCACCTTGAGCGTCAGGGTGGCGGTTCCGGTTCTGGCGGCGGGAAAGGCTCAGTAGGTCTTCGCGGTCCTGGAGAGACACAGTTGGAGATGGACCGCCGAATAATACTTTCAAGAATGTCGTTGCTCAAAGAAAGACTTGCCGAGATTGACAAGCAGAAAACAACGCAACGCAAAAACCGCGGGCGACTGATAAGGGTGGCACTTGTTGGCTACACAAATGTCGGCAAATCCACCATCATGAACCTACTGTCAAAAAGCGACGTCTTCGCAGAAAACAAACTCTTTGCAACCCTTGACACCACTGTGCGCAAGGTCGTTGTGGAGAACCTGCCTTTCTTGCTTGCCGACACCGTAGGCTTTATTCGCAAACTCCCCACAGACCTTGTTGACTCTTTCAAAAGCACCCTTGACGAGGTACGCGAGGCTGACCTGCTCGTACACGTCGTTGACATATCGCATCCCGACTTTGAAGAGCAGGTGAAGGTCGTTGACAACACCCTTGCCGACTTAGGATGCGCCGAAAAACAGCAGATGATAATCTTCAACAAGATTGACGCCTACACATGGGAAGATAAAGAGGAAGACGACCTCACGCCAAAGACAAAGGCTAACATCACTCTCGACGAACTGAAGCAGACATGGATGGCAAAAACGCCAAACTGCCTGTTTATCTCCGCACGCGAAAAGACAAATATCCAGGAGATGCGCGACACCCTCTACAAGACAGTCCGCCAACTGCACGTACAGAAATATCCTTACAACGATTTCCTGTACGACGATTACCAGGAGTAAATCTATAACTGATTAACCGTAAGTCGAAACTTTCTTATATCAGATAGACAATGATGTCACTGACTGAAAGGAAGTAACTTTCCACTATCAGATAGACAATGATGTCACTGACTGAAAGGAAGTAACCACAAATAAATCGGCGAGAGACCTTGATGCCTCTCGCCGATTGTCATTTTATCTTGAACCATTAGTTTCCGCTCTTTTTCAGCGCGTCTGGAATATCCATATACAGGCCCTCTCCCAAGGCATCTGTTATCCCTTTACCAACTTACTTAATTTATGGTCTATAGCCATAAGAATAATTTTCCTATGAGAAACGATGCAAAAGTCATAGGAAAACGATGCAAAAGTCATAGGAAAACGATGCAAAAATCATAGGAAAACGATAAGCGTTTCCGCGACGGGGTATTGATGCAGTATCTGTGTAGTATCAAGACAAGCATACTACACTCGTAACATGTTAATTATTAACACTAAACCAACGACTGGTGTAGTGTTGTAGTATTTTTCGAAAACAAATACTATGGAGTAATAGTGAATAATATAGGTAGGCACTCCCACCTTCCTATATAATTAATGTGTAGGTTTACTTCTTCTTAAACCTCCTGTAAAGTTTCCACGCAAACCTTGCGCCATCAAAAGCGGTGATGGCGGTAGTTATCACATTTTGCTTATTGATGAATCTTGACAAACCCTTCTTGTTGGATGCAGAGGAGCTGTCTGGCGAAAGCAGTGATTTCTTTATGGCGAGAATCTTCCTTGAATGGGTGTCAAGTTCTGCTCTCAACTCCGCCTTACGACGGGAAATATCATCAAGACTTGTGAATTCAATCATCGAGCTATTTACTGTTTGACAATTTACTATTTACTGTTTTAGCATACTCCTTAAGAGGAGGTTAGTGCGCAAGAATCTTGGAGAACAGTCTGACGAGCGGATTAACAACCCACTTGCTCCTAAAGATGATGAGCAAAAGAAAAAAGACAATATGGACAAACGCCATAATGACAAACGCCCACGCCATACCTGTATATTGCCCGATAGTCAAGGCAATAGCCACAGACAAGAGGATGCTGATGGTGGAAAGTATGAACATAAAAATGACAATAAAGATGAGCGCAGCAAGAATGCGCACACCCTTATCGGCTGCGTCCACCTTCATCAACTCAGCTTTGACGCCCATCCATTTTCGGATGGCGTCAAAGAGTTGAACTAAAAATTCTATGTTTTTGTCTGACGAAATCATTAAATGTTCTCGTCAGTTGCTGCGTCCTTAATATCGTCAACAAGGTCGTTAACTTCCTTCAAGGAAAGTTTCAGATTATGCTTGTTGCAAAAATCCTTAACTGTATCAGCAATCTTACCACGTGTATCCTTTCCCTTCTCAGGTGCAGCAAGGATACCAAGAGCTGCACCGGCAATAGCGCCACCTAAGAATGCGCCAATGTAACCTAATGCTTTCATATATTCTTTGGTTTTAATTTTTAAGGTGGGATTTATGGTTTGGTTCCCACGTGTTTTTGTTTTTTACTCACTGCAAAATTAAGACTATTTTTCGTAGGTCGCAAACAAATTGAAGTGATTTTCATAAAAAATAAGTCAATTTTTGAAGTTTTAACAAATTTTATGTGCGAACAATGTTGTTTATTAAAAGAAAATGTCTAATTTTGCATCCGAAGTTTGGAGAAAGCATTGTCTCCCTTTTTCGAAATCAACGAATATAAACCAATAAAACGATATGAAAAAGTATTTTATCATTTGCGCCGCAATGGCAGTAGCAGTGTCATTTACAAGTTGTAAATCATCAGAAAGTGCTTACAAGAAAGCCTACGAGAAGGCTCAGGCAGCAGAGCAGGCATCTTACCAGACAGTGCAGGAGGTTCAGTCAGCACCCGTTGTACCTGTAGTAGAGAAGCCAGTTGTTGAGACTACTGTTGTTGAGACAGACGTTCCTGTTCGCCAGGAGAATGTTTCCATGATTAGCGGCTCTGGCCTCAAGGCATACAGCGTAGTTGTAGGCTCTTTCGGTGTTCAGGCAAATGCAGAACGTCTGCAGACCAATCTCCGCAGTCAGGGCTACAACGCACAGATTGTTCGCTCTGCAAGCAACATGTATCGCGTGGTTGCAGCTACATCTGACAACAAGAGCGACGTTATAGCAGAAAAGAGCCGCCTTCGCAGCAGCTTTGCCGACGCTTGGATTCTTTTGAATAGATAATATCTAATGCGTCTGCTTGCGATAGACTACGGACGGAAAAGAACAGGAATAGCTGTCACAGACCCTTTGCAGATTATTGCAAATGGTCTGGTGACAGTACCTACACATACTCTTCTCTCCTTTCTTGAGGATTATATCCAAAAAGAACAGGTAGAGAA
>JABUUE010000027.1:17863-21273 GCA_021443335.1 Bacteroidaceae bacterium
ATTCTGCCTTTAAGTGGGTAATCATACTTAGTACTTAGAACTTAGAACTTAGTACTTAGTACTTGGTACTTATAAATGGTCTGAGGGGTTGGGGGGCCTATACCTTCGGCAGGCTCAGTCCCGTTATTTTCTGGTAGAAGTCGAGGGCATAGACGTCGGTCATACCACTGATATAGTCTATGACCGCCATTATTCTTGTCTCGAGGTCGGGCGAATTGATGTCGTACTGACTGCTTACAACACCCATCAGCCGCTGTGAGTAGTAGCGCGAAGGATTGACCACCGCCTCTATCATCACGTCGAGCAGCGTGTCCATAATCTTGAATCCTCCGAACTCCACGTCGAGCACAGGCTTGCTGACATATATGTTCTCGTGCGAGAACTTTACGCAGCGCCTGTACGCCTTGCACTCACGCTCAGGCATATTTCCCGTCAGCGACCCCGCGAAAGTGCCAGCAAGTATAGACTCCTCATTGGCTACGAAGGCATCCACACACGCCTTCTCAAGCACACCGATGACGCAGGCGCGGAAATAAGCCACCTGCTCCGACCTGTCAGCCACTCCCTCTTCCTTCAGCCGCTTGTCGATGTCCTTCTGCATTTCCTGCGGAAGGAAGCCAAGAAGCAGTCGGCGCGTGTCGTCGAAAGAGATGAGCTTCAGCTTGTGCGCATCCTCAATATCCATTATCTCGTAGCATATATCGTCGGCAGCCTCCACCAAATACACCAACGGATGGCGGCGGAAGCACACGTCAGTCTCGAATCCCGGCAGCACTGGTTCCGACGAGCCTTCAATACGCGGCACCGAGGGCAGTTCCAACTCCTCGGCAATCTTTTGGAAATAGTCGGCCTCAGTGGTAAAGAAGCCAAACTTCTGCTTCTTCCCGTCGGCGAGCGACGACGCATAAGGGTATTTCACTATGCTGGCAAGCGTAGAGTATGTCATGGCAAAGCCGCCAGGTCTGCGCCCCTTGAAGCGATGGGTGAGAATACGGAAGGCGTTGGCATTACCCTCGAAATGCGTGATGTCGCTCCAGAACGATGGCGACACGCGCTTCTTCAGATAGCTGCCCTTGCCCTCAGTGAAGAATGTCTGTATGGCGGTCTCGCCCGAATGACCGAAGGGAGGATTGCCCATGTCGTGGGCCAGACAGGCAGCGGCAACGATAGTGCCAATCTCCGGGAACAGTGTCTCCGCAAGCTCAGGGCGTTTCTTCAGTATGGCGCGCGCCACATCGGTGCCTAACGACTGTCCCACACTCGCCACCTCAAGGCTATGTGTCAGACGGTTATGCACAAAGATGCTGCCCGGCAAAGGGAACACCTGCGTCTTGTTCTGCATACGGCGGAAAGGCGCCGAGAAGATAAGACGGTCGTAGTCGCGCTTGAATTCCGAGCGATCGTCATGGCGTTCAGGATGGCGGTCTTCCTGCCCTAAACGCTTGTTAGATATAAGTTTTTCCCACTTCATTTTGAGTACATTTTGCGGTCTTAAACGATGCAAAAGTAATACTTTTTTCGTAATCACTGCAATATTTCCTAAAAAATCGTAAGTTTAGATAACTTACTCCCGCTCAACAATGAAAATAAATTCACATTTATTTTGCATTGTCTTCGCTTAATCGTAACTTTGCAGAACAAAAAAGCGTAAATACACCGTTTGATAACATAAAAGTAACTTTTTATGACGTTTGTCAAATAATAGAAACGGGCAAAAAGGAAGCATACTATGAATGAGTATGAGATAATGAAAAATGGGACGGCATTGCTCGATGAACTGAAGCAAATCATTGAGAATGGCATGAGAATGGCTTATGCATCTGCCAATCAGTGTATAATCCAGACATATTGGAACATCGGAAAACGCATAGTTGAAGAGGAGCAAGGCGGTAGTCGTCGGGCAGAGTATGGCACAAGACTTATTCAAAATATTGCCATTGAACTAAGCCAGACGTATGGCAACAACTATACCGCCAGAAGGCTGCGCGACTACCGGCAATTCTATCTTTGTTTCAGTGATTTGGAGATTTGGCATACGCGTGTGCCAAATCTAACCTGGTCACATTTCAAGAGAGCTATGTCGGTAGCCAACCCCAAGGCCAGACAGTGGTATATCCATCAGGCTAACAAAGAGATGTGGAGCGTGAGAACCTTGGATAGGAATATTTCCACGCAATACTGTGAGAGGATGTTGGCTTGTCAAAGAGATAATCTAAGTATTGCACCGCCCGAACAATCCGATAATGACCCGCTGGAATACATAAAGAATCCCTATGTTGCCGAGTTCTTGGGCTTCAAACGAAATGAAAAGCATTCTGAAACGGAATTAGAGCAAGCCCTTATTAACAATCTCCAGCAGTTCATCATGGAGTTAGGAAGAGGATTTGCCTTTGTTGAGAGACAACAACATATCTCAACCGAAACCGCGGATTTTTACATCGACCTCGTCTTTTACAACTTTAAGGTAAAAAGTTTTGTGATATTCGAACTCAAGACTCATCCTATGACACATCAGGATGTGGGGCAGCTGGATATGTATGTGAGAATGTATGATGACCTTGTGAAGGACAAAACAGACAACCCGACGATAGGAATTTTGCTATGTACACAAACAGACAAGACAATTGCAAAGTATTCTGTGCTGAAAGATAACGACAATCTCTTTGCTGCAAAATACATGCCCTATATGCCCACCGAAGAGGAACTATGCCGCGAAATAGAGAATCAGAAACAGTTCTTCTTGGCTCAACACAGTTCAAAAGATGAACAAAATGTAACACTGCGCGAATGACATTGTTTAGGAAGCATATAGAAACAAAGGAACAGGAATTCCGACGGTTTTTCGATACGAACTACGACCGGATATTTTGTTACGCACACCACCTGCTGCGCGACCAGGAGCAGGCGCGCGATATTGCTTCCGCCGTGTTCTGCCAGATATGGGAGAGCTACCATGACTACGACATGCTTCCTTCCCCGTCAACCCTGCTTGTATATACGCGCAACCGCTGCTACGACAGTTTCCGCCATGAGCAGACAGTGCGCAAGTATGAGGCTGCCGCGCTGAAGACGATAGAGCATGTTTACACCGACAGCTCAGAGATAATCGAGATGGATAAGTTAGTAAGGAAGATGCTCGACACCCTGAAAGAGCCTACCCGATATATCTTAGAGCAATGCTTTCTGAACAAGAAAAAATATGCCGAGGTGGCAGAAGAACTCAATGTCCATAAGGACACCATAAAACGGCACATAATGAAGGCGCTAAAGTTTCTTAGAGAAAATAAGCAAAATTTCGCCGAAGAACTGTAACCACAAAGCCACTTCATTCGTATTAATAATAAGGTTAAATATTATTGATAAATGATTATTTATTAATGCGGTGCGAAAAGATTGATTAATTATTATTG
>JABUUE010000027.1:22459-26672 GCA_021443335.1 Bacteroidaceae bacterium
TTAAATCACACACTAATACACAACACTAAAATGAAGACAAAATCCATTTTGCAACTTTGCACGCTTCTATTAGCGGTCTTGCTGACTATCCCGGCAATGGCTCAGGTAGAGGGTGCGAAACGCGTGAGCCTGTCTTTCTCTAACGAACCCTTAAGCAGTGCGCTTAAGAAGATTGAGAGAACGTCGGGAGTGAAAATCCTTTTCGTTTACGACGATGTTAAGGGCTACACCGTTACAACTACATTACAGAATGCCACTGCTACAGAGGCTGTTGACAAAGCGCTCAAGGGCACATCCTTAGGCTACACCGTAAAGGGCAACTACATTTCTGTGGCGCAGAAGTCCAAGGCTTTCGTGAAGACACCCTCCAACGGTGAGAAACTCATCACTGGTTTCATCACCGACGAGAATGGCGAGTCTATTCCCGGCGTTGTCGTCCGTATGCCTGGCAACAATTCCGGCACCATCACCGACGTGAACGGTTATTTCAAGATTGACGTCCCCAACGACTGCAAGGAGCTTGAGGCTTCATACCTCGGAATGACAACAGAGCGCGTCGTCATAGGCAATGGCCGCGACATACGCATCACGATGAAGGAAGCGGCAGCCATGCTGAAGGATGTTGTCGTGGTAGGTTACGGCTCTCTCAACCGTAAAGACCTTACAGGTTCCGTATCTACAGTCAACGCCGACGACATTCGCGACCTTCCCGTAGCAACGGTTGACGACGCTCTTGCCGGTCGTGCGGCAGGTGTGCAGGTAACAAAGGCCGACGGTACTCCTGGTGGTGGTGTCCGCATCCGTATTCGTGGCGGCGCCTCACTCTCTGGTTCCGCCGACCCTCTTTATATTATAGACGGTATCCCGACAGAGATTAAGAACAACTATGTTACCTCTACCGACCAGAACAACCCTATCGAGTGGTCAAACTACGGCGAGCAGGGCATGGGCGGTGTGTCGGGCGCTTTCATGCGTGGACTGAACAACCTTTCAGGCTTGAACATCAACGACATTGAGACCATCAACATCCTCAAGGACGCTTCGGCAACCGCTATCTACGGTTCAAAGGCTGCCAACGGTGTTGTCATCATCACCACAAAGAAAGGCCGCCGCGAGCAGAAGCCTACTTTCAACGTGCATCTCTCCCACTCCATCATGACTCCTCTGAAGGAGAAACTGTGTAACGCTCAGCAATATATCTCCGCTCTGCGCTCTTCTTTGGAAAGCGCGAACATCAATCTTGAGAAAAACAAGGAGAGCATTGGCAGATACTACGAAAGCTATCTTAAATCAAACACAGAGCGTCTTGAACTGCTTAAAACGCTTGAGAAGGAAGGCGTGGACACCGACTGGCTCGACCTCCTGCTGCAAACAGCCCACACAAACAACATCGACTTCTCGGTAAGCGGTGGTGGCTCAAGAAGCCGCTACTACACTGCTGTTGGTTACAACATTGCCGATGGTACAATCATCAACACCGACTATCGCCGTCTTTCGGGTAAGGTGAATGTTGATTTCGACATTACCTCACGCTTCCGCATGGGTACAAACATCAACCTTTCCTACACTAAGAACAACATAACAAACTCTTGTTACGGACAGGCTCTCTCCGCGCCTCCTGTATTGTCTCCATACAATGCCGACGGCTCCTATGCCACTTACGAAAAGGTTGGTGGTGTAGGCGCTTCGTATATGGGCTTCCAAAACGCTTTGGCTGTGGCGCAGGCTACTAACCTGTCCAAGTCTTACGGCTTGAAGGGCTCGTTCTATGGCGAGGTTGATATTCTTCGCGACCTCCGCTTCAAGTCGGTTTTATCTATCGACTTCACAAGCTACGACCAGAAGAACTTCACTCCTTCCTTCCTCGGTTACGACGGCGGCTTTTACGGCTATACAGAAGACGGCTCAGCCTCTGGTTCCAACGCTCACCGCACACTGATAGGAACATTCTGGGAGAACACTCTCACCTACGACAAGATGTGGGGCGAAGACCATCACCTCAACGCCGTTATCGGTCACGCATGGGAACAGCAGAAGGCGGAATGGTTCTCTGCAGCAGGCAAGGGCTATCCCGATGACTATATCCTTACAGGTCTCAGCTCTGCCCAGCAGGCAGCTTCTGTAGCGGGTGCCACTCCAGACTATAAGGTGTCGCTCCTTTCGTTCTACGGTCGTTTGAACTACACTCTCTTAGACCGTTACCTCTTCACCTTCACCGCTCGTTCCGACGCTTCCTCCAAGTTTGCCAAGGGCCACCGCGTAGGCTTCTTCCCTTCAGGCGCTGTCGCATGGCGTCTCTCACAGGAGAAGTGGCTCCGCGATGTTAAGGCGGTTGACGAATTGAAGATTCGCGCTTCTATTGGTAAGACCGGTACTCAGTCAATATCCGACTTCATGTTCCTCACTCTCTATAAGCCAGGTGCTTACGGCGGCCAGTCGGCCATATACCCATCGCAGCTCGGCAATGACGCCATCCAGTGGGAAGGCACACTGCAGTGGGACCTCGGTCTTGACTTCTCGTTCTTCAACGGAAGGTTGAGCGGTACTTTCGGTTATTATAACAAGACTACCGACGGCGCACTTCTCTCCGTGCCTATCGCTCCGTCTTCTGGTTTCAGCAACCTCACTACAAACATTGCCAAGATTCGCAACATAGGTATCGAGTTTGACATCAATGCCGACATCATCCGCACAAAGGACTGGCGCTGGAACCTCGGCTTTAACATCACTCACAACTCCTCAAAGTGCTTGAAGCTGCAAGGCACACTCTTCTCAAGTGCCGACAACCGCACGGAGCTTAACCTCGGCACATCTGTGTTCAAAGAGGGAGAAAGCCTCGGACTGCTCTGCGGCTACAAGGTCAACGGCATTCTTGAGACAGAGGAGCAGGTGGAAGCCTACAAGAAGAAGTTCCCCGCTTGGTCAAGCATGAACCCCGTGCTCGGTGTCGGCTCTTATGAGTTTGACATTGATGAGACAGGCTATTACCATCAGGATGTCATTGGCAACTCACAGCCGGACTTCTTCGGCGGTATCACCACCTCTGTGCAGTACAAGAGCTGGGGCATCTCAGCCCACTTCACTTACTCCGTAGGCAACGACCTCATGTATATGCGCGACGTTAACGACATGTCGTTCTCTACAATGGGAAACCGCGGCGTCCGCATCCTCGAGGCTTCTACTGCCACTGAGTATCATCCAGGTAAGGTGCTTTCAGCTTACAACAATATCATTATGCTGAACTCACTCAATGTTTACGACGCGTCTTACCTCAAATGCTCTTCTTTGGCACTCAACTACTCTCTGCCACAGAGACTTTGCAAGGCTATTCGTATGAACAACCTTTCGGCGTATATCTCAGCCAACAACCTCTTCACCATCACTAAATACCCTGGTCCAGACCCAGCAGTCAGCGACGACCCGTATTCTATTACCGGTGGTGGACGCGACATATCATCCTACCCTACAACTCGAGGCGTAACATTCGGCATACGAGCAGGGTTTTAATTTCCCTCCGGCCCCCTAACCCCTAAAGCGGGGAGGGAACAAAATAGTTAGCTTTATGCTATCCATTTTCCATTTACAAAAATTGAATAAACAATACAATAAATCATAAATGTGATAATCCCCCTAAGCATATCACTCCCCTCTTACTTTTTTAAGTAGTAAGTACAAAGTACGAAGTAGTAAGTACGAAGTAGTAAGTATGATTACCTACTTAAAGTTTGATTTGAAAACTCGAAAGCAAATCATACTTACTACTTAGAACTTAGTACTTAGAACTTGGTACTTAGAACTTGGTACTTAGAACTTAGTACTTTGTACTTAGAACTTAGTACTTAGTACTTATAAATGGTCTGAGGGGCTGGGGGTGAAGCTTATGAAAAATATATTTCTCATCGCTATAATGGCAGCCACCCTTGTTAGCGGATTAAGTTCTTGTACTGGTGAACTTGACGCGCTGCCAACACAGCAGAAAGTAGATGGTAATGTCGTTGTTGACCAACGCAGTGCCCAGCAACTTCTCAATGGTGTGTACTACCAGTATGCTCACTGCCAAGAAGACAACTATGGAGTGCTATCCACAGGCTTCAGCTCACAAGGTAGCGCATATCCAGCCGATTTCTGTGGTGTCATAGAATATTACCAAGGTCCTTACATGCTTGAACTCCATGGCCTCAGCGGCTATCAGGGTTATATGGACTTCTTCTGG
>JABUUE010000027.1:28316-30405 GCA_021443335.1 Bacteroidaceae bacterium
GCGACCAGCGCAACCAGCAGAGATACCAGCTGTATATGGATGCTCCCGTGACGGAGATTGTCTTCGACTTCAAGAATTTCGAGAACCCAGTAGTAAAGGGCTCAAAGTCGCAAGACGAATACACTGAACTATATGCCCTGTTGAAAGAGGAGGCAGGCTCCGAAGAGCAGTCCGTAAAACCCGTAGAGTGGCTGAAACAGCATCCAAACTCTTATGTCGGCGCGCTCCAGATGCCTTACCTCATGAGCCGCATGAACTACTACCAGATCAAAGAGATTTACGAGGCATGGCCACAGGAGTTCAAAGACGACAAGAAGATAGGCAGTGAGGTACAAAAGGAAATGGCTGCAATGAAGGCCGTACTCCCAGGAGAACCTGCGCCACTTTTCCGCGCAAAGAACCCCGAAGGCAAGGAGATAGGCATAGCCGACCTCAAGGGCAAGGTTGTGTTGCTCGACTTCTGGGCATCATGGTGCGTGCCATGCCGCAAGTCAAACCCTCATGTGAAGGAGCTTTACGCCAAGTATCACGACAAGGGCTTAGAGTGTTTCTATGTGTCTGATGATGACAGCGCCGAAGACAAATGGAAGAAAGCTATCGCCGACGACGGTCTTGAAAACTTCCACCATGTGCTCCGCGGTTTGAAATGGGACAGGTCAAAAGGCATTGAGGGCGTAGACCATACCAACGACATCTCCCACAAATATGCCGTTCATTTCCTTCCGACAAAGTACCTCATTGACCGCGAGGGAAAAATCATCGGTAAGTTCAACGACAAGGAGATTGACGAGAAGCTCAAGGAAATATTCGGCGACACGCAAGCACAGAAGACCGTGATAACAGGCGAACTCACAGGCGCCACAAGCGACACGATTATGGTCAACCTGCTCAACGCCGCGATGAACGGTTACGACAAGCAGGACAAGGTTGTTGCACAGAACGGCAAGTTCACCTACACAGCAGAGATAAGCGAGACACGAGTCGTGATGATTTCTACGACACATCAGCAGGATGGTCGTCTTCAGGCTTACCTCATTCCAGGCGAAAACCTTAAGCTCACTGGCGACTTCGCAAAGGGTTACCACATGGGTGGCTCTGCCAACTACGATGAACTTGACAGGGCATCAAGCCTCTGCGACGCTGAGACAAACGAGATAATGGCCATTCAGGAGGAATCCGCCAAGATGGAGAAAGCCGGAAAAGACATCGAGGAGATTAGAAATCTGCTCGGCCCAAAGTATCAGGATATTTTGAAGCGCATGAACGCCAAGAACATCGCTTATATAGAGCAGAATCCCGGAACAATAGGTTCCGTAATGCTTCTCTCCGACCTTCAGGGCGACGACTTCGCAAAGTGCGATAAGATTATCACTGACAACGCTAAGAAGGGCGTGTTGGCAAATGTCTATGACAAAGCGAAAGCACGCTTCGACAAAGAGCAGGCACGATTAGCAGCACGCGCAAAACTCGAGCCTGGCACTATGGCTCCCGACTTCAAACTGCCTACAATCGACGGCAAGGAGCTTGCGCTCTCCGACCTCCGCGGCAAATTCGTCATCATCGACTTCTGGGGCTCATGGTGCGTATGGTGCATCAAGGGCATGCCTGAGATGAAGAAATACTACGAGAAATATGCCGGAAAGCTCGAAATCCTTGGCGTTGACTGTCGCGACAAGGAAGACAAATGGAAGGCTGCCGTAGAGAAACATCAGCTCAACTGGAAGCACGTGCGCAACGGCGAGGGCGACAAGGACATCACTACCGCCTACGCTATTGAGGGCTACCCTACAAAGGTTATCGTTGACCCACAGGGCAAAATAGTTAAGTACATGGTAGGCGAAGACCCTAACTTCTACACAGTACTCGAGGAGGCGATGAAGTAAGGAGCCACCCAGCCCCCTAAAGGGGGAACTGGCTTTGGCTTTGGCTTTGAACTTTGGCCTTGGCTTTGAGGTTCAGAGCTAAAGCCAGAGCCAAAGCCAACTCCCCCTTTAGGGGGCCAGTGGCCATTAGCCTCAAGTTTAACCGAAACTTGAACACAACAATAAATAAGGATGAACAAATCATTTTTCCGGCATCTTTTGATGCT
>JABUUE010000027.1:33168-35684 GCA_021443335.1 Bacteroidaceae bacterium
AACTCCGACATGACGCTCGTGGCACACTATGAGATTCAGGACTTCATCGCTGTCTTCGACGCAAGCTCGGTTAACACTTACGCTTACGAGTCAACAGCCAACTATCCGTTCCCTGCCGACCTCGCTTGGGACGCTGAGCGCAACGCCACTGCTCAAGTGGTTCGCCTCTCCGACGGCACCAAACTGTGGACAAAGGACAGCGGCACGCCAGTGGTACGCAACCGCGAGAGCGTGGTATTGGCAGGCATCAACGGTCTATACCAGAACGGTTTCGACACTCGCCAGATAGCTTTCCAATATGCTTTCTCAACAAAGAAGTTCACTTCTGCCACATTCACCGCTGATATGGCAGCAAAGAACATGGCGAACAAGAACTGGAAGGTGCAGGCATCTACCGATGGCACTACTTTCACTGACCTCGTTAGTGAAGGAACATCATGGGCAATGACAGCAAATGTTGTCCAGCCTATCAGCTTCGCGCTCCCAGCAGAACTTATGCAGAAAGACCTCGTAACGCTGCGCTTCGTGGGCGTGGGCGACGAACTGCTTTCTTCTGCTTACACGGTTGAGGGCAAGTGGCTCGATGTTGATTACTACACTCACTCTGAATCAGGTATCGGAAACGTGTATATCACAGGTGAGGCAGAGGTTGAGGAAGACCCTGATGCTCCTGTCGTTACAAGCACCATCCCTGTTGATGGCGACACAGGCGTAAGCGCTACGGGCAACATCACTATCTCTTACAACGAGCGCATAGAGGCTGGTCCTGTGAACACTGCGGCTACGCTCAACGGTGAGACTATCACGCCTACATGGAACTCACGTTCCGTAAACTTCCAGTATGTTGGTCTCGACTACGGCAAGACTTACACCTTCACAATGCCTGCAGGATATGTTCAGGACAAGTCGGGCAACACTGCCGAGGGCGTCACACTCACCTTCACCGTGATGGACCGCCATAAGCCGGAGGCACGCACATTCAACGCCATCGTTGACGCTTCGTTGGATGCTGACAAGATAGAGGCTACAGCCGATATGCCGGCACAATACAAGAAGATTCAGGATGCCATCAACGACGCTCCTTCCGCAAACGAGAAGCCTTACCTTATATATATTAAGGAAGGATACTACAGCGACCCTAACCAAACCTTCGCCGACTCCTACGGCTTCATCATGAAGGACGGCACAAAGGTGACAATCGAGGGCGGCAAGAGCCAGTATGACGACTGCAAGATTATCAATGTCAACAAGCCAAACATCCACCTCATTGGTCAGGCTGTTGACAAGGTTACTATCGCTTCCGACCGTCTTGACGGTCAACTCGGCGACGGCTCTCGTCCATGGTATCACATCAATGCAGGCGCAACACTCGAGGTGCAGGCTAATGGAACCGACTTCTACATGGAGAACGTAACCCTCGACAACGAAAACTGGACGAAGCTGAAGCTCGCTGGTCCGCAGGCTCTCGCAGCAAATGTGTCAGCCGACCGCGCAGCGTTCAACAACTGCAACATCCGCTCTTACCAGGACACTTACTACAACGGAGGCGACTTCAACCGCACGTTCATTCATAAATCAACCATCGAGGGCGCTGTCGATTTCATCTACGGCTCATCAGATGTTTGGTTCGAGGGCTGCCGACTGAACATCAACCGCGACAAGGGCGGCTATATCGTTGCGCCAAACCACTCACAGAATGTGCGCTGGGGTTATGTCTTCAACAACACCGTCATCACCACCGACTATGCAAGCGACCCGGCAAAGTGGCAGGTTTATCTCGGTCGTCCATGGCACAACTCGCCAAAAACCGTCTTCCTCCACACGCAGATGGAGCTCACTCCTTATGCTGGCTACTGGTACGAGACGATGGGCGGACTGCCAGTGCTCTGGGCTGTCTATGACATCTGGGACAAGAACGGCAACAAGCTCTCTGAGGAGTCTATCGACACCTACTATTACATAGAGGATGGACAGAAGATTACAGGCAAGGCTAAGAACTACCTCACCGCTGAGGAAGTGGCTGAATACACTGTAACCAACGTTATGGCTGGCGACAAGACCATTAGTGCTACTGGCTACTGGAACCCGCTGCCAATAGTTGAGAAGACCGCTACACCAGATGTTTCTGCCAACGGAAATGTCGCTTCATGGGAAGCCGACGAGTACGCTATCTGCTATGTTGTTACCGTAAACGGCAAGGCTGTGGCATTCCCTACAGAGCCAATATACACCGGCAAAGATGGCGATGTGGTAACCGTACAGTCAGTAAACGAGTACGGCGCACTCTCAGACGTATCAGAACCTGTTACCCTGTCAAGCTCAACAGGCATCAGCTCGCACAACGCCGATGCTTCCGACACATGGAAACTGTCTGACACAATATATAACCTTAGCGGTCAGAAAGTATCTGCCAACTACCGCGGACTTGTTATCAAGGGCGGTAAGAAGGTTATTGTAAAGGTGGGTTCTATAAATTAGCTTGAGGCATTTTTGAGAGTTTTTATTGAGTAGATTAG
>JABUUE010000028.1:0-16834 GCA_021443335.1 Bacteroidaceae bacterium
TCTTGAACAGTTCCACCTTGTTGATGGCTATTGAGCCGTCGCAAGTGTTGTATGCTGGATAAGTGATGGTCTTGATCGGCTTCTGCGCAAATGAGCAGAGAGAAAGAATGGAGAAAAAAGCCAAGAGAATTCTTTTCATAGCCGGTTGGGATTTTTAAGTACTAAGCACAAAGTAGGAAGTACAAAGTATGATTACCTTTTTAAGTACTAAGTACAAAGTAGGAAAGTACAAAGTATGATTACCTTTTTAAGTACTAAGTACAAAGTAGGAAAGTACTAAGTATGATTTGCTTTTGAGGTTCCTATTCTGCCATTAAGTGGGTAATCATACTTAGAACTTTGTACTTAGAACTTAATACTTAAAATTAACACTTTGTACTTAGAACCTTCATCGTGTGACTCCGGCGGGATTCAAACCCGCGACCTCAGGAACCGGAATCCTGCGCTCTATTCAGCTAAGCTACGGAGCCTTGTTGTCTTTGCAAATTTACGCAAAAAGCGACTTTTCCCACAGCTTATCAACGCAAGAAAAATGGCGTAGAAATGTTTTTTTGACATTTTTCAACAAGAGTAGGTGAAAAATAAAATATTTTTCTTAAATTTGCCGCCGATTATGGAGCAATCATTAGAACATACATCACAACAGTTCCGTCAGGCACTTGCAAACTGCCGCAACATCTTCTCAAAGAAGTTGCAGGATTACGGTGCTTCCTGGCGCATACTTAGGGCCTCATCGCTCACAGACCAGCTGTTCATCAAGGCAAAAAGAATACGCAGTCTTGAGATAAAGAAGGTGGCACTCGTTGACGAGGGAATACTGCCGGAATTCATCGCATTGGTAAACTACGGCATTGTCGGACTCATACAACTGGACAAGGGATTTGTTGACGAGGTTGACATAACCGCTGAGCAGGCTCTTGCTCTTTACGACAGCTATGCGGAAGAGACGCTCAATCTGATGATTCGCAAGAATCACGACTACGACGAGGCGTGGCGAGGCATGAGGGTAAGCAGCTACACCGACCTGATACTCACAAAACTGCAGCGCATCAAGGAGATTGAAGACTCTGACGGCAAGACCATCGTTAGCGAAGGCATAGACGCCAACTATATGGACATCATCAACTACTCCGTATTTGGAATCATCAAGTTGACTGAATAAACCAAACCTCATCGCACATGGCAAAAAGTGTTGTTGCACGAATTTTAGTTAACATCTGCCGCCTCATTGTCTCACTGACATTCATCTTCTCCGGCTTTGTCAAGGCTGTTGACCCTATCGGTTTCCAGTACAAGATACAGGACTATGTGGCAGCGATAACCGATGCTTACAACACAGGTTTCTTCCACGATTGGGGATCACTGATAGCCGCGGTAGCTATTGCAGCATTTGAATTCATACTCGGCATACATATCCTGTTCGCCATCAACAGAAGATTATCATCAAACATAGCATGGCTGTTCATGCTGCTGATGACGGGCATTACAGTGTGGATTTACTTCGACAATCCGGTGAGCGACTGCGGGTGTTTTGGCGATGCGGTAGTACTGACTAACGGACAGACACTGCTGAAAAACATCGCACTGCTCGCGATGACAATACCTCTTGCTGTAAAGCCTCTGATAATGCCAAGGCTTATAAGCAAGCCCAACCAATGGATTGTGGCAAACTTCTCTGCCCTTTACATCTTCGCCATAAGCGTCTATTGCCTGTACGACCTGCCGCTCATTGATTTCCGTCCTTACAGTGTAGGCACCAACATACCTGACGCGATGGAAATTCCCGCAGGAAAGGAACAACCACAGTTCAAGACAACACTCCTGTACGAGAAGGACGGACAGCGCAAGGAGTTCACAATGGACGACATTCCTGACTCCACATGGACATTCATCGACTCAAAGACGGAGCAGATAAGTGAAGGTTATGTGCCGCCAATACACGACTTCAGCATAATATATGACGGCGACGATATCACTGAAGATATCCTGTCGGACAAGGAATATTCGTTCCTGCTTATCGCGCCTCATCTTGAGACAGCCGACGAGTCGCAGTTTGGCGAGATAAACATACTTGCGGAATACGCAAAACGCAACGGCTACCGCTTCCTCTGCCTGACGGCGAGCAACCAAGAGGCAATAGAAAACTGGATAGATGTCACTGGAGCGGAATACCAGTTTGCCAACACTGACGAGACAACGCTGAAGACCATCGTGCGCTCTTCGCCAGGACTTGTACTGCTCAAGAACGGCACGATATACGAGAAGTGGAGTCACAACAGTCTGCCAGGCCTTGACGAGCAATCGCAAGCGCTCGACAGGACAGAATACGGTAGCATCGCCTGGGATGAGAATCACAAAACAATGGGAAAAGCCCTGTTCTGGTACATCATCCCGCTGCTCATCCTGACATTCTTCGACAGGCTGATAGCAGGACTCTATGCCTTGGTAAAGACATTGAAGGACAAAAGGAAGAAGCTTCGCAAATGATTCAAATGATTCAAATGATTCAAGTTTCGCTTGCGAAACCCGAACAGCCGACAACATTTCATAAATCAATAAATAGTTAAACAATGAGAAAAAAGATTGTAGCAGGCAACTGGAAAATGAACATGAACCTGCAGGATGGTGTAGCTCTCGCTACCGAAGTAATGAACAACCAGAAGGCTCAGAAGCCTAACTGTGAGGTAATCATCTGTACTCCTTTCATCCACCTCGCATCTGTAGCCAACGTTCTTGACTCAGAGCTCGTTAGCCTTGGTGCTGAGAACTGCGCAGACAAGGAGAAGGGTGCTTACACTGGTGAGGTATCTGCTGAAATGGTTAAGTCAACAGGCGCACAGTATGTAATCCTCGGCCACTCAGAGCGTCGCGAGTATTACAAGGAGAGCTATGAGACTCTGAAGGAGAAGACTCTTCTCGCACTCAAGAACGGTCTGAAGGTAATCTTCTGCATCGGTGAGACTCTCGAAGAGCGTGAGGCTAACAAGCAGAACGAAGTTGTAAAGGCAGAGCTTGAAGGCAGCGTATTCAACCTTTCAGCAGAAGAGTTCGCAAACATTGTCATCGCTTACGAGCCAATCTGGGCTATCGGTACAGGCAAGACCGCAACATCAGACCAGGCAGAGGAAATCCACGCCTACATCCGCTCTATCGTCGCTGAGAAGTACGGACAGGAAGTAGCCGACAACACCTCTATCCTCTACGGTGGCTCTTGCAAGGCTTCAAACGCTCCTGAACTCTTCGCAAAGCCTGACATTGACGGCGGTCTTATTGGTGGCGCTTCACTCAAGGCAGCTGATTTCCAGGGCATCATCGACGCTTGGAAATAAACCACGCATTAGTAAGTACCAAGTACTTGAAACATGAACAGGTTTTCCGCCATAATACTCCTCCTGTGTCTTTCACTGACAGTTGCCGCCCAGAATTCCAACGGGAAGAAAGGGTCGGTAACGGTGACACAGTCGTCGGCAATAACCGATTTGGTCAACAATTCGGGACGTAACGCCGAGCGCAAGGACGAGTCCAAGGCCGCCCAAACTCCCAAAGCGAGCACTGCCCCCAAGGCAAGCACTGCCACATCCACTGAAGAAAAGACAACCTCAGGAGCAACAACGACAGAAGAGCCGCGAACACAAGCAAAGACCGACTACTCACGGTCGTACAAAAAGCCCAAACTTGACGAAAACGGCGACCCTATCGCAGAGCGCATCAAAACGCGTACTGTTGACTTTACCGAGGACGACGGCATCAGCGGACCGAAGATAATGCGTGGCGAAAGCAAGGAAAAAGGCTGGCGTGTGCAGGTGTATAACGGCGGAAACAAGCGCGTGGACCGAGAAAGGGCCGAAGACGCCTGTTACAAAATCAAGAAGAGATATCCCGGACTGCCGATATATGTGCATTTCAACTCACCACGCTGGCAAACACGCTGTGGCGATTTCCGCACACACAAAGAGGCAGAGTCCATGAAAAGAAACTTGGTAAAGATGGGATTCAAGAACGCCTGTATCGTCAAGGCGAAAATAACCATTGGCGTCAAGAAGCCTGAAGAAGAAGAAATCAACATTCTGGATGATTTTTAGCTATAAGGCGGGAACTGATTTACAGTTCCCGCCTTTGTAATACTTCAAAATTCTAATGCGCTCGGCTCTGCCGCTTTGCTTGCAAAGAACCTTTGGGGGTTAAAATCCCATGATACTCGCGTTGAGTAAAAATATAACGTTAAATTACGATAATTTCTTTCAGTTAATGCGAAATTTCTTTCGCTTTTTCTTGCTATTGTCTTCGCTTTTTCGTAACTTTGACCATTAGTCGAAGTTACTTTCGCTCGGAAATAAAAATAAATGTAAATTTATTTTGTATTTCGCTCGCTTTTTCGTAACTTTGCAACGATTTTATGAAGATATTTTCCACCCCACTTAGAATTGGGCAAAAAAGAAAAAGAAAGAACACATAATGGAACAAAATCAAAATCCAGAAGCAAAAAACTATACTGGCGCGAGTATTCAGGTTCTTGAAGGCCTTGAGGCAGTGCGTAAGCGTCCTGCCATGTACATAGGCGACATCTCAGAAAAAGGTTTGCACCACCTCGTAAACGAGACGGTAGATAACTCCATCGACGAGGCAATGGCAGGCTACTGTACTGACATTGACGTAACAATAAACGAGGACAACTCCATAACAGTTCAGGACAACGGTCGTGGTATCCCTGTCGATGAGCATCCGAAACTGCACAAGTCGGCTCTTGAGGTTGTAATGACCGTGCTGCATGCCGGCGGTAAGTTTGACAAAGGTTCATACAAGGTTTCAGGCGGTCTGCATGGCGTGGGTGTGAGTTGCGTGAACGCCCTCTCATACAAGATGATTTCACAGGTCTATCGCGACGGCCGCATCTATCAGCAGGAATACCATAAGGGCAAGCCGCTGTACTCTGTGGAAGTGGTAGGCAAAACCGACAAACGCGGCACACGCCAGCAGTTCTGGCCAGACCCAGAGATATTCACTACGACAACATACAAGTGGGACATCGTAGCGAACCGTATGCGCGAATTGGCATACCTCAACGCAGGCATCACCATCAACCTCACTGATATGCGTCCCGACGAGGAGGGAAAAATCCGCAAGCAGTCGTTCCATGCCAAGGAAGGTCTGAAGGAATTTGTGGCTTATGTTGACAAACATCGCCAGAAGCTGACAGAAGACTTCGAGACTATCTGCATAAAGACAGAGAGTCAGGGCATACCTGTTGACGTGGCTTTCACATACAACCGCGACTATACAGAGCACATCCATTCTTACGTGAACAACATCAACACCTATGAAGGTGGAACACATCTCGTAGGTTTCCGCAACGCTCTCTGCAACACTCTCAAAAAATACGCTGAGAACAACCAGAAGATAGCGAAGAAGATGGAGAAGGCGAAGGTGGAGATAAAGATTGACGACTTCCGCGAAGGTCTTACAGCAATAATCTCCATAAAGGTTGCCGAGCCACAGTTTGAAGGACAGACAAAGACCAAACTCGGTAACTCCGAGGTTCGTCCAGCCGTTTATCAAGCCGTCAGCGAGGCTCTTGCCTACTACCTCGAGGAGCATCCTGTTCAGGCAGAGGCTATCTGCGACAAGTTCATCCTTGCTGCCGCAGCGCGCCAAGCAGCAGAGCGCGCCAGAAAGAGCGTACAGCGTCAGAGCGCATTCACAAGTGTCGGTCTGCCAGGAAAGCTTGCCGACTGCTCAAACAAAGACCCGAAGAGCTGTGAGATATTCATTGTCGAGGGAGACTCTGCGGGCGGTTCTGCAAAACAAGGCCGCGACCGCTACACGCAGGCAATACTTCCTCTCCGCGGTAAGATACTGAATGTGGAGAAGGTGATGCGCCACAAGGTGTTTGAGTCAGAGTCTGTAATGAACATCATCCAGTCTATCGGCGTGCGCTTCGGCGTTGACGAAGAAGACGGACAGGCAGCAAACATTGAGAAACTGCGCTACGACAAGATAATAATCATGACCGATGCCGACGTCGATGGCTCTCACATCGCAACGCTCATCATGACTCTTTTCTTCCGCTATATGCCAGAACTGATTCGTGAAGGCCACCTTTACATTGCCACTCCTCCACTCTATCTCTGCACATGGAAGAACAAAATCAAGGAATACTGCTACACCGAGCAGGCGCGTCTCAACTTCATTGAGAAATATGCTGGCGGTGAGGAGGACACAAAATCGCTCCACACACAGCGCTACAAAGGTCTTGGCGAAATGAATGCCGAGCAACTTTGGGAGACGACAATGGACCCAGCAACACGCGTGCTCAAGCAAGTGACAATAGAAGACGCTGCCGCTGCCGACGAGATATTCTCAATGCTCATGGGCGACGATGTTGAGCCACGCCGCGCATTCATCGAGGCAAACGCAACATACGCGAACATTGACGCGTAAATCGTAAGATTTCCAAGTAGTAAGTACTAAGTAGAAAGTACTAAGTATGATTAGCTTTGTAGGTTTCTTCTCTGCCTTTAAGCTGGTAATCATACTTAGTACTTTCTACTTTATACTTACTACTTAAATTATATCAGCCTTTTTGTCTTAAACACCCACACTGTTCCGGCGGACACCACTACAGATATAAGCAATGCTAAAATAAAGCCCCAAGGTTCTTCTTCCATGCCATTCTTGACATTCATGCCGAAAAGTGACGCGATAAATGTCGGGAGCATGAGGATTATGGACACAGAAGTCAGCGTACGCATCACTGTGTTCATATTATTGTTGATGATACTCTGGTAAGTATCCATCGTACTTTCAAGGATGTTTGAATAGATTGCCGTCGTCTCTTTTGCCTGCGACATCTCGATGTTGACATCTTCTATGAGGTCGGCGTCAAGTTCGTCTATCTGCAGTTTGAACTTCAGTTTTGCGAGAAGATTCTCATTGCCTCTGATGGAGGTGGCAAAATAAGTCAGAGAGTCTTGCAAGCGCGACAATCCGATGAGCGAGGCATTGTTGACATTCTGGTCAAGATTCTTCTTCGCCTGGTCTATGAGCGTATTAATCTGCTTCAGACGCTTCAAGTACCACACCGCACTCGACAGGAAGATACGGAATGTCATATCGACAAAGTCCGTGAAGCCAACACCTCGCTTCTGCTGGAAACTCACGAAATCAATCATCATATTTGTCTCGTGGAAGCACACAGTTATGGTGACATCACGCTTGTGTATGATACCTAACGGGATTGTGGTGTAAGGAGTTCGGGAACGAACCTCACGAACAAAAGGAATACGGAGAATAATGAGCATCCAGCCATCGTCGTATTCATAGCGGGCACGCTCATCGGTATCTGAGATATCGGCGATAAAATAGTCAGGAATATTGAATTTCTGCTCTACATAATCACGGTCGTCCTCTGTCGGACAAGTCAGTTGAACCCAGCATTTAGGTTCCCATTCAGGTATGACTTTAAGTCCTCCCTGGTAGTTCCAATAAGTTCTCATAAGGCCTTGTTTCGTTTTGGGAAAAAGATACTACGCGAAGCAAAGCCTGAGAAAAGCCATTGCCTCACGCATTAAACAGTAAAGTTTTCCGCGTAATAATCGTCCATTGGTTAAGTAAGATAATTTGTTTAGATTGGTTACGGCAGTTAACCAATCTTTTTTGTTTCCGGGCGCAAAGGTAAGGCTTTCTTTTTTAATGTGCAAAAATAACAAGGAAAATATTTCTCTAATAGAAAAAAATACCCTAATTTTGCGCTCAAAACAGCAATTACCATGCAAGACTTTATTCATCTTCACGTACACACATATTACTCCATACTTGACGGACAAGC
The DNA here is from genome assembly GCA_021443335.1 of Bacteroidaceae bacterium. GTDB lineage: Bacteria > Bacteroidota > Bacteroidia > Bacteroidales > Bacteroidaceae > Prevotella. The sequence continues at coordinate 7,826 of JABUUE010000028.1, forward strand.
CTCAGTAAAGAAACTTGTCAAGAAAGCCATCGACAACGACATGCGCGGAATAGCGGTGACTGACCACGGCGATATGTTCGGCATCAAAGAGCTCTTTGACGAGTGCAACAGCGTAAACAAAGGCAGAAAAAAAGAAGGCAAAGAGCCTTTCAAGCCTATCTTCGGCTGCGAGATGTATGTCGCCAGACGAGGTATGAAAAACATGAACCAAGACAAGATGCACCCGGAAGACCGCGGTGGCTACCACCTTATTGTCTTGGCTAAGAACTACAACGGCTACAAGAACCTCATACAACTCGTTTCCGATTCATGGGTTGACGGCTTCTATGGCCGTCCGCGCACAGACCACGAGCAGTTAGAGAAATACCACGAGGGACTGATTCTCTGCTCGGCATGTATCGCAGGAGAGGTGCCGGCGAAAATACTCCGAGGCGACATTGAAGGAGCGAGAAAGGCTATTGAATGGCACAAGAACATCTGGGGCGAAGACTATTACCTTGAACTGCAACGACATGAGGTGAAGAATCCTACGATAAGAGCCAACCGCGAGACCTTTGAGCTTCAACAAACAGCCAACGAAGAGCTCATAAAATTAGCAAAAGAATACGGAGTGAAACTCGTCTGCACAAACGATGTTCACTTCGTTGACGAGGACAATGCGGAAGCTCACGACCATCTTCTCTGCCTCTCAACAGGAAAAGACCTTGACGACCCTAACCGTATGCTCTATTCAAAGCAGGAATGGTTCAAGACAAAGGAGGAGATGAACGAGATATTCGCAGACGTGCCAGAAGCCCTTTCCAACACAACTGAAATTCTTGACAAGGTTGAATTCTATGACATTGAGCACGCGCCAATCATGCCTTTCTATCCTATACCAGAGGATTTCGGAACAGAAGAACAATGGCGCGAGAAGATTTCCCCAGAGATGCTTTTCGACGAATTCACATCTGACGAGAACGGCGAAAATCCGATGCCACGCGAAGAGGGAGAAAAGAAGATTGCAAAACTTGGAGGTATTGACAAGCTTTATCGCATAAAGTTTGAAGCCGACTATCTGAAACTCCTTGCCATGCAAGGCGCAATTCCACTATATCCGCAGCTGATGGAGCTGCCAGAATACCAAGCCTTGGGCATCGAGCTGCCACCAGAAGCAAAACCCACTGAAATAAATGCGAAAGAAGTGGATGACCGCATCCGCTTTGAACTCCACATCATGAAGACGATGGGATTTCCGGGATACTTCCTCATTGTACAGGATTTCATCAATTCCGCTCAGAAAGACTTGGATGTGATGGTTGGTCCCGGTCGTGGCTCTGCGGCAGGCTCTGTGGTAGCCTACTGTTTGGGCATCACCAAGATAGACCCAATGAAATACGACCTTCTGTTTGAGCGTTTCCTCAATCCTGATCGTATCTCCTTGCCCGATATTGATACCGACTTTGACGATGATGGTCGCGGACGTGTGCTTGAATGGGTGGAGAACAAATACGGGCACGCCAACTGTGCCCACATCATAACCTACTCCACAATGGCAACCAAGAACTCTATCAAGGATGTTGCCCGCGTGGAGAAGCTGCCACTCGACGTAACGAACCGACTTTGCAAGGAAATTCCCGACCGTCTGCCCGACAGCTTGAAGATGAACCTGCCAAACGCCATCAAGTCAGTAGAAGCATTACGCAACGCTTGCGCCAGTGCTGACCCGAAGATGAGCAACACCATGCGCTATGCACAGATGCTTGAAGGCACTGTCCGAGGCACCGGCATACACGCCTGCGGCTTTATCATTTGTCGTGACCCTATCAGCAACTGGGTTCCTGTATCTGTTGCAGAAGACAAAGACAATCCTGGCCACAAACTCCGCTGCACGCAATACGACGGTCATGTCATAGAGTCAACAGGCCTTATCAAGATGGACTTCCTCGGTCTGAAGACCTTGTCAATCATGAAGGAATGTCTTAACAATGTGCGACTGACGACAGGTGAAGAGATTGACCTTGACAATATTCCAATCGACGATGAACTGACATACAAGCTCTACCAAGAAGGTCGCACCGTAGGAACGTTCCAGTTTGAGTCGGCGGGCATGCAGAAATACCTCCGAGAGTTGCATCCGACAGTCTTCGAAGACCTCATTGCGATGAACGCTCTGTATCGTCCTGGACCAATGGACTATATCCCGGATTTCATTAAACGCAAGCACGACCCGAGCCTTGTGGAGTACGACATTCCTTGCATGGAGAAATACCTGAAAGACACTTACGGCATAACGGTGTATCAAGAGCAGGTGATGCTCCTTTCAAGACAACTTGCCGACTTCACCCGAGGCGAGAGCGATGCACTGCGTAAAGCTATGGGAAAGAAGAAGAAGGACATTGTTGACGCGATGAAGCCTAAGTTCATTTCCGGCGGTGAGAAGAACGGACACGACCCGAAAATACTTGAGAAAATATGGACTGACTGGGAGAAGTTTGCATCATACGCATTCAACAAGAGTCATGCGACCTGCTATTCTTGGGTGGCATATCAAACGGCTTACCTGAAAGCCCACTATCCGGCAGAATATATGTCGGCGGTAATGACGCGAAGCTATGCCAACATCTCTGACATCACAAAACTCATGGACGAATGCAAGGCTATGGGCATCAACACCTTCGGGCCTGACATCAACGAGTCGCGTCAGTTCTTCACTCCTGACAGCCACGGCAATATCCGCTTCGGTTTCGCCGCCATAAGCGGGTTAGGAACAGGAACTGCCGATGAGCTTGTACGCGAGCGTGAGGACAACGGACCTTACAAAGATATCTTCGACGTCGTAAAGCGCGTTAACCTTTCTTCTGTCAACCGCAAATGCCTTGAAGCATTGGCATATAGCGGCGGATTTGACAGTTTTGGTTTGCCACGCGAGCAATACCTTGTTCCCGGATTCCTTGACACCCTTGTAAGGTTCGGACAACTATTCCAAGCGGAAAAAAACTCTGCACAAAACTCACTCTTCGGAGCGTTTGAAGAGGTGGATATTCCGAATCCGAAGTTCCCGGAATACATGGAAATGAGCCATATTGAAAAGCTCAACATTGAGCGCAAATACATAGGCATCTACCTCTCCGCCCATCCATTAGACGAGTTCAATGCTGTGCTCACAAGCTACTGCAACACGCTGTGCACTGACATCGCAGACATAAATAAACTTAAAACAAAACAAGAGAACCTCTTGGGCGGCCTGATAACAAATGTAAGAACAGGCTACACAAAGAAGGGGAATGTGCCTTATGGTGTTGTTGTAATAGAAGACTATTCGGGCTCAGGAGAGATTTTCCTGATGGACAAAGCATGGACAGACAACGCAGGAATACTGACTATCGGCTCCACAATATTCATCCGCGGCAAAGTGGAGAAGCGTAACAAATACAATGAGGAATTAACCTTCCGACCACACGAGATAAAACAACTCGGCAACGTTCTTGAAGAGCAGTTGAAAGGCCTGACCATACAAATTGAAGCAGACAACATTGATGAGATGGACATCGCCGAACTGATAAGCATCGTTGAAAGAAATCCCGGTCAGAAGGACTTGAAGATGGAGATAAAAACAGCCGGCTACAGCAAGCCTTTGAAACTGCAAAGCGGCGCTAAGAAGGTGTTTGTCACCCAGAAAATAATAGACAAGATTAACGAACTACAAACCATAAAATGCAAGATAGATTGGGAATGAAAAAGATTAGAATTATTACAATTTTGCTCTGTGTCATAGCATGTAATATATGTAATGCTAAAGACACAACAGCAAAACGATACATCATGCGCAACGGCGACACGCTGAGCGTACAAGTTGTCAGTGATAACGCTGTCCGCGTCCGCGTGCTACCCGTCGGTCACAAGGCAGAACCTGCCTCGTTCTATACTAACACCATGAAGTCTGAGACCGCTCAGAAAAAACCATCAATATCCTTTTCCTATGACAAAAAGGCCGAAGTGCTGACATTCCTAAACTCAAAAGGGAAGATTATTCTCAGTGAAGTTCCCAACGGAAGAACGCTTAATAAGGTAACAGACAACGGAACAGCCGCGTGGCAGGTGGCACAACAATTCTCAACACCCGCAGACGACTACCAGTTTGGAACAGGACAGTTTCAAGACGGCAACCTCAATGTCAAAGGTCTTACTCGCCGACTTACCCAAGTGAACACACAGATTGCTCTGCCAATGATAATCTCTAACAAAGGTTACGGCATCTTGTGGAACAACTGTGGAATGACCGACTTCAATCCCGCCGACAATCACATAACCCTTTCCAAAGAAGGCGATGCGGGCGAGACAGTAACCGTAAACACAACAGGCACTAACGGCAACAAGCGCGAAGAACGTCAATACCAGACTTTCTCCGCCACGATGAACATTCCCGAAGATGGCATTTACTCTATACTTCTCGATGTGGGGCAGAGCATGGCGCGCCGTCATTATATTGAAATTGACGGAAAGGTTCTGTTTGAAGCCAACAACCTCTGGCTTCCACCAACGACAGCAATGCTCGCAAAACTGTCAAAGGGAGAGCATAAAGTTACTGTAAGAGGCGAGAAAAACGACAAGCCTTCAATCCATTACCGTCTTTCACGCAACGACCGCACAACATTCTCATCGCCTGTTGCCCAGACACTTGACTACACCATCTTTACTGGCACAGCCGACCAGATAATTGCCACTTACCGCAAACTTACGGGCGAAGTGCCTATGATGCCGCGTTGGGCCTTCGGTTATGTTCATTGCCGCGAGAGATATGTCTCACAAGACGATGTGCTTAGCAATGCGGCGGAATTCAGAAAACGCAACATACCACTCGACATCATCGTTCAAGACTGGCAATGGTGGGGCAAGAACGGATGGAACGCCATGAAGTTTGATTCTGACAGCTACCCTACCCCGAAGCTTATGACCGACAGTCTTCACAAGCAAGACATAAAACTGATGCTTTCCGTTTGGGCTAAGATTGACAAGAACAGCGTGCTCGGAAAAGAAATGGAGCAAAAGGGAAACTACATCCCGAACACTGATTGGGTGGATTTCTTCAACAAAGAGGCGGGCAACGACTATTGGCAAGCTTACAGCGCCAACCTCCTCCCAACAGGCATCGACGCTTGGTGGCAAGATGCGACAGAGCCTGAAAACGATGACCTTGCAGGTCGTATGGTTGACAAAGGCGCACTGTCAGGAAATGCTGTTCGGAACATTTTCCCATTTGCCGTTAACGATGTTGTTTACAATGGTCTGCTGAAAGCTCGTCCCAACGAACGCCCTATGATTATGACTCGCAGCGCATCACCGGGAATACAGCGTTTCGGCGTGCTGACATGGAGCGGCGATATAGGCAACGACTACACCACACTTGAATGTCAGATTGCCGGTGGACTCGGGCAAATGGCTTGCGGTGTTCCTTGGTGGACATACGATGCCGGTGGCTTCTTCCGTCCTGGCAACCAATACAACGACGAAGGTTATCAGAAACGAATGATACGATGGATTCAAAACTCAGTCTATCTGCCAGTGATGCGTGTTCACGGATATATGAGCCAGACAGAACCATGGCGTTACAGCGACAAGACTTATGCGGCATTTGTCAAGGCTATACGCAAGCGCTACAACCTCTTCTCATATATATATAGTGAGGCAGCCAAGGTAACAAAAAACGGAGGCACATTGATGCGCCCACTCGTATTCGATTTCCCTAACGATGAGAAATCTTTGCTGCAGCGCACGGAATATATGCTCGGAAATGCTATTCTCGTATGCCCTGCAACACAAGATGACATTGCCACACAACAAGTTTATCTGCCCGAAACAACAAGCTCAATCTCATCACAAGGCTCTTGGACGCGCATTGATGATGATATTCACGTATATGCTCATTCAGGCAGCATAATACCTTGGAACAATGTTGACGACAACACAAAGTCAACAGCAGATGTCGCCAACGCCAAGTCAATGACCATCAGAGTCTTTCCCGGAAAGAACTGCAAGTTTGTTCTCTATGAAGATGACGGCACAACGCTATCATATCAAAACAACGCCTTCTCGGAAATACCTTTCTCTTGGAACGAAAATGACAAAACGCTGTACATCCACGACCGCAAAGGCTCATTCCCCAAGATGCCAGCAACACGCACATTCACAATAAAACTTCCCGATGGTACAAGCAAGCCTGTAACCTATTCGGGAAAAGCTGTTTCCGTAAGTTTCAAGGCGGGAAAATAATTCAGAAACCCTAAGTAAGTGAACAAACTAATTTTGACCACTTACCTATCTCAAATAAATAGATGACTCATAAAGTCCATCCTTGATTATGAAAAAACTGCTTTCATTACCACCAAACCTCGTAAACTGTTTTCACGACATAACCAGACTGCCACACGATGAGTGGTTTTGCACCAACGACCCGATAGGTCAGAAACTCGGCTCTGGCGGAGGAACAGCATGGGTGCTTAAACAGTCTGGCGAAGAAGCAACAAGTGGGAAAAGGATTATTCTCCATGCCGGCGGACAGTCACGCCGCCTGCCAGCTTACGCTCCTTCGGGAAAAATACTGACGCCGATACCCGTGTTCCGTTGGGAACGTGGGCAGAAGCTGTCGCAGACACTTCTTGACTTGCAACTTCCACTATACGAAGAGATTATGAGCCAGACTCCGGCAAATCTCAACACGATGGTTGTATCTGGCGATGTCTATATCCGCGCCACAAAACAGTTGCAGCCAATACCAGATGTTGACGTGGTTTGCTACGGACTTTGGCTTGGCCCAGAGATTGCCAAAGACCACGGAGTGTTCGTGATGAAACGCGAAACGCCAGCAGTATTGGAGTGTATGCTGCAAAAACCATCAACAGAAACTCTATCCCTTCTGCTGAAAGACCATTTCTATCTCACCGACATAGGTATATGGATTTTCTCTGACAGAGCAATCGAGAAACTTTGCAAGAAATCAACAGACAGCGACGGAAACATTAAGGAATACGACATGTACTCCGAGTTTGGCACAGCCCTCGGCACAAACCCAACAGCACCCGATAGCGACCTCAGCGACCTGACTGTGGCTATACTGCCTTTGCCTGGGGGAGAATTCTACCATTTCGGCACATCGCACGAAATAATATCCTCAACACTCGAAATACAAAACCTGACAAAAAATCAGGAGGAAATCCTGCATAACTCACGAAAGCCGCATCCGTCAATATTCAACCAAAACACAAAGTCGGAGATAAAGTTCACAGAGGCTAACAGAAATATCTGGATAGAAAACTCACACATCAATAAGAACTGGCAGTTTACGACCGAGAACATTGTTACCGGAGTTCCTGAAAACGATTGGGCAGTGAGCCTGAAGCCAGGGCAATGTATTGACATAGTGCCTGTTGGCGAAGACCAATTTGTTGTACGGCCTTACGGTTTCAACGACAAGTTTGCTGGCGCGCTGCAAAACACTCCTATGTTCCCAGCCTGTCCAGATGTGGAAACAGCAGGAAAAGTCCTGGCGTTTATGCTTGATAAAATAGCCGAACTCTCCGAGCAATCAGACAACAAGGAAACTATCGACATACATCTGCCAAAGATAGCCGAAATGCTGAAAGATGACTATCGCTTGCTCTCGGCAGAACAGATTTCCAATGAGGCCGACCTCCTACGTCTGAACCGACAAAGAAAGATTTTTAGAAAAGAAGACTGGAGCGCCGTGGCGGAAAACTATGAGCACAGCGTTTTCTATCAGACAGACCTTGAAGATGCAGCCAAAGAGTTCAGCAAATATAGCATCGAGCTGCCACAACCGATAAGCGAGAATGCGCCTGTGCTGACACGCATTCACGACGCAATGTTCCGATCTGAGGTGCATCGCCTTAATAACGAGCAAACAAACAATGCGGAAGACGGAAAAAAGGCTAAGATATTCTCTGACAGAGCCTTCGAGCTTCTCCGACAAGGAATATTGAAAACGGCGTCATCATCAGGTTTGGCTGTTATTCCAAAGCTCGCTGTCCATCCCGACCAGATTGTTTGGGGCCGCTCTCCTGTCCGCATAGACATTGCTGGTGGCTGGACTGACACGCCTCCATACTGCCTGATGGAAGGTGGGGCTGTTGTAAACTTCGCCATCGAGCTCAACGGTCAGCAGCCTATTCAGACATACGTGAAGACCTGTGCAAAGCCACATATTATATTAAGGAGTATAGACCTCGGCGCATCGGAACTTGTTGAGACATACGAGCAACTTGCCGACTATAACCATGTCGGTTCTCCGTTCTCAATTCCGAAGGCGGCACTTGCGTTGGCGGGCTTCATCCCTGAGCACTGTCGCGAAAAGCACAACTCGCTGAAAGAGCAGCTTGAAGCCTTCGGCTGCGGACTTGAAGTAACCTTGCTATCAGCCATTCCCGCCGGTAGCGGTCTCGGCACCAGCAGCATGCTTGCGGCAACTGTTCTCGGTGCATTAAATGATTTCTGCGGTCTGCATTGGGACAAGAACGAGCTTGGCTTGCGCACACTTGTCCTCGAGCAACTGCTCACGTCAGGCGGCGGCTGGCAAGACCAGTACGGCGGCATTCTCTCAGGAGTGAAACTGCTCACCACAGAGCGCGGTTTCAACCAGTCGCCAAAGACCTTGTGGCTTCCTACCGACATCTACAAACATCCAGACTACAAGCCTTGCCACCTGCTTTATTATACAGGTATAACACGCATTGCAAAAAATATTCTCGGTGAGATTGTGCGACGAATGTTCCTCAACCAAGGCGACGAGCTCGCCCTATTGCGCCACATGAATGCTCACGCCCACGAAATGTACGAGGCAATACAAAGTGTTGACTACGACCGTGTTGGAAGACTTGTCCGTAAGACGTGGCAACAAAATCAGGCTATTGACGCAGGAACAAACCCCGCAGCCGTACAACAGATAACAAGCCTCATCGACGACCTTTGCCTTGGCTACAAATTAGCAGGCGCTGGTGGTGGCGGCTATCTCTA
>JABUUE010000028.1:19983-21522 GCA_021443335.1 Bacteroidaceae bacterium
GCCTATGTTGGGAATATCTGCATGGATGTTACGATGATTGACGTTACCGACATCGACTGCAAAGAGGGCGACAGCGTCGAGATTTTTGGCAGCAACATCCCCGTCACCGTCATCGCCGACACCCTCGGAACCATTCCTTACGAAATACTAACATCTATCAGCAACCGCGTCAAGAAAATATATTATCAAGATTAATCAAAAAAGAGTGCTATATGTTTACAATGCCAAAAAACAAAGTTCAAAGCCAAAGCTCTGAGCTAAAGCCAAAGTTCAAAGCCAAAGCCAAGGCCATCCCCCCCTTTAGGGGGCTGGGGGGCCTGTTATTACTATTCATAACAGTTCTCACTGCATCGGCGCAGAATCCGATTATCAAGGGGCAGTTTACGGCTGACCCTACAGCCCGCGTGTTCAACGGGAAGATTTACCTCTACCCTTCCCACGACATACCGCCATGCACGCCCGACCTTATCCAACGTAAATGGTTTTGCATGGAAGACTACCACGTATTCTCCTCGGAAAACCTTACCGACTGGACTGACCACGGCGTTATTGTAACGCAAAACAAGGTGCCATGGGTACAGCCAGACTCCTACACCATGTGGGCGCCCGACTGTGTGGAGAAAGACGGTCGCTACTATTTCTTCTTCCCTGCACAGCCAAAGAACGGCAGGGGGTTCGGCGTGGGAGTGGCAATAGCCAACAAGCCCGAAGGACCATATTTCCCGATGTGGCGAAACATTGAGGGCGTCAACGGCATCGACCCTTGCGTGCTCAAAGGTTACGACGGCAACTGGTACATCTACTGGGGTGGCGGCGGACTGATGTGCGCCCGACTGAAAGACGACTTCAGCGGCATCCATCCCGACGAAAAGGTACAAGAGGTGGAGTTTATGGGAAGAAAGATGAAACGCACCGGCGTGGCTGTCGATGCTGGTCTCCCCGAAGGCTTCAAGGAAGGTCCCTTCGCCTTCACACGCAACGGCAAATACTACCTCACTTACCCCTGGGTGCGCGGCAAGAAGGGTGAGCCAGACATCAACGGCAAGCCGTCAGACAACCACACGGAGACCCTCGCCTACGCTATGAGCGACAGTCCCTACGGACCGTTCGAATACAAGGGACTTATCATGGAGGAATGGCGCAACGGTTGCTGGACAAACCATCACTCGCTCGTGGAATACAACGGCGAATGGTATCTCTTCTACCATCACAACGACTACTCACCAAACTTCGACAAGAACCGCTCCGTCTGCGTTGACAAGGTTCACTTCAACGACGACGGCACAATCCAACTCGTCAAGCCCACACTGCGCGGCGTAGGCATTACCGACGCTCGCTCACAAATACAGATTGACCGTTACAGCGAGATTTCCGGAAAAGCAAGGATAGACTACATCGACACTCTCAACTGCTTCGAGGGATGGAAGACCATCATCGAAAAGGGCAAGGGAACAGTCGTCTATAACGATGTCGATTTCGGCAAGGCTGCGGGTGAGCGAGGGCAAACAAGCTCGCTTGATTTGCCGAGCGGGAGCAGGC
>JABUUE010000028.1:21711-27561 GCA_021443335.1 Bacteroidaceae bacterium
GCGAGGGCAAACAAGCTCGCTTGATTTGCCGAGCGGGAGCAGGCTCGACGAAGTCAAGGTGAAGGTCAAGTCGTCAAAAGGAGCAACAATCAAGGTCTATCAGTCGCCCAAGACACTCATCGCCACCATCAAGGTTAAACCGTCAGCCGACTGGACCTACGTCACACAGCAAGTCAAGAACGCAGCAACAGGAATAAACAACATCATCGTGGAAACAACAAGCACTGGAAAAACAGAAATCGACTGGCTCGCCTTTGGTGCCGCACCTTGGAAGGAGGGAGCCTTCGCCACGGGCAACTACCGCAACCTCCTCGCCGAACTCGGCTACAGTCAGAAAGACATCGACGCCAAGGTACAGGAATGTTACTACAACCTCTTCGAAGGACCAAACAAGGTGTATTTCGAGGTGGGCGACGATATGGGCTATGTTTCCGACATCAAGAACCACGACGTACGCACTGAAGGAATGTCCTACGGCATGATGACCGCCGTACAGTTCGGCAAGAAAGATATCTTCGACCGTCTGTGGCGCTGGTGCAAGAAATATATGCAGCACCAGAGCGGAGAGCGAGAGGGCTACTTCGCGTGGAGCTGCAAGACCGATGGCACGCGCAACGCCGAAGGACCAGCATCCGACGGCGAGCTCTACTATGTCACATCCCTCATCTTCGCATCAAACCTATGGGGCAACGACGGCGAGATAAACTATCTGGCTGAGGCGCAGCGCATACTCAACAGCTCCATGATGAAGCAAGGCATGGACAACGCAGCACCATTCATCAATGTGGAGCACAAGCTCATCACCTTCACACCCGACGCCTACGGAGGCACGTTCACCGACCCATCATACCACCTCCCAGCATTCTACGAGGTGTGGGCGCGATGGGCCAACGACGGCAGGGCAGGCTTCTGGCGAGAGTGTGCCAAGGCTTCACGCGAATATCTGCACAAAAGCATCAATGAGAAGACCGGCCTCAATCCTGACTACAACAACTACGACGGCACGCTGATGCATACCGGTCGCATCCTCGGCGACGCCTTCCGCTACGACTCATGGCGAGTGCCTATGAACATTGCTCTCGACTACTCCTGGGCATGTGCCGACAGGCAGTGGCAGCAGAACTACGCCCGCACCATTCAAGAATTCTTCCGTTCACAAGGCATTGACACTTACGTCGATCAGTATAATGTTGACGGCACACAGGTGCAGCAGATACTCCTCGGAGGAACCAACCCTGACCACCGCCGTCTGCGGCATTCCATCGGACTTATGGGAACTCTCGCTGCCATATCTCTTGCTACCACAGACGCCGACGCGGCTCGTCTCTTTGTCAGCAAGTTCTGGGAAGCGAAGCACGAACCTTTCGCCGACGGCTACTTCGACGCCTACTACGACGGCTTCCTCCGTCTCTTCGCCTTCATGCATCTCTCCGGCAAATATCGGATAATAGAGCCGAAAGAGACGAAGTAAAAGAGTAAACACCCATATTGTAGTTTTACAATGGAAGAGCAAAGCAACATAGTCATCTATAACTCCGATGACGGGCGCGCAAAAGTGGCGCTGATGACACGCGACGGCAACGTCTGGCTCAACCAAAACCAGATGGCGGAACTTTTTGCCACCTCAAAGCAGAATATCGGGCAGCTGATAGGCAAAGTGCTGAGGGAAAGGGAGTTGGATGCTGAGGCAGTTGTAAAGAATTACTTTACAACTGCCACTGACGGCAAGCAGTACAACATACTCTACTACTCCTTAGAGATGATTCTTGCCGTGGGTTACCGCGTGCGGAGCGTGCGGGGCACACAGTTCCGTCAATGGGCTACACAACATCTTTCCGAGTATCTTATCAAAGGCTTCACCATCGACGCGGAAAGGCTGAAGAACCCTGATGGCCGTACCATGAGACTTTTTGACCAGATTGCCTTAGAAATAAAAGACAATAAAGATATCAGGCAACGACATCTCGATTATATCCAAATGTTCATTAAAATGTCGTTTTTGGTTACACTTTGATATTTTTACGTTGTACATTATTTGGCATCATTTAGAGTTAAAAGCAGGGAGATTTTGCCGGAAAAGAGACGCTTCAGGGAAGACTCCCACGAAAACGTGATAAAAGTCCCACGAACTTTAATCGTTTCTCATAGCAAAACGCATCGAAAGTCATAGGTATTTTGCTCGAAAAAGGGCGCTTTTTTAGTCAAAAAACAGTGATTTTGCAGGTGTTTGTGCACAAAGAAAATGCAATCATCTCATAATGAGACGATTGCATTTCTTATGATTATTGCAGTATTTTGAGACCAACTCAAGTTGGTTTCATATAAGCGATTCTGCGACGCTACGAATTTTACAAAGTGTCAGACTTATGCACGTTTTGCTTACATTCTGACAATTCAACCCAAATAGTTCATTAGAGAAAGTCTGAAACGATTTTTTCTAATGAGCTATTTGGTTTTTTTTATCTTCTAATGAACTTAGAAGGAGTAACCACAACAAGCTTTTATCAAATCATAGTCCCAAATAAGTTCATTAAAGATTGTAGAAAATGGAATTACTGCTTCCAATTCTGCTGCTTCTGCTTCTGGAGTTCTTCCGCCTGCTTCTGAAGCTCGGCGAGACGCTTAGCCATACCGCTCATTTTCTTTGGGTTAGCCTTCATCTCTGCTTTTCGTGCTTCGAGTTTCGCAAGCAGTTTCTCGTCGTTTGTTGTCTTGCGGAGCGCCCACATAATTGCCGCAGAGAAGAAGAGTGAGATGAAGTAGTAGAAGTTGAGTCCTGCAGAGTAGTCGTTGAACATAAAGAAGAACATCAGCGGCATAAGCATCATCATCCACTGCATCATCTTCATCTGCTCTGCCTGTTGTCCTACCATCTGGTCCTTCTGCTGGCGCATAGTCATCCAAGAGTAGGCAAGGTTTCCTATGCAGAAAAGGATACAAGTCAGTGAGAGATGGTCGCCGATAAGCCAAATGTTTGTGCCCCACTCGATGATTGGGTCGTAGGTTGAGAGGTCGTCAATCCAGAGGAACGACTGTCCACGAAGCTGTATGGCGTTAGGCACGAAGTTGAACATCGCAATCCAGATAGGCATCTGAATGAGCATTGGCAGACAGCCAGACAGCGGACTGACACCATATTGCGAGTACATCTGCATCATCGCCTGCTGCTTCTGCATCTGGTCTTCAGGCTTGTCGTACTGCTTTGTTGCGGCGTCGAGTTTCGGTTTGAGCACGCGCATCTTCGCTGACGACATATAGCTCTTCTTAACCATCGGGTATGTTATGACCTTCAGCAGAAGGGTGATGAGTATAATCACAATACCCATAGGTATGCCGAGAGCGGTGAGCCAGTCGAAGACATATATGGTAAACCAGCGGTTGATGAGACGGACGATAGGCCATCCGAGGTAGATAAGTTTCTGCAGTTCAAGGTCCTTGCCGAACGTGCTCTGCTCCTGTACGCTCTGCAGCAGGCGGAAATCGTTAGGTCCGTAATAGAACTCTAACTCAGTAGGCTGCTTGCCGGATGGGTCAAAGGTGGTCTTTGTCTTAGCCTCATAGGTCTTGAGGTATTTGCTGCCCTTCTCGTCGCAGATAGAGGTGAAGCGTCCGTCGGTGCCGAAGTCAGTCTTTGCTATCATTACAGCTGAGAAGAACTGGTTCTTGAACGCTATCCAGTCGATAGCTTCCTCCTCGTCATCCTGCGGCTCATCGGTGTAGTTGGACGTCTCATTGAAGTAGTCCGTGCCACCTTCTTTATAATGGTATGTCAGAGTAGAATAGCGGTTCTCGAACATATAACCTCTCTCCTGCTGACGGCAACGGTCTTCCCAGTTGATAGACAGGCGGTTGTAATCGGGAGCGAACATTCCGGCCATGCCTTCCGTATGCAGCGAGAAGTGGAGATAATAGTCTTTGCCAAGGGTGTAGTCGAAGACAACTTTACCGCCGCCATTGACGATTGCGGTAAGGGTAACGGTAGAATCAGACTTGTTTGAAGCTGCGAAATTAAGGTCGGAAGAGTTGATGTTCACCGACTTGGCAGCAAGGAGATAAGACAGTTTCTGGTCCTTCTCGTCAAAGAGCGTAACATCCTTTTTGCCGTCCTTATCCTTGAAATCCTTGATAACAACCTTGTTGACAGTTCCGCCCTTAGTTGACAGGGTGAGCGCGAGCTTCTCGTTCTTGAGCACGATGTTCTCAGCCTTAGCAGTTGCCATGGCCGAATCTTGCACGAGTGTTGTAGGCTGCGTGTTGGCAGTTGCTGCCTGTTGAGCCTGTGCCTCAGCTCTCTTCTTTGCCTCTTCAAGCTTTACGGCTGCGATAGAGTCTTGCTGACGCTGCGCCGCCAATTGTTCGTCTGAAGGTTTTGTGTACCAGCTGTAGCCTATGAGCACCAGCGCGATAAGTACAAAACCGATAATAGTATTCTTGTCCATATTCAGTCAATTTGGCTGCAAAGTTACGATTAAGTGAGTGAAAATGCAAATAAACTTTGCATTTATTTTGTATTTCGCTCACTTAATCGTAACTTTGCACCGATTTTAAAATAAATATATATGAAATATATAAAGATGTTATTGGCACTGATGGTCTGCATAAGCGTTCAGGCAGCAGGAATGCCAATAGACAAGCAAGAGAAGAGTGATACCACCGCATCAGAGACTTCCAAATACAAGCTTTTCGCTCCACTGACATTCTCTCGGACAGCGGTAAACAAGATTTTCGACTTCAACACCAACGCCAAATCATCTTCAAACACCTTGGACGGCGCATCCACTAACAGCGATTCCTTCGCTGACCTTGCGCTGATAGCGATATACCTGAAGCGCCCAGACCTTGTACGCACCACCGAAACAGCATTTGAAGAGGCGACAATGGTGGAGGATAAGATAGAAAAGCCTGACCAGTTTAAGGCTGAGATAAAGGAGCAAAAGGTTGACATCATTGATGATATCATTCAAGATACACTGCAAAATATAGTCATCAAAAAGCCTAATTTCTGGACTATCAAGGGCGACTACTATCTGCAATTCCTGCAGAACTATATCTCCGACAACTGGTATAAGGGAGGTGAAAGCAGCTACTCGTTTGTGGCAAGTGGTATCATAGAGGCCAATTACAACAACAAGTCGAAGCTAACCTGGGACAACAAACTGGAGGCAAAGATAGGTTTCCAAACCAGCCGCGGAGACACTCTCCACCAGTTCAAGACTTCAGAAGACCTGCTGCGTCTGACAAGCCGACTTGGTATCCAAGCGACCAAAAACTGGTACTACACCCTGCAGCTCCTTGCTTATACGCAGTTTACCTCCGGCTACAAGGCCAACGACCCTATGATATATTCCGACTTCTGTTCCCCTCTTAACATAAACCTTTCCGTCGGTATGTCATATAAGGTGTCAGCGTTCAATGGCAAGCTGACAGGAACAGTTCTCCTCTCTCCCCTTGCCTACAATTTCCGTTACGTTGGCCGCTTGGCGCTCGCCACAAGAAACGCTCTTGACGAGGGGAAACACACCAAGCACGACTTCGGTAGCTCGCTCACGGCAGACCTCGAATGGAAGTTCAACGATAACATAAAATGGAAGACGCGCCTGTACGCCTACACCACCTACAAGCGTGTGGAGGCAGAATGGGAAAACACCTTCACATTCAATTTCAACAAGTATATCTCAACAAACCTGTTCCTATATCCACGCTTCGACGACGGCGCGAAGCTTCGCGACAAGGACTACGGATATTTCCAGTTTAAAGAGTATGCCTCCCTCGGCTTCGCTTATTCGTTTTAGGGATGGCTTTGAACCTTGGCTCTGACTTTGAACCTTGGCTCTGGCTTTGAACCTTGGC
>JABUUE010000029.1:0-9582 GCA_021443335.1 Bacteroidaceae bacterium
TCGGAAAAGCAAATTAAAGTAAACTTTATTTGCATTTTCTCTCGCTTAATCGTAACTTTAAATAAGTTACTCACGCTCAACAATGCAAGCAAAAATGAAAAATCTTTCATTTTTGCTTGCTATTGTCTTCGCTTAATCGTAACTTTGCTCCCATAATTCATAATCTATGAAAAAGACTCTTATTATCGCCGTGACGTTGGCGGCAATGTCAACGGCATCGACAGCACAAACCGAATCGGCTGGCTACCCTATCACTCCCGTATCTTTCACTTCTGTCAAGGTTGACGACAGTTTCTGGACCCCACGCCTTGTGGCAAGTCGCGAGGTAACCATCCCTCTCGCCTTCACAAAATGCGAAGAGACTGGTCGCTACACGAATTTCACACAGGCAGCAGAGCACATGAAAGACCCTACAAAGGAGTTTCCTGACACTCACTGGACCTTCACCTTCGACGACACCGACCCTTACAAGACCATCGAGGGCGCAAGTTTTCTGCTCCAGACATACCCTAATGCGAAGTTCAAGGGCAAGAAACTGTCAGCTTATGTTGACAGTGTAATAGCAGTCATCGGCAGCGGACAAGAGCCTGACGGCTACCTATATACCGCGCGTACAAAGTCGCCATCGAAGACTCACGAGTGGGCAGGCTCAAAGCGTTGGGAAAAGGTGGAGATACTGAGCCATGAGTTCTATAATCTCGGACACATGCTCGAATCTGCCGTGGCACATTACCAGGCTACGGGCAAGCGCAATTTCCTTGACATAGCCATAAAATATGCCGACTGCGTATGCCGTGAGATAGGTAACGGTGCGGGACAGGTGGCACGCGTGCCAGGACATCAGATTGCGGAGATGGGACTTTGCAAACTGTATCTTGTCACTGGTGACAAGAAATATCTTGACCAAGCGAAATACTTCCTTGACATGCGCGGCAAGACAAGCCGCAAAGACCTCTACTCACAGGCGCATATACCTGTGGTTGAGCAGAAAGAGGCTGTAGGTCACGCCGTTCGCGCTGGCTATATGTATTCCGGTATGGCAGACGTGGCGGCACTGACAAACGACAAGGCTTACATAAATGCCATAGACAGTATCTGGGAGAACATCACCGCAAAGAAATACTATATCACGGGCGGTGTCGGCGCACGCCACTCTGGCGAAGCTTACGGCAGCAACTACGAACTGCCTAACGCTTCGGCATACTGCGAGACCTGTGCACAGATTGCTCACGTATATCTCAACCACCGTCTCTTCCTTCTTCACGGCGAATCCAAATATTATGACGTCGTAGAGCGTACTCTCTACAACGCACTCATCTCTGGCGTATCACTTCAAGGCAACGCATTCTTCTACCCTAACCCACTGAGCACAAGCACTGGCATGAACTACGCACGTCAGGCTTGGTTCGGTTGCGCCTGCTGTCCTTCAAACATCTGCCGCTTCATCCCTTCTCTGCCAGGCTATGTCTATGCTGTTAAAGACAATAATGTCTTTGTAAACCTCTTCCTCGGCAACACAGCAAACATCAACGTAAAGGGCAAGAAGATTGCGCTCAAGCAAGAGACTCTCTACCCTTACAACGGAGATATAGCAATAAAGATAGCAAAGGGCAGTGGAGAGTTTGCACTCAATATACGCATCCCGGGATGGGTGCGTAACAGCGTTGTACCAAGCGACCTGTACTCTTATAACGACAACCAGCAGCTCGGCTACACTGTCTCCGTCAATGGAGAACAGGTTGATGCAAAAGAACTTACAAACGGCTATGCGGTAATCTCCCGAAAATGGAAGAAGGGCGATGAGGTTAAAGTACACTTTGACATGAAGCCACGACTTGTGAAGGCTAACCAAAAGGTACAGGAAGACCTCGGACGCATGAGCATAGAACGCGGTCCTCTCGTATATTGTGCGGAATGGTGCGACAACGAGGCTGACATACACAACTATCTCCTCAATCCTAAAGCCGCGCTTCAGGCAGTGCCAGACTATACACTCAACCTTGAAGACGGAACAAAGCATAATGTTACTGCCATAACAACGATGGCACAAGTGCTCAGTTACGCCAACGACGGCAAGCTGCAAGTGGCAGACAAGAAACTTACCCTCATCCCTTACTATGCGTGGGACCATCGCGGACAAAAGGGCGGAATGAGCGTATGGCTGCCGACAGATGTCAGTGCGGCACACGCCACAAACGTAGTTTACAGCAAGAACGAAAGCAACGGCTTCTTCGGAAGATAATCAAGATTTCGAGGCTCTTTACTTCATTCCAGGCATCTTTCCCATCATTCCTGCCATGCGCGCCATATTCGGACTTGTCATCATCTTCATCATCTTGCGTGTCTGGTCAAACTGCTTTATCAGGCGGTTCACCTCCTGAATGTCAGTGCCAGAGCCTTTTGCGATACGGCGGCGGCGTGAAGTGTTGAGTAGTTCTGGATTACTACGCTCTTTAGGAGTCATACTCTGAATGATAGCCTCTATGCTCTTGAATGCGCTATTGTCTATGTCTATATCCTTCAATGCCTTGCCAACACCAGGTATCATAGAAGCGAGGTCCTTGATATTACCCATCTTCTTAATCTGCTGAATTTGGTTGTAGAAGTCATTGAAGTCGAACTTATTCTTCTGAATCTTCTTGGCAAGTCGCTTAGCCTCTTCCTCATCAAACTGCTCCTGAGCGCGTTCAACAAGAGAAACGATGTCACCCATACCAAGAATTCTGTCCGCCATACGCTCTGGATGGAACACATCTATCGCCTCCATCTTCTCGCCAGTGCCGACGAACTTGATAGGCTTGGTAACGACAGTGCGGATAGAAAGGGCCGCACCACCACGGGTATCACCATCAAGTTTTGTGAGAACCACTCCGTCAAAGTCGAGGCGGTCGTTGAATTCCTTAGCTGTGTTCACCGCGTCCTGACCAGTCATTGAGTCAACGACAAACAGCGTTTCGGTAGGATTGATAGCCTTCTTCAAAGCCTCAATCTCATTCATCATCTGCTCATCTATGGCAAGACGGCCGGCAGTATCGACGATGACAATATCGTTGCCCTTTGTCTTTGCCTGCTGAATGGCATGGTTTGCGATGTCAATGACATTCTTTGACTCCGGCTCAGAGTAAACATCTACGCCAACAGACTCACCGACAACGTGCAACTGCTGTATAGCCGCTGGGCGATATACGTCGCACGCCACAAGCAAAGGTTTCTTTCCCTGCTTGGTTTTGAGCATATTGGCAAGCTTTCCGGAAAATGTGGTCTTACCGGAACCTTGAAGACCAGACATAAGTATAATGGCTGGGCGACCGTCGATATTCAGTTTCGCAGCCTCACCACCCATCAGTTGCGCAAGTTCATCGTGCACAATCTTCACCATCAACTGCCCAGGCTTCACAGCTGTCAGAACGTTCATACCAAGAGCCTTCTGCTTGACAGTGTCTGTAAATGTCTTCGCAACCTTATAGTTCACGTCAGCATCAAGAAGTGCACGACGCACGTCTTTCAATGTTTCCGCAACATTAATATCGGTGATTTTACCTTCACCTTTGAGGATTTTAAACGACCTTTCTAATCTATCACTAAGATTTTCAAACATATAAATTCCCCTCTATTCTTCCTCAAACAACGATTATAGACCAACTCTTAGCCATTGCTCAGGAGGATGACTGCAATCAGATTTGCTGATTAAGGGAAGCAGTCTCTATAAGTTATTAATAATGTCTATTCGGATTCCGTAAGTTCACTACCCATCTTAATACCAAGGTGTTGCATACTACATCCTATTTATCACTGCGGAATGGAAACAAAGGAAGTCCTCCGCGGTTCTTGATGTTACCTAATTGGAAATTGCGGAAGCAGTAGCGCACAGCCACTGGCTTCTTCACTTCCGCGCTTGTAAGCACATATCCACCCTTCTGCCAGTCGTGATAACCGTCAGCCTTATGGAACACCTTATCCTCGCCAGCAAGCTCAAAACCTTCAAGTTGCTCGAAGCGTGACACTGCTTCATAATCGTTCTTTATGCCAACAATGCAAGTGTCGCCAACAAATTTCACGTTGCTTACTTCAGGACTTTCGCACATAAATCCGCTCTGTCCATAGTTCTTCACAAGGGCATGGTATGCCAAACGCTCGCCAACCTGACGCTTCTGCGTAGGGTGAATCTGCTTTGTTTCCCAAGGATATACAAGGTCATTGGTGCAAACAAGTGCTGAATTGGGAATTATCTCTGAGGCACGCTTCTGCTGTTCACGGAGAAGGGCAGCGGCAGTTCCCTGCATATCGTCCTGCCAGTAAGGAGCAATCTCAACAAAATAGAACGGAATATCCTTGCCTTCCGCAGTTGGTTCCGCATCTGTTGGTGTCTTGCCAGTAAACTGGTTTCTCCATTGTTTCACGAGAAGAGCCAGATTATCTGAATATTTGTTGTTAGGATCGCCCACATTTGAGCAGCCTTGATAGAAGAGTATTCCTTTGATTGTATAGTTGATGACAGGATTTACTGTGCCATTGCCCCAGTACAAAGGATAGTGGAAATCCCACCTGAACTTCTTGACATTTGTGGCAGAATCGAGACTTTCGTCTGTATATTTCTTCAGATTATCCTCTGTAAGCCAACTCTCCACACGCGAGCCACCCTTATTCGCCATGATAAGTCCTACGGGGATGTCAAGCGCAGTGTTGAGAAGATGAGCGAAGAAATAGCCTGTGGCACTTGCGCGGCGCACGCTCTCCATGCTTGTTACCTCCCACTTGCACTGCGCGTCCTCCATCGGGACAGTTCGCATAACACTTGGAATCTTCACAAAACGTATGCCCTGATGATACTTTGCGTCGAGGACAACATCGTTGTAACCCTCTGTAGGACAGTTGCCAAATCCCTCAATAGGCATTTCCATATTGCTCTGTCCAGCACAAAGCCACACCTCGCCAGAGAGAATGTTTGACAGGGTAACCTTGTCCTTGCCGTCAGTGAAAGTGATGGACAGCGGAGTATAACTTGCCTTAGGCATACGGACAGTAGTTTTCCATCTGCCATCTTTGCCAACCTTTGCAGTAACAGCCTTAGTGCCAGTCCATGAAGTAGTGATGCTGACAGTCTTGCCGGCATCTGCCCAACCCCACAAATTCACATCCTTATTGCTCTGCAACACCATATTGTCAGAGAGCACATTAGGCAGTCTGAGACCCTTTGCATAGGCTGAAGCCACAGCCACAAAAGCAAGAAATAAAAGAATGATTTTTCTCATATTACACGAAATTTGGCGACAAAATTAGCAAAACTTAGCGAAACTCACAACAAATAACAAGAATATTTACTTATTTATTAATGTATGAGAAAATTGGCACACTCTCTTTCGCTCAAAAAAACATCACAAATACTACCTTTGCACACGAATTGAAACACAACTATACCCTTCATGGAATTTAAATTCAAGAAACTCTGCATTGGCACATTGTTGTCACTTTGCATCTTACCGTCTATGACAGCCCAAACAAAATCGTCCGATTTCATCGGAAGAAACAACCCTGAACTGACCTCCGACCGCATGTCTCCCGAAGCATTGTGGGCGATGGGACGCATCGGTTCTTACGCTGTTTCGCCTGACGGAAAGAAGGTGATATACCAAGTGGGATACTATAGCGTAAAGAAGAACAAAGGACATCAGGTGCTGTTCATCATGAACATCGACGGCACAGAAAAGCAACTTCTCACAAAATCAGCCCAAAGCGAGACTGACGCAGCGTGGATTGAAGGCGGTCAACGTGTAGCTTTCTTGCGCGGCGGTCAGATATGGACAATGGCTCCTGACGGCACTGACTACAAGCAACTGTCCGTGGAATGTGAGGGCATCGAAGGTTTCAAGTTCTCTCCCGACGGAAAGAAAATCGTGATTATAAAGCAAATTCCTTCGCATACCGTCATCAAGGAGCGCCCGCTCGACCTGCCACAGTCAACAGGTCTCGTGATAAACGACATGAACTATCGCCATTGGGACGAGTATGTGGAGACTATACCGCACCCGTTTCTCGCCGATGTTGTGGGCAACGACCTGCTGAACGTGAAGGACATCATGGACGAAGAGCCTTACGAATGTCCCGTCAAGCCTTTCGGTGGCATCGAGCAGATAGACTGGAGCAAGGATTCTAAGACCATCGCCTACACATCACGCAAGAAGACAGGAGTGGAATATGCCATCTCAACAGATACCGACATTTATCTATATAATGTGGAGACTGGCGAGACAGTGAACATCTGCAAGCCTGCCGGTTACAAAGAGCCAAAGATTGATCCGTCAAAATCCATGGTCAAGAATCCCGTGAACTACGAGGACAATCTAAAGAACAACCCTGGCTACGACCAGAATCCGCAGTATTCTCCTGACGGCAAATACATAGCTTGGCAAAGCATGAGCCGCAACGGTTACGAGGCCGACCGCAACCGCCTATGTATCTATGACATAGCACAAGGCACAAAGACATACGTCACAGAGTCTCTCGACACCAATGTTGACGCTTTCTGCTGGGGCGCAAACTCACAAAACCTGTACTTTACCGCCGTATGGCACGGCACAACTCAGATATACCAGACAAACCTGAAAGGCGAAGTTGTGAAGATAACCGACGGACAGCACGACTTCGGCTCTCTGCAACTGATACCACAACCATCACAAGGAACAAAGAAGGGAAAATCGTCGAAGAAGCAAAAGGTTACGGAAACCCTGCTCGCAGAAAGACATTCCATGGCAGCACCTGCCGACCTGTATGTCGTTTCTGTGCCATCATTCTCTAAGAAATCATCTTCAAAGAGCGATAATCTGACGAGCGGAGTGGCAATAACCAACGAGAACGAGCATATTCTCTCAAAGTTGTCACTCGGAAAGGTTGAGCCACACTGGTGCAAATCGGTTGATGGCAAGGACATACTCTATTGGGCAATACTTCCATCAAACTTTGACCCAGCCAAGAAATACCCCACTCTTTTGTTCTGCGAGGGCGGTCCTCAAAGTCCGGTATCACAGTTCTGGAGCTATCGTTGGAACTTCCAGATTATGGCAGCTAACGGCTATGTCATCATCGCACCTAACCGCCGCGGCCTGCCTGGTTTCGGTCAAGAGTGGCTTGAGGCTGTGTCTGGCGACTGGACAGGCATGTGCATGAAGGACTATCTCTCAGCCATTGACGATGCTTGCAATGCGCTGCCTTATGTTGACAAAGACCGTTTGGGATGTGTCGGCGCAAGTTTCGGCGGCTTCTCCGTATATTATCTTGCTGGACACCACGACAAGCGTTTCAAGGCTTTCATCGCACACGACGGTGCGTTCAACCTTGAATCAATGTACACAGATACCGAGGAAGTATGGTTCTCCAACTGGGAATACGACGATGCCTACTGGAACAAGGACCAGACAGACAGGGCAAAGAAGACATACGCAAACTCACCTCACCGCTTCGTTGACAAATGGGACACACCAATACTGTGTATCCACGGCGAGAAAGACTACCGCATAAACGCCAACCAAGGCTTCGGCGCATTCAATGCAGCACGCCTGCGTGGCATACCTGCCCAACTGCTACTCTACCCCGACGAGAACCACTGGGTACTCAAACCACAGAACGGAATACTATGGCAGCGCACATTCTTCGAATGGCTGGATAAATGGTTGAAGAAATAACAACAGTGAAGTTCAAGAACTCCATGAACTCCTTTATAAACAATTAACTATGCAAAAAACTCTTCGTGATTCAGCGACAATACGCTGGTCGGCACTCCTTCTCCTTGCCTTGGCAAATTTCTGTGCCTACATCTTTATGGACATCCTCTCTCCTATCAAAGACTTGATGGAAGAGACTCGCGGATGGGATTCATTGGCATTCGGAACAATGCAAGGCTCAGAGACATTCCTCAACGTCTTCGTTTTCTTCCTCATCTTCGCAGGTATCATCCTCGACAAGATGGGTGTCCGCTTCACCGCACTCCTCTCCGGAGCTGTGATGCTTGTGGGAGCAGTTATCAAATACTACGCTGTCAGCGAAAGTTTCTATGGCAGCGGAGCAGAGACATGGTTCACAGAAAACCTCAACTACATCCCTATCTTTGAAGAACTTGGCGTATCGCCATTCTATCAGGGCATGCCGGCATCGGCAAAAGTGGCTGCCGTAGGTTTCATGATTTTCGGCTGCGGCGTGGAGATGGCAGGTATCACAGTGTCACGCGGTATCGTGAAATGGTTCAAGGGTCGTGAGGTTGCGCTCGCCATGGGTTCAGAGATGGCACTTGCACGCCTTGGTGTTGCCACCTGTATGATATTCTCTCCCTTCTTCGCCAAGTTCGGCGGCGAGGTCAGCGTTTCCCGTTCAGTGGCTTTCGGCGTTGTGCTTCTCTGCATCGCACTGATAATGTTTGTCGTTTACTTCTTCATGGACAAGAAGCTTGACGCACAGACAGGCGAAGCGGAAGAGCAGGACGACCCATTCAAAATCAGCGATATCGGAAAGATTCTCTCAAGTCTCGGCTTCTGGCTTGTGGCACTGCTCTGCGTGCTTTACTATTCAGCAATATTCCCATTCCAGAAATATGCTGTAAATATGCTCCAGTGCAACCTCACCTTCACTGAGGTTCCCGCCGATTCTTTCTGGGCATCAAGCAATGTTACATTGGTGCAGTACGGAATAATGCTCGTGGTTGCCGCAACAGCCTTCATGTTCAACTTCGCAAAGAAATCATCTGTTAAGTACGGCACGCTCTGCATCTCCATTCTATCCCTTATCACATATTGCTATATGGGATATATGCGCCAGTCTGCAGAATCAATCTTTGCTGTCTTCCCACTTCTCGCCGTTGGTATCACTCCTATCCTCGGTTCTTATGTTGACCATAAGGGCAAGGCTGCGTCAATGCTTCTCCTCGGCTCACTGCTCCTCATCGTTTGCCACCTCACTTTTGCCTTTGTTCTCCCGGGCTTCAAGGGAAATCAGGTGGGCGGAGTTATCGTGGCTTACCTCACAATCCTTGTTCTCGGAGCATCCTTCTCACTTGTACCAGCATCACTCTGGCCAAGTGTACCAAAACTTGTTGACGCAAAGATTATAGGCTCGGCTTACGCACTTATCTTCTGGATTCAGAACATCGGTCTGTGGCTCTTCCCACTGCTCATCGGTAAGATTCTCGACAATACCAACAAGGGCGTAACAAGTGCAACAGAACTTGACTACACAGCACCGTTACTCATGCTTGCCGGACTTGGACTTGCAGCCCTAATCATCGGACTCATACTTAAGGTTGTTGACAAGAAAAAGGGTATCGGTCTTGAAGAACCAAATATTAAATAATGAACCACCACAAGCATTTCTGCTTCTGCTGGCTTGCCCAGGCGCAAGACTGGCTTAAAGACAGATTTTACGACAAAGAGACTCACAAGTATAAGCACGCATGGGTGCTATACTTGGGAGTCTCCATATACATCCTTCACTGGCTGTGGCACATCGCCGTCGGAGCCATGGTGATTAGTTTTGTTTATAGGTGGGTTCTATAAATTAGCTTGAGACATTTTTGAGAACTTTCCTCTATCAGATAGA
>JABUUE010000029.1:9821-11765 GCA_021443335.1 Bacteroidaceae bacterium
ACTTTCTTCTATCAGATGGATAATGATGTCACTGACTGAAAGGAAGTAACCCACCTATAATCTGTTCAGTTAAGCAATGCCTGATTCCCTGCGCAGTCAAGTCTCTGCGCATCGGCAACAATCCGTTTGAAAACCTCCGAACGGGTATAACCTGTGTTTTTCTTCAGCATCTGTTGTACATCCTGCACAGAATTAGTGTAGCAGGACAGTTCGTTGCGTGCCTGCGTGGAGTGCAATGCGCTGCGGCGGATTTCCTCTTCGCGCTCGCGGACAAGGGCTCGGCAGACACGATGAAGCAGAGGCGTTACGATATGTTCAAAAAGAAAATGTCCCTGTATATATAAATAAGTGTCCTCCGGTTTGATGCCAAGCGTTTCCTGCAGTTCCTTACTAAGCGCATCATACGACATTTTCTCATGAGGATGGTGCCGTTCCAAGGCATTAACCTTCTTCTCCACCTTCTGTGCAAGTATGTTTAGAACCTCATGCAGTGGGACATTCTTTTTAAGTTCCACCATCTGACAAAGCTCGAGCAAAGGAAACTCGTTATACCTTCCGCGCCTATAATACCACACATTCCACACAAAAAGAGGATAGATGATAAGCGAGTAAGAATGGATGAAGGCAGCAAAATCGAAGTGTACTTGGTCGTTTAGAGTAGCCATCACGCAGACATTTCGCAGACTTTCCGCATAACACTGCAGATTTTCTATCGAATAAGCATAGGTGTGCAAGACATAAGGGTTATTCAGGATATCGGCAGAAGAGTATGTGCTACCCTGCATAAGATAGTCGTAATCGGCATCCACACAAGCAATCATATACTGCCCTATCTGCCTGTTCTTTACAAGCGCGGCAACAGCCGACTTCTTCCCGCGCTCCAAACGCCGGTTAATATTGGGCAGCATAATGTCGAAATACCGCGTCTCGTCCTCCGCATAGTCAAGAATAGTACGCCAAAAGAGAATATCGTCGTAGCTCTCCACATAAGCCACGACACGCCGACGCTTGTTCTTTCCTCTCAAGGCATTGGCGGCAGCAAGATAATCAGACGATAATTTCTTCCACATTGGTCACGCGGTCAAGCCAGCCTTTCATGATAACCGCTGGCGAATGAGTGGTAAGTATTATTTGCACATTAGGGTTAAGGTCGAGCACCATCTCGATAAGTCTCTCCTGCCAGTCAACATGCAGCGAAACCTCAGGCTCGTCCATAAACAACACGTATGGCTGCATATCTTGGACAAGAACAGTGAGCAATATACAAAGTATCTGCTTCTCGCCGCTTGAAAGTTGAGGAGTATGTATTATCTCGCCCATCAAAGAGAAACAAATCTCGTTCTCCGTGCGAATCAGTTTCTTTCCAGTTTCCGCGAATAGACCATCCACGAGATTCTGGAACTTGTTCTTCTGGGCAGAGAGTTTCTGCGCCTCTTCCGCCGCTCCGGGCTTACCACTTTGCAATGCTTGGATTATGCGGTTGCCCATATTCACCTGATAATCAAGATACCGGCGCTGGAGGAGGAACAGCTGCCAGTCGAGTTCCGTCATCAGCGAGTGGTCGAGTTTGCCAAGAGCATCCGACGACAATAACGGGCGGTCGATAGAGCGGATGATATCATAACGTATCTTCTTCGCGTCCTCAGGGAAAGTGTCTATGCGCACACCCTTCCCAAATTTCTCAACATAAGCCTCCTGACCAGAGATTTTACGAATCACCCTGTTCAGGATTGTTGACTTCCCGACGCCATTCACGCCAGACAACACATTGACACTTCTGTCAAGCTTCCAGTGAATATGTGTCTGGCCGCTCCACAGCTGGTCAATATCTATCTCCTTAATATATTCCGCAAATTCGTTCATGATATTATATATGTTAATGGCGCAAAATTACGATTAAGCGAGCGAAATACAAAATAAATCTTTATTTATTTTTATTTCCGA
>JABUUE010000029.1:11847-16023 GCA_021443335.1 Bacteroidaceae bacterium
CGAAAGTAACTTCGACCGGAGGTCAAAATTACGATTAAGCGAGCGAAATACAAAATAAAAATCAATTTATTTCATGTTTTTTAACTTTTAACACTTTCTCTGACAAAAAAGAATTACCTTTGCAAAGATTTGTCAATTACATTTCTGTCAACCAACTATCATACAGCACAATAATGAGCGAAAACACAAAAGAACCAACACAGTTGAAACGCCGGCTGAACGCATTTCACCTTTGGGGCATAGCCGTAGGATTAGTCATCTCTGGAGAGTATTTCGGATGGAGCTACGGCTGGGCGCATGCCGGCACACTCGGTTTTCTTGCCACAACAGGTTTTGTGGCTGTCGTCTATCTCACATTCATACTTAGTTTCACGGAGCTGTCATGCGCCATACCGCGCGCTGGCGGACCATTCGATTATGCTCGCAAGGCTTTCGGACCTATCGGTGGCTTTCTCGGTGGTTTCTCCACCCTCGTTGAATTTGCCTGCGCACCACCTGCCATCGCAATGTCCATCGGAGCCTATATGAGCGACCAGTTTACGGGTTTGAATCCTATGTGGGCGGCTGTCGGGGCGTATGTTATCTTCGTGTGCCTGAACATGGCAGGCGTGTCCATGGCTGCCACTTTCGAACTGGTAGTCACGCTGTTGGCCATCTTTGAGCTATGCGTGTTCATGGGCATAGTGGCACCAGGTTTCTCATGGAACAATTTCTGTGCCGACGGTTGGGCAGGCGCAAACACATTCACGGGAGCTACTGTTGAAGGCATCTTCGCTGCCATTCCTTTCGCCATCTGGTTTTTCCTCGCTATTGAAGGAGCATCAATGAGTGCCGAGGAGGCGCGAAATCCGCAAGTGACAGTCAAGAAAGGCTTTGCCTGGGGCATCACCACATTAGTCGTTCTCGCTTTGGGAGTAATGCTGTTTGCCGGTGGTGTGGGCAACTGGAAGGAACTTTCTAACATCAACGACCCTCTGCCACAGGCGATGAAAGTCATCGTCGGCGATTCGAGCGGTTGGTTTCACATGCTCATCTTCCTCGGTCTATTTGGACTTGTGGCATCGTTTCACGGCATCGTGATGGAATGCTCGCGCCAGATTTTCGCCCTCTCGCGCGCAGGCTACCTGCCCGCGTCGCTATCACGACTCAACAGACGTCACGTGCCTCACTGGGCATTGATAGCCGGCGGTATCTTTGGAGTGCTGTGCGTCTTCTCCGACAACCTTATTGTGCTCAACGATAGACCACTCACCGCCAATGTCATCACCCTCGCCTGCTTCGGCAGCATCACCATGTATATTGTCTCCATCTTCTCTCTCTTCAAACTGAGGCGGAGCGCGCCCGACATGAAACGTCCATTCAAGGCAGTCTTCTACCCCGTGTTCCCCATCTTCGCCCTGATAGGGTCGTTGGTGTGCTTGGTAGCCATGGTAGTCTATAACCCCGAGGTCTTCATCGTCTATCTTGTGCTGATGGCATTGGGCTATGTCTATTTCCTTTGTCACAAACGTAAGATAAGGGAAACAGCACAAGACTGATAACAAACACAAAGCAAAACATGTACAAGACAAACATAGGCAACATCACTTATGGATTTGAGTCACTAAGGGATGTGATGGCAAAGGCATCGCCGTCGCGCTCGGGTGACGACCTCGCCGGCATCTCCGCCTCGACGATGGAAGAACGTGTGGCGGCAAAGATTGTGTTGGCAGACATACCACTGAAGCGCTTCCTCGAAGAACCACTCATTCCATACGAGACAGACGAGGTGACGCGGCTGATTATCGACACACACGACACAGAGGCATTCGCTCCGATAAGCCATCTTACTGTCGGAGAACTGCGCAACTGGCTACTCAGCGAGAGCGTCACCACGGAGGCTCTCACTCGCCTCTCGCCCGGCATCACACCAGAGATGGCAGCGGCGGTAAGCAAATTGATGCGCAACCAAGACCTCATCCTCGCGGCGAGCAAGTGCAAGGTGGTGACAAAGTTCCGCAATACCATTGGTTTGCCCGGCACTCTCTCCTCGCGTCTCCAGCCCAACCACCCCACCGACGACTTGAAAGGCATCGCTGCCTCAATCATCGACGGACTGATGTACGGTTGCGGCGACGCAGTGATAGGCATCAACCCAGCGAGCGACAGTCTGCCTGTGCTGCTCGACCTGAACCGCATGTTGAGCGATATCATCGAGCGATACGAAATACCAACGCAAAGTTGCATCCTCTCGCACGTGACAACGACGATGCAACTGATAGAGCGAGGTGCGCCTGTAGACCTTGTGTTCCAGTCAATAGCCGGCACCGAGCGCGCGAACGCTGGTTTTGGAATAAATCTGCGCCTGCTTGACGAGGCACACGAGGCCGCACAAAGCCTGCATCGCGGCACCATCGGCAACAATGTGATGTATTTTGAAACAGGCCAGGGAAGTGCGCTGTCGGCAGAAGCTCATCACGGAGTAGATCAGCAGACCTGCGAGGCACGCAGCTATGCCGTCGCCCGACGCTATCGTCCGCTGCTCGTAAACACCGTCGTGGGTTTCATCGGCCCCGAGTATCTTTATGATGGCAAGCAGATAATACGCGCCGGATTGGAAGACCATTTCTGTGGCAAACTGATGGGCGTGCCGATGGGTTGCGATGTGTGCTACACCAACCATGCCGAAGCAGACCAAGACGATATGGACAACCTGCTGACACTCCTTGTGGCGGCTGGTCTGAACTATATCATGGGAGTTCCAGGGGCTGACGATATCATGCTCAATTACCAAAGCACGTCTTTCCACGACGGACTCTACGCGCGAAAGCTCTTCGGACTACAGCACGCACCCGAGTTCGAGGCGTGGCTTCAGCGCAACCGCATCATTAACGACCAAGGGAATATGTTGGCACACAACTCCCACCCCCTGTTAGCGATAGAAAAAAACTATGAATGAGATAATCCCAAAAGAACATCTGCTTGACAAAGACTGCTGGGAAGAGTTGCGGCAGTTCACCGATGCCCGCATAGCCCTCGGACATACGGGAGCCAGTTTACCCACGGCAGAATACCTCCGCTTCAGTCTTGCCCATGCCCAAGCGCGCGATGCCGTCCACTTGCCGTTGGACAAGACGTTTGTAAAGAAACAGATAGAGGCAATGGGATTGGAAGTTGTTACTGTGCACAGCGATGCACACGACCGTCAGACATTTCTCACGAGACCCGACCTTGGCAGACGGTTGTGCGAAGACAGCCATGAGCGTTTGCAGGCGATATGCTCCGAGTCCGCAGACATTGTCTTTGTGATTGGCGACGGACTTTCGGCGAAGGCAGTCCACCGTCAGGCCGTCCCGCTCCTGCGTGAGACACTTCCCTATATGCGCCAGCTGAATCTCTCTGTGGCTCCCGTCATTCTTGCTGAGCAATGTCGTGTGGCATTAGGCGACGAGATAGCGCAAATCCTCAACGCGCGGATGGTGGCGATGCTTATCGGTGAGCGTCCTGGTCTCTCTTCGCCCGACAGTCTCGGCGTATATCTCACCTACGCTCCCCACGTTGGCAGCCTCGACTCTAAGCGCAACTGCATCTCGAACATCCGCCCCGAAGGCCTCCCTCACCCTCGCGCAGCCTTCAAACTCGCCTGGCTCATTGAATCAGCCCTCGCCGTCGGCAAAACCGGGACCGCCCTCAAAGACCAGAGCGACGACCCTAACTGTCATCTCAGCTTGAAACCTAATGAACAAATACATTCGCAAGTTTTGAGTGAATGAATGAACGGACTATTTGGGATAACAGCAAATGAACTCATCTACTGCTGCAACATCATTCTCGTATTGCAGCATCATACACTTGCAAAAAGAGGCAACTTATTTCACAAACATTTGCGAAAACAAGCCCTAAAAAATGACTTATTTCGGCAAAAAAAAGCAAACATAAATATAATTTTTATATAGTAAATTTCAAGTTTTTTAACTTTTAACACTTTGTTTTGCAAAAAATCCTTATCTTTGCTGCCGTAAATTCTCTCATTGTGAGCAGATAAATCTGGGGTTGACTGGATTTGACAGCAAGCTGGAGAGGTATGTAAGCATGCGGAGCACCGGATGTACGGCTCCTTAAACTCGGCGTCTCACTAAATTTAATTGGCGAAAACACTTACGCTCTCGCTGCCTAACCGAAGAACAGTAGGTTACT
>JABUUE010000029.1:16206-34841 GCA_021443335.1 Bacteroidaceae bacterium
CATGTAGAAAGCATATTGCTTCCTTGTTTGGACGAGGGTTCGACTCCCTCCAGCTCCACCAAATCAGCAAGTTATGCTGATAAACGATTTTTCCACAAGTTGTGAAACTTGTCTTGTTGTAATGAAAACCCTATGTTTTTGTTATGAAGTGTGTTAACTAACCTATTAAACCCAAAAACTAATTAATCTAACTAAAATAATCGCAGATGAAACATTCAGACAAATTGATTGCAAAAGTCATGTTTTGGCTACTGCTGCTTATTGGGTCGGCAACTGCTGCCAACGCCCAAGACGTTGTGGTAACAGGACATGTCAGCGACAGCAAAGGGGATGAGGTAATCGGTGCTTCTGTTGTATTGAAGGGGCAGCCCAAGGTGGCAACCATTACCGACTTTGACGGAAATTTCTCTTTGAAGGTGCCTGCTTCCGGCTCAGTGCTCGTTGTATCATACATCGGCATGAACCCAAAGGAGGTGAAGGTTGCGGGAGGTAAGGCAATTAACGTTGTGCTTACAGAAGACACCCAGGCTCTCGAAGAGGTAGTAGTTGTTGGTTACGGCCAGCAGAAAAAAGCATCCGTTGTGGGTGCTATCACACAGACAACAGGTAAAGTCCTTGAGCGTTCCGGAGGTGTGAGCAGCGTTGCTGCAGCCCTGACAGGTAACCTCCCTGGCGTTATCACCATGGCATCATCAGGACTCCCTGGCGAGGAAGACCCTCAGATTATCATTCGTGCAGCCAACTCATGGAACGGAAGCGACCCGCTCGTTCTCGTTGATGGTATTGAGCGTGAAATGAGCTCTGTTGACATCTCATCTGTAGAAAGCATTTCCGTATTGAAAGACGCATCAGCCACTGCCGTTTACGGTGTGAAAGGTGCCAACGGTGTTATCCTCATCACAACAAAGCGTGGTAAGGAAGGTAAGGCTAACGTACAGGTTAAGGCAAACATAACAGCCAAAGTGGCTTCCAAACTGCCTAAGAAGTATGACGCTTACGACACATTCTACCTGATGAACAACTCCATCGAGCGTGAGGCAGCCCTCAACGCACAGGGATGGGGTAACTACACACCAGTAGCTATCATCGACAAATATCGCAATCCTGCCAACACTGAGGAATGGGACCGCTACCCTAACACAGACTGGGAAGAGGCTCTGTTCAACAAGATGGCCATGTCATACAACGCAAGCGTGAACGTTGCCGGTGGTACTAACGTGGTAAAATATTTTGCCGCTGCCGACTTCACACACGAAGGTGACCTTTTCAAGTCATACGATAATGGTAGAGGATACAACACTGGTTTCGGCTACAACCGTATCAATGTTCGTAGTAACCTCGACTTCAGCATCACAAAGACTACCACATTCTCTGTGAACCTCTTCGGTTCTAACGCTTCACAGAAAACTCCTTGGGACTACAATGGCGACGGTAACTCTTACTGGGGTTCTGCTTACAAGTCAGCTCCAGACGCTATGCGTCCTATATATAGTAATGGTATGTGGGGATGGTATGCACCACGCGACGCCGACGTGCCAAACTCAGTGCGCATTCTTGCAACCGGTGGTGACAAGACTACTACCACAACACGTATCAACAGTGATATCTCCCTCGTACAGGACCTCTCTATGGTTACAAAGGGACTCCGCTTCAAGGGACTTTTCTCTCTCGACTACAAGTTTGTTGAAGGCAACCGCGGTATCAACGACCAGTATCATGACGGTCAGATGTACTGGGTAAATCCTAATGACGGCGAAGTTCACCTCAAGACAGCAGAGCCTAACACAGGTCTCGACGTTACTGTCAACCCAATACTCTGGCAGAGCCAGGCTGGTTCAGCAACAATCAACTGGTCATTACCATATCGTAAGATTTACTACTCATTCCAGTTTGACTACGACCGCACATTCAACAAGCATCAGATAACAGCTCTTGGACTTTTCAGCCGTGAGCAGACAACATACGGTAGCGACTTCCCTATCTATCGTGAGGACTGGGTATTCCGTCTCACTTACAACTGGGCACAGCGTTACTTCGCAGAATTCAACGGCGCATACAACGGCTCTGAGAAGTTCGGTCCTAACAAGCGCTTCGAGTTCTTCCCATCAGTATCTGTAGGATGGATGATTAGCGACGAACCATTCTTGAAGTATCTCCGCGAGAAGAGAATTCTTGACATGTTGAAGGTTCGTGGTTCATGGGGACGCGTCGGTGATGACAGCTCTGGCGGCCGCCACCTCTACAGCACTCAGTATTCTTATGGTGGTAACGTGCTCATGGGTAGCATCAACCCACAGAACTCACCATATACATTCTATTATATTAACAGACTTGGTAATGAGAACATCTCATGGGAAACTGTTGAGAAGTTCAACTTCGGTGTTGACTACGCATTCTTGGACGGTATCGTTGCCGGTAGCTTCGACCTCTTTAGAGATAAGCGTACAGACATCATCATCGCTGGCGACCAGCGTGCATCTGTTCCTTCATACTTCGGTGCCAGCCCTCCAACAGCCAACCTCGGTATTGTAAACAGCCGTGGTTACGAATTGGAAGTTCGTTTGAACAAGACCTTCAACAACGGCATCCGTGCATGGCTCAACGCAAGTATGACACACGCTGTCAACGAAGTTAAGTTCCGCGATGACCCAGCACTCAAGCCAGATTACCAGAAGAACGCTGGTCACGCCCTCGGTCAGGTAACAACTTACATCGACCACGGCAACCTCAGCTCTTGGGACGACGTTATCGGTAGTACAGCATGGAACACAGGTAACGAGGCAAAACTGCCAGGCGACTATGTAATCCTTGACTTCAACGGCGACGGTGTAGTAAACACAGAGGATAAGGCTCCATACCAGTACTCTACTACTCCACAAAACACATACAACGCTTCCTTCGGTATCGAATGGAAGGGACTGAGCATCTTCGCGCAGTTCTACGGCGTAAAGAATGTATCTCGCTACGTTAAGTATCCTACTTTCCGCTCTACAGCACACGTTGCTTACGACGAAGGCGAATACTGGACAGTCGGTGGCTCTGCTACCAACCCGACACCACGCTGGGGAACAACCATCGACGAATGTGCAGACGGAACACGCTACCTCTACGACGGCTCTTATGTCAGACTGAAGAACGTGGAAATAGCTTACACTATGAAGGGCAACTGGCTGAAGAAAGCCGGTATCAACACTTTCAGAATTTATCTTAACGGCAACAACCTCTTCATGTGGTCAAAGATGCCTGACGACTGTGAGCGCGGAAGCTCTGGCGATGGTGTTTACCCAACAATGAGGAGATTCAACCTCGGTTTCGATATCACATTATAATAATAAGAGAAGAAACAATATGAAAAGACCAAATATAAAGAATATCCTCCGTGATGCCTTGTTCATTGCACTCCCTCTCACAATGGGAGGAGTAGGTATGTCTTCCTGCAAGGCTTACCTCGACAAGGCGCCTAACAGCGATATTGAGGAATCTACCCCATACAAGAACTTCAGGAACTTCCAGGGTTTTGTAGAGGAATTATATAACTGTATCCCTGTCGTTTCCAACAACGACTACCACACCTGCTTCAACTACGGTGAGGACGACTACTGGGAGCCACAGGAGACACGTTTGTTCGCGCGCAGCGTTGACTACGGCGACTTCTGGGGATACACCACTTGCTACTACGCATATCCATCAACGTTGCGTGGAGGTAACGGCTCAACCAGTGCAAAATCAGACAAGGCTAACCTTTGGAAAATCTCATGGTATGCTATCCGTAAGGCCAACATCGGTCTCGAGCAGCTCAACCAACTCGTTGATGCAACAGACGAGGAGCGCAAGGTTATCGAAGGACAGCTCTACTTCTTCCGTGGCTTCTTCTATTATATGCTCATGGAATGGTGGGGAGGAATGCCTTACATGGACCACTCTCTTTCACCAAGTGAGAACCCTACACTCCCACGCGAGACATGGCAGGCTTGCGCTGAGAAGGTTGCAGCAGACCTTGACAAGGCAGCATCTCTCCTTCCTATCAACTGGGACGACGAGCCTTACGGAAAGACTACTCTTGGTAATAACAATATGCGTGCCAACAAGATTATGGCTCTCGCATACAAGGGAAAAGTGCTCCTTTGGGCTGGCTCACCACTTATGAACTGGGAGTCTCACGGACGCAACAACGCTTATGCTGTCTATGACAAGGACTTCTGCAAGCGTGGAGCTGACGCTCTCGGACAGGCTTTGGCACTCAATAATACACACAACCGTTACGAGCTTGCACCTATGGACCAGTACAACGACCTCTGCGTCGTATTCAACTCAAAAGCTCTGCCAGGTGTTAAGGAGGCAATTCTCCAAGAGAACATCACTGAGTACCAGGGCCGTTGGGCATGGAACATGAACACCGACTTCCGCCCACAGAGCCATATCTCTGCTGGTATCAAGTGCTGGCCAACAGCCAACTACTCAACATATTTCGGTATGGCTAACGGCTATCCTATCAAGGACGCTACAAAGAAAGACGCTGAGTCAGGCTACGACCCAGAATATCCATGGGCAAACCGCGACCCACGCTTCTACAAAGACTTTATCATCGATGGTGAATGGTGCGGTACTAACGGACAGGGTCTTGAAGCAGACCTTGCTACTGGTGGTAAGGACCGTGAAGGTGCTAACCCACAGAAGGGATGCTACACAGGTCTGATGAACTCTAAGCTTTGTCTCAAGCTTGTGCACAACGGTAATGTTCGCGACAATTACGCTTGCGTGCTCAGCCTTATGCGCCTTGCTGACGTTTATCTGCTTTACTCAGAGGCTGCCGCTGTTGGTTATGGCGTGAAGGCTTCAACATCCACTAACGCAATGACTGCCGAGCAAGCTGTTAATGTTGTTCGCGACCGTGCAGGTGTAGGCCATGTGGTTGACAAGTTCACTGGCGACACAGAGAGCTTCCTTGGCGAGGTTCGCCGCGAGCGTGCTGTTGAGTTGGCGTTCGAGGGTATGCGTTTCCACGACCTTCGCCGTTGGATGCTCATCAACCAGCGTCCTTACACTCTGAAAACAGCGTTCCAGTTCGACCGTGGTCCTGGCTTCAAGCCCGGTTCAACGGAGAATGCCGTTCTGAACCTTAGAGAGGAAGTGCTTGTAGAGAGAAACTTCACAAGCCGCCACTTCTGGTTGCCACTCCCGAACAAGGATGACACTTATCTATACGAAGGCTTTGAGCAGAATCCTGGATGGTAATATATTTATTAATGATTAATTATTAATGATTATTGATTAAGGAATCTGAAACACCTTATTAATCATCAGTCAATAATAAATAATAAATAAGAAAAATGAATAAAAACAATATATATATCGGTTGCTTGGCTCTTGCGCTGACTTCTGTATCTCCTGTTCTTGCTCAGGTGGAAACGGAGGACAGTGTGGTGAACGTGGCTTTCGGCAAAGTGGCGAAGGAAGATTTGGTTTACGCCGTTTCGTCATTGAACATGAACGAGCTGAGCAAAAAGACCGCGAACAACTATTCGTTGTCGAATGTTAGCAGCTATATTAGCGGCTACAATGGAAATGTGTGGGGACAGGGCGCGTTAGTGCTTATCGACGGTGTTCCTCGCGATGCAAGCATGGTAAAGGCTTCTGAGATTGAAAGCGTAACGGTCATGAAGGATGCTGCCGCTGTAGCTCTCTATGGTAGCCGTGCCGCTAAGGGCGTGGTGCTCATTACTACCAGACGTGGTAAGGTTGCACCTCTCAGCATAGATGTACGTGGAACTGCCGGATGGAGCGTACCAAAGGTGTTCCCTAAATACTTGGATTCCGACTGCTACATGACTCTCTACAATGAGGCATGCGCTAACGATGGTATAGCACCAAAGTACGATGCGGCAACCATCTACAACGCTAACCAAGGCACTAACCCATACCGCTACCCAAGCTTGAACCTATACAGCAGCGACTATCTGCGCCAGAGCAAGTTCAATGTTAACGGTACGGCAGACGTTTATGGTGGTACAGAGAAGACACGCTACTACCTGAACCTTGGTGTTGATTATAACAACAGCCTTATAAAGTATGGCGAGCACGCTAACGGTAAGGACTTCACTTTCAATGTTCGTGGTAATGTTGATATGACATTGGCTGAATGGCTTACTGCCACTACAAACGCCGCTGTCATCGTGAACGACAACAACACTGGTCGTGGCGACTACTGGGGAAATGCAGCCAATATGCGCGTAAACCTCGAAGGTCAGTTTGCTCCAATGCTCCCTATCAGCATGATGGACACAAACAACGCCACTATCCGCGACTATATCGCAGCAAGCAACCACCTCATTGATGGACAGTATCTGCTTGGTGGTTCTACTTCTTACCAGTCAAACGCACTGTCAGAGGCGCTTGTAGCTGGATACACAAGACAGAAGTATCGTAAGTTCCTCTTCGACGTGGCTGTAAAAGCAGACCTTAGCGGCATCACTAAGGGATTGGCATTCAAGACAGCCTTCAGTGTTGACTACAACACACACTATTCTGAGGCTTACGCACTTGGTTACGCTGTATATCAGCCTACATGGGGTAACATCAACGGTAAGGACATGATTATCGGCCTTAACAAGATTAACGAAGACAAGTCTTCTACAAGCGAGTATGTAGGCCAGGCAACTTACCACCAGACAATGATGTTCAGCGCACAGTTCGACTATATAAGAACATTCTCAGACCTGCACAACGTATCTGCAAACCTTGTTGGTTGGGGATATCAGCAGCAGTACTCTGCCGACGAAAACCACTCTGGCGAAGGTGCTTACCACCGCACAAGCAACGTGAACCTCGGTCTCCGCGCAGCATACAACTACGCTCACCGCTACTATGTTGACTTCAGCGGCAACGTTGTACACTCAGCAAAGCTGCCAGAGGGCAAGCGCAACGGCTTCTCTCCAACAGTAACTTTGGGATGGCGTATCAGCAACGAGAAGTTCATGGAGAACGCTACATGGCTCGACGACCTGAGAATTACAGCGTCTTACGCCAACATAGCACAGGACATCGACATATCTGATTATTATATGTATAAGGCAGACTATCAGTTCGGTCCAAGCTACGGCTGGTATCAGTGGGCTGACGGTTCTGTCGGAGGTTCTACAGCTTCTTCAAGAAAGGGTGCCAACGACGAGCTTACATTCATCCGCCGCAAGGAGTTCCGTGTAGGTCTTGACGCTGCATTCCTCAACCGCATGTTCAAACTCAACCTGAACTACTTCAACCAGACTACAAGCGGACTGCTCACACAGGGTTCAAGCACTATCTATCCTTCATTCTACAACTCAGGTCTTGGAAACTTCCTGCCATGGAAAAACTTCAACGAGGACAGACGTTCAGGCTTTGACTTCGCTGCAAGAATGGACAAGAAGTTCGGCGATTGGGAAGTAGGCATTGGCTTCTCAGGAATGGTATATACTTCAAAGGCTCTCACACGCGATGAGGTTTGGGAGAACGACTATCTTTACAGACAAAATCACGCACTCGACGCTTCTTGGGGATATGTTTGCGAAGGCTTCTTCAAAGACCAGAGCGATATCGACAACTCTCCAAAGCAGACTTTCGGTGGAACTGTTAAGCCAGGCGATTTGAAGTATTCTGATATCAACAAGGATGGTGTCATCGACTCTAAGGACCAAATAGACCTCGGCAAGATGGGTTGGGAAGCAGCACCTTTCACCTTCGGCGTTAACGCTACAGTGAAATGGAAGAACTTCACTCTCTTCATCGCTGGTGGTGGCAGAACAGGCGCTTACGGCTACAAGAGCAACGCATACTATTGGAACCGTGGAACAAGCAAGTTCTCAGAGGTTGCTCTCGGTCGCTGGACAGAGGCAACAGCTGCCACAGCTACTTACCCACGTCTTACTACAGGCGATGGCACAAACAACTACCAGAACTCAACCTTCTGGTTGTATAAGACCGACAATTTCACTCTCAATAATGTTCAGCTGACTTACGACCTTCCAAAGTCTATCTTCAATCACATCTTCATCAAGGGCTTGAGCGTTTATGCTGGTGCCAACGATCTCGTGATGTTAGCTAAAGAACGCGAATACATGGAGATGGCTATCGGAAGCGAGCCTCTTTACCGCAGTTTCTATTTAGGATTCAAGGTGAACATGTAAGCAACGATTAAAGTAAATAAGATTATGAAAAAAATACTATTCATATTAACTGCCGGCGTTCTCGCTTTGAGCAGTTGCGACGATCTCTTTACGCCAGCAAAGGAGAACTTCAAGGAAGTCGGACAGATGGATGTAGAGCCTGACTTTGCTATGGGTTTCCTTACTAAGGCGTACAGCGCTCTGTCAAACAACTACGTCAACACTGAGTATGCTACCGACGATGCTGTGGTTAATGAGAACAACAACGCTTTCCGCACAATGGCGACAGGCGGTTGGACATCTACACTCTATACCAGCATCAACGAATGGAGCTCAGCCTATGGCGGCATACAGTATATCAACCAGTTCCTCGCAAAGATAAACGACGTGAAGTGGTCTGAAGACCCTGAGCGTGCAGCAATGCTGAAAGTAAGAATGCAGGGTGAGGCTTTTGCCATGAGAGCAATCCTCCACTACCAGCTTCTCCGTGCACATGCTGGCTACGACTCAGAAGGCGTACTCCTCGGCGTGCCTTATCTCGAAACATATCTCGGTGCAAACGATGAATTCAACATCCCTCGCTTGACTTTCAAGGAGACTGTTGACAAGATTATCGCTGACCTTGACAAGGCTATCGACCTCTTGCCACTCGACTATGAAGATGCAACAGCCGTACCAAGCAAATACACTCAATACACCAAGAACCTTAACGTGTATAACAGAACAATGGGTGCTTCATTCCGCCTCCTCGTTAGCGGCAGAATAGCTAAGGCATACCGTTCACGCGTTACCCTTCTTGCTGCCAGCGACGGCTTTGCAAACACAGGCACATGGGCTGACGCTGCAAAGTCTGCTGCCGACCTGCTGAAGGAGAACAACGGCATAGAAGGCATATCAAAGGGTGCTGTTGAGTACTACGCAGCTTCTATCGCCGACAATCTCTCTGCAGGTTCTAACCCAGCGGAAATCATCTGGCGTGACAATGTTGCTACTAACAACAACTATGAGTCAGACAACCTGCCACCATCACTCAACGGTAATGGTCGCATGAACCCATCACAGAACCTCGTGGATGCCTTCCCAATGGTTAACGGCTATCCTATCAGCTCTGAAGAGTCTGGCTATGACGCTGCCGCACCATACGCTAACCGCGACCCTCGTCTTACTACATATATTATATATAACGGTAGCAAGAACATCGGTGTTGACAACAAGACTATCAGCACAGTGGAGAAAACCACTGACGGTGTGAACACTAATCAGCAGCGCTCAACACGTACTGGTTACTATATGAAGAAGCGCCTTCGCATGGATGTTAACATCACTTCCGGTTCAGCAACAACAAAGGCACACTACGTTCCTCGCATACGTTATACAGAGATGTATCTCAACTATGCAGAGGCAGCTAACGAGGCTTACGGTCCTAAGGCTGACGGTGGCAACGGCTTCACTGCATTCGATGTCATTAAGGCTATCCGCGAGCGCGCAGGCATCTGCAAGGGCGCTGAAGACCCATACCTTGAGGAGTGCGCACAGAGCAAGGAGAAGATGCGCGAGCTCATCCGCAACGAGCGCCGCTTGGAGCTCTGCTTCGAGAACTTCCGCTTCTGGGATTTGCGCAGATGGAAGCAGAAGCTCACAGAGACTGTCAAGGGTATCAACTGGAAGGCTGACGGCACTTACGAGATATTTGATGTCGAGAAGCGCGACTTCAGCAACTACATGAACTATCCTCCTATTCCAAACTCGGAGATTCTGAAATATAATAATCTTAAGCAGAACAAGGGATGGTAATCTGAGGAAATCTCGAAAACTCGAAAAAAACCTCAAAACCATTCACTGCATTAAACGCAAAGACAAAAATGAAAGCCAAAGAAATAATCAAACTACTACCACTCGCAGCGTTGGGAGTAGTAACAGCAGGGGCCACACTGTCGTCATGCTCTAATGGCGATGCACCATTCCCCGATTTCGACTATCAGACAGTCTATTTCGCAAACCAGTATGCCGACCGTACTTTGGAACTCGGAGAGGATGAGTTTGTTGACCTGACTACTGACAACCAGCATATCGTTGACATCAAGGCCGCATGGGGCGGTGGCTACGACAACCGTAAGGACATAGCCATCAAATGCGTTCTTGACGAGTCGCTCATCGAAGGTCTCTACTTCAAGAACACTGACAATAAGGTTCAGTTAATGCCTAAGACCCACTATACTCTGCCTTCAGACCTCAACATAAGCATACCGTCAGGCAAGGTTATGGGAGAAATCAAGGTACAGCTCACCCAGGCATTCTTCGACGACCCTAACAGCGTCAACCTCTGCTATGTTATCCCTATTCGTATGACAGAAGTGGCAGGAGCTGACTCTATCCTCAGCGGTAAGGCTGCTGTTGACAACCCGATTCTCACCGACGACTCACACTGGTCTATACAGCCTAAGAACTTCGTGCTCTACGGCATTAGATTTGCTAACCAATGGCACGGACAGTATCTGCGCCGCGGTGTCGATAACGCTACTATCGATGGCAAGACATCTACCATTGTTCGCCATCAGCAGTATGTGGAGAACGACGAGGTTGTAGATGTTACCACTAAAGGCTACAAGAAGGACATCATCCCTGTTATCGTAAAGGATAAGGACGGCAACAATGTTACCGTAAACCTCATGCTCACCTTCAACGACGACAACTCTTGCACCATCACCTCTGCTGACGAGAACGTTACTGCCAGCGGTAGCGGAAAGTTCGTCTCTAAGGGCGAGGTTAAGAGCCTTGGTGGCAAAGACCGCGACGCTATCTATCTCGACTACAAGATGGAATATGCGGAGAAGAACTTGAAGTTTGCAACAAAAGACACTCTCGTTCTGCGTACACGCAACGTGTATGGAGGTGCAACATTCGGTGTTGAAAGAAAGTAAATTTTTATTGCTAATTTTGTTCACTTACTTATGAAAACATTTGACAAGAAAAATATAATCTCAGGGGTGCGCCTCGCGGCCCTTCCCCTGTTAGGCGGTCTTGCGCTCAGCCTCCTCGCAGCCTGTGCCGATGGCTACAACTGCGACCTCAAGGTTGATGAGCCTGAGAGCGTTAAAAACGCCAACGAGCTTGCTGCCCTCGATGTGTTGAAGAACAATGTCAATAAAAGCGCCAATCCGAACTTCAAGTTCGGACTGAGCGTTGGTGCTGCAGACTATGTCAATAAAGGTCTCACCTATAGCATCGCCAAGACAAACTTCGATGCTGTTGTTGACAACAACGTAATGCTCTACTCCGCTACCGTTGCTGACGATGGCACATACAACTTCGTAAGCGTTACCGATATGTCTATCGAGGACTCTCCTGCCGTTCTCGGCGGAAAGACCATCGCATACAATACCGTTAACAAGAATCAGCTCAACAGCGTCATCAGTCCTAAGTTCATCAAGGGCGACCTCAAGACTGGTACTATCACCCTCGCTGACTTTGAGGGCGACCAGGTCGGAGCCACCTACGAAATGACAAACGGAAGCACCGGCACTGTTGTGGAAGACCCTGCTGGCAAGTCTGGCAATGTGCTCAGTATCGGTTCTGCAACCGACAAGGCAAAGAACACTTACCCTGTAATCAATGTAAATCTCGCTGATGGTCTCACACTCGGAGACCTCAAGACCCTTACATTCGACATCTACTGTGTTGACGACAAGTCTCTGAAGCGTCCACTCGTTATTATTGTTGATGGCGTAAGACAGAACTTCTCCACCCTCACACCAGACAAGTTTGGTTGTCCTCTCGGCGACTGGGGACGTAAGCTCATCACTCTTGACATAACAGCGGCAGCTATTACCGAAGAACAGAAGGCAAAGACTTCCTTCACCATCTCCGTAGGTGTCAATGTAAACAGTTCATACTATTACATCGACAATGTTACTGCAGCATGGAGCACAGGTGTTCCTGACAGATACGAAGAGCAGACAGCAG
Source organism: Bacteroidaceae bacterium (assembly GCA_021443335.1). Lineage (GTDB taxonomy): Bacteria > Bacteroidota > Bacteroidia > Bacteroidales > Bacteroidaceae > Prevotella. Next base: position 28,311 of record JABUUE010000029.1, read on the forward strand.
AGGAGAAAGCACAGTCTCTCAGCACTAACTTCGGCGCATGGGCTAAGGCTCTCATGACTAAGTGCGCTCCTTTCATGACTGACTACATCGTTGTATCAGACCCAATGAGCGACAGCAACGAGTATATGCAGCGCACTGCTGACAACGAACTTGCTTGTGGCAACGACACAGCAAACTGCTTCTTCTTCAACGACTACATGGGCGACAACTATGTGAAGACTATCACCGACAGCCTCAGCAAGGCACACTCAGCATGCGGTGTCAACACCACACCGGTGTTCTATGTGAGCGAAAGCGGAATGCTCGACAACATCAACAAGGCTGAGCGTCTCGTCCTCCAGATTAACGAATGGACAGCAGCAGGCGCTAAGATTGACGGTATCTCCTTCGACCTTCCACTCACCTACTCTGACAATGCTACTGAGCAGACACTGAACAAGGCGAAAGTAACTGATTTGTTCAAGACACTCGCCGCTTCAGGCAAGCTCCTCCGCGTTAACGCCATCCAGATGGACAAGGCTAATGCCGACTACTACAAGTTCGTCGTTAAGGAGTATCTTACTCTTGTTCCTGCAGCACAGCGTGCCGGCATCGTATTCGGCGGCACTGGCGACCTCTGGAAGAACAATTCCCGCTCCGACGTTTACAAAGCTGTCGTGGAGGCTATGAAGTAATGTCTTGAACTTCTTGAACTCCTTGAACTTCTTGAACTCCTTGAACTTCTTGAACTCCTTGAACTTCTTGGACTCCTTATAAAAAAATAAAACAATGAAACATCTTGCAACCTTCCTTCTCGCTATGCTCTTCATCCTTACACCGGACAGAGCATTAGCGGGGGAAATGCGCAGACCGCTGTCGGAGAAATCGCCGATGTACATCTACCATATTGATGTATGGAACGCTGCCGACCCACAGAAGATTATAGACCTCATCCCTGAGGATGTGCGTCCGTACGTCGTGCTGAACATATCCCTCTCGGTAACTATCGACAGGACAAAGGACGGCTTCCGCACCGCTGAGTCATGGCTGCGCACCTGTGCCGAAAACCGCATGTGGGCGTTCATTCAGCCTGCCAGCGGCGGCCATAGCTGGTTTTCCGACTACGATCTCAGCGTCTATCGCTATTTCTTCGAGAACTATCCAAACCTCCTCGGCTTCAACTATTGCGAGCAGTTCTGGGGATTCAATGAGCGTGAAGGTCTCCATCCTTTCGGTCCAGCGAGTCCTACTATCTCAGACCGCATGAAGCACTTCACCAATCTCCTCGACCTCTGCGACGAGTTTGGCGGCTACCTCGTAATAAGCAACTGCCTCGTCATCCCTGAGTGGGACAGCACATCGCCTCTTACCATGTACCGCGTCTATCCGAATTTTGCGGCAAAGGCTAAGGAGAAGCAGAAGAACCTTATCTACTGCGAGAAATATACCACCAGCGGCAACTTCTACGATATGGAGAGTATGTGTCTCGGTGTGTGGCTCTCCGGCTACAGCGGCTATTACGGCATGCGCTTCGACCAGTGCGGCTATACAGAACACAGCAGCAAGTTCCCAGAGTCTATCGGCGGTATGACAATGATGGAGCACATGATGATGACAGGTCAGACCGTTACCGACGGACCGGAGCTTATCTGGCAGCAGTGCATCAGAAACCAGAAAGACCAGCTCCTCTCCGATGGTTACCGCACTCGCGTATGGGACTTCTATCCACAATTCCCTAACGTCTATCTCGATGTTTGGCGCAAGTTCACCACTGATGGCGTGCTCCGCATCATGGACCGCAAGGAAGTTATCGACAGTACAAAGGTGGCTATCTGGAACGAAAGATCTCTATCTTCAAGTTGGTATGGCCGTCGTTCTGAGCAGAAGCTCTTCTCCGGACTCTACGCCCTCGACAACGGAACATTCGGCACTGACACCGTCTATCTCAAGAAGACTGGACGCTACCCTACTGTCCCGACTATGCCTGCTGGTGATGTTGAAGGCTTCCAGTTTATTCTGAAGCAGAGCGAATACAGCAAAACATGGCCTACTAACGCTCACAAGCAGAACTATTTCAACACCTTGTTTGCGCCGCAGGCTGAGGACGACCCTAATGGCGGACTCTATGTGCGTCATATAGACAACAACTGGCTCGTCTATAACACCAGCCAGTATGAGGACAAGAGCAAGATACAGACAAGCACTCTCTCACTGCTCTACAACTCATGCGACAAGGTGAAGTTCACAATGCCTATGTGCTCTTTCGGTCTTGTTACAGAGAAGGCAGACGGTCTCGACCTCTACCTCAACAACTATCGCAGCTTTACCAGTGCGCAGACCACCGATGTCATCGCTATCAGCGGATGCAAGGCGCAGCCTACATACACTGTCAAGGAGCGTGGCTCTCACAAGGCTTCCACCGTTACTTCAGAGTATTCCAATGGCGTGCTTACCCTCACCGTTACCCACAACGGTCCGCTCGATATAGCAGTGAAGTGCGAGGGCAACAACACCAACCGCCCGACAATCCCTGTCTTTGAGAAGACATACGGTGCTGTCATTCCTCCTGTTTATACAGGCACACGCCAGTATGAACTTGAGAATGCCGACTATATGAATGTGGATAAGAATGGCGACGGCATCTCCTTCAGCAACATTCAGGGCTTCACCGCTCTCGGCTATGTCTCTTGGGGAACCAACCGCGCCGCAAGTCTCCGCGACACTATCCGTATTGATGAGGCTGGCACATACAAGATGGCTATACGCTATCTCGCACCTGCTGCCGACATGAAGAGCATCAATGTTACTCTCAACGATAAGGTTGTGTCTCGCAACACACAGTTCCCAAAGACCGACGACCAGACATGGGCAACCAAGGAGATTGAGGTTGAACTTAAGCAAGGCATCAATGTTGTGAGGTTCTCAAACATTGCAGCACAGACCAATCCGCTGTATCTTGATAACTTCACTCTGACTCCTATCGCCCCTGCAGGCATAGTCGAGCTGAAGGCTGACGGCGTTAAGCGCTCTGCAGACTATTTCAACCTCGCAGGCCAGCGCATACAGCGCAGCAGTCTCAAGAAGGGTGACATATATATTAATAACGGAAAGAAATTTATACATCAATAACATTTTTATTAACTACCCCCTGGTCCTTCCCCTTTACGGGGGACCGGGCTTGGGGCTTAAAACCAATCTACTATGAAGAATTTTACTTCTTTTCTGATGCTTGCGCTGATGATTGTGTTTGGCGCAACAACAGCTAATGCCCAGGACCTTCTCAACTGGGATGAGAACGGCCAGTGCAGATTCTATGCTGAAGACCTCGAATGTGAAGGCAGCGTTGTATGGGACGAAGACGAGGCTGCATTTCACTTCCTTGGTGGTACTACTCCAGGACGCATCTACCTCCGTCCTACTGCTTACACAGAGCAAAGAACAATCGACTTCACTGAGGTTGCAAGAATCGAGACTTTCGGTCCTGCTGGCAAGGAAGACCGATGGGGAGAAGATGACCCAATCGGCGGATTCTATTTTCATGATGCAGTAAACGGTTTCATCAATCAATGGGCAGGAAGTCGCTACGAACTTGACTACTCGAACTTCGCAAAGAACTCTGCAAAGCTTGACACTATCTGTTTCACATCACGTCCCGTTAAAGATGCAGACGGTAATGTTATCACAGATAAAGACGGTAATGTTACTTATAAAGAAGGCTACGTTACAATCGACGAAATCGTCCTCACCAAGTCTGTAGAGCAAGATCCAATGGCTATTACCGCTGACTTCTGGTACGAGTGGGACAACTACGATGCAACAGCACAGCATGTAGCAGAAGATAAGCATGGTGCAAATATAGGCTGTGGTGTTCTTTTGAATACAACTCTTAGTGCAGCTTCTCCATTTGCAGGTCTTACAACAGGAAGTGTTTCTGGCGTAATCTTTGCAGACCTTACACCGTATGCAGGTATCTATATCAAGGGTGTCGCTGGCACACCATGGCGCGGAATTTTCAACCGTCAGGCGATGGGCGATTCAGGAGCAGATGATTATGCTAATGTTGTTGTAAATCTTAACGACGATGGTGAGTATTACCTTATCTTCGAAGAGGATCCAATATTCCTTGACGCTTTTGCTGCTAAGGGTTTTGACTTGAGCTACATCCACCTTAATGGTGCTAAGATTAACTGGGGTGCACCAGATGGCGCAAAGATTACCAAGTTCAACTTCATTGAGAAAGTAGATGCTATCAACAATGTAAGCGCTGATGCTACAAAGGCTGCAAAGGTTGTTTATAATCTCGCTGGTCAGAAGGTTGCTAACAACTACAAGGGAATCGTTATCAAGAACGGCAACAAGATTCTCAAAAAGTAAATCGTAGTAAACCTAAATAGTACAAGGGGGGAGATGAGTTGCACAACTCATCTCCCCTATTTTTGTTAGAAACAAATTAGCGAGGATATTAATAAGAAAGAAATTATCGATAAAATATATACTGAAAGAAATTATCGATAAAATATATACTGAAAGAAATTAACGTAATTATTCATAATAATATAAAGGGAAACGAATGGGCACAAATTACAACAAATTAAGTCAAAAATAAATATAAATAAAATTTTATCAGTTATTATTTGTTATTATTTGTGGATAGAATTTGTGCCCATTTGTGCCCATTAGTGTCAAAAAGAATTACGTTAAATTACGGCAATTTCTTTCAGTTAAAAATTTCTTTCAGTTAAAAATTTCTTTCAGTTAAAAACATTCTTGTTCATCCATGATTATGAGAAAAGTTTTCTGTATGATGCTTGTAGCTTTCGCAGCACTGATAGCGAAGGCACAGAATCTTGAGACAATCACTGTGGCAGGCAAGAGCCGCACGATGATGGTCTATCAACCGAAAGACCTACCGAAGAACGCTCCGTTGGTAATCTCACTCCACGGCGCTAACCAGGATGCGGCATACCAGCGCGACCAGACAAAATGGAACAACTGCGCCGACACCGCGAAGTTTGTCGTGGTCTATCCTAACGCCATCAACAAGTTCTGGGACACCAGCGGCACGAGCGACATCGTGTTCATCGAGACAATCATCGACCTTATGTACCAGCGTTTCGGCATCAACCTCAGCCGCGTATATGTCAGCGGCTTCTCGCTCGGCGCCATGATGACCTACCACTGTATGGAACATCTGGGCAACAAGGTGGCAGCCTTCGGACCGGTGAGCGGTGTGCGCTTCGACAACCGCGCGCCCATCGCCCCTCGCCGCGTGCCTTTCATCCACACCCACGGCACTGGCGACGATGTGTTCAAATGGACTGGCGACCCGGGACACTCTGCCGGCGGCTATCCTTACATCCCCGACTATGTGCAGAAATGGGCAACATACGAGAAGCTTGATGTGAAGACGCTTACCGCCCCTTACCCATCAACGAAGCCAAGCTCCATCGCCACACTGACGAAATGGACAAGCTCTGACCCTAACGACGACGTAGAGATAGCACTGCTCGCACTGAAGGACAAAGGCCACTGGCACTCGGAAGATATAGCATCGGGCGTAAGCACCACGCAGGAGATATGGCGATTTGTTAAGCGCTATGCCCTCGCTCCCGTCGCCCCTGCACTCAGCAAGGTAGTGCCCGAGGACGAGTCGTTCGACCTTCCGCAGACAGAGCGCACATTCCAGTTCACATTTGACGACAATGTTGCTGTTCAGGATGTGAAGGCGACACTCTCCACCGACGGCTACTCCGCAGCTCTCACCCTCCAAGAGACGGAGGCAAGCAGCACCCTGACCTTCACCCTTCCCGACAGCGAGACACTGAAAGACGGCAGATATACGCTCACCGTAACAGGCGTTAAGCATCCCGAAGGCGGCAAGGCGGTATCTCACAGCGTGAGATACGAGTACGGCTACAAGGAGGTGGGCGATGAGCCTGACACCACCTTTGCCGATAAATACAAGGGCGAGTTCAAACGACTGCTGAAGAAAGCGGCACTGTTGCTTGAGCAGACAAAGGATGTCGAACAGCTCACTATAAAGAACGCCCGCAACCGTCTTCAGCAGTACATCGACAACTACTCCACCCTCGCCTCCACCTCCCCCTCTGCCTACACAAAGAAAATGCCTAATCTGCAGAGGGACATCGAAATCCTCGAGAAGTACATCGCCTCCGGCATTGACAACGCCACACAAGACTTCACCCCCCACCCCACCACATTATATAACGTGTCTGGACAGCAAGTGGGCGAAGACTACAAGGGCGTAGTCATCATGCGACAAGGAACACAGAGCCGAAAGGTAATGAATAAGTAAGGCCCCGACCCCCCGACTCCCCTAAAGGGGGAGGGAACTCAGGCCCTGGCCTTGGCTCTGAACTAAAAGAAAGAAATTAGCGAGATAATATTTTAGAAAGAAATTAACGTAATTAACATAATAATATAAAGGGAGACGAATGGGCACAAATTGGCACAAATTAAGTCAAAAATAAACATAAATAAAATTTTATCAGTTATTATTTGTTATTATTTGTGGATAGAATTTGTGCCCAT
>JABUUE010000029.1:34950-47091 GCA_021443335.1 Bacteroidaceae bacterium
TCTTTCAGTTATAATTTCTTTCAGTTATAATTTCTTTCAGTTATAATTTCTTTCAGTTAAAAAAGTTTATAATGAGGAACTTCAGTTATAAAAGGTTTCTTGCCTGTCTTCTCGGCATAGTAACCACCATCTACGCGTTCGGCGCAGAGCAGTTCGCAGTGTTCTCAAGCGGCAGCGGCATGCACCTCAACGCAGGAAACTCGGTGGCGGTGTATCTCAGTGCGGATGCCCCGAAAGGCGTAAGGATAGCTGCCGACAACCTCCTGACCGACATAAAGACGGTGTGCGGCGCGGAAGCCCACATCACTACCGATAGGCAGAAGGCGCAAGTAGTCATCGCCACCAAGCCCGACGGTAAATGGGAAAGCTATGTTATAAATGTTCATGGCAATATTGTTGAGATAACGGGCAGCGACAAGCGCGGCACGATATACGGCATTTATGAGCTGAGCCGACAGATAGGTGTCAGCCCATGGTACTGGTGGGCGGATGTACCCGTAGCGCGCCACGACAACATCTGGCTGAAGGAAGGCTCATACACCGACGGAGAGCCAGCAGTGAAATACCGCGGCATATTCATCAACGACGAGTTCCCCGCGATGACAGCATGGGCAAGGGAGAAGTTCGGCGGACTGAACTCCAAGATGTATGCCCATCTCTACGAGCTGCTCCTGCGACTGAAAGCCAACTGCCTATGGCCTGCCATGTGGGGGTCGTTCAAGGAGTACAAGCCGTTAGTGCCTATACTGAAAGATGCCGAGGGCCGCTACGAGGGCAACTGCTTCAACGAGGACGACCCGCTGAACGCGAAGACTGCCGACGAATGGGGTATAGTGATAGGCACATCACACCACGAGCCTATGCAGCGGTCGCAGCAGGAATGGATACGCAACAAGCAGAACTACGGCAATGCGCAGTGGAACTGGATGACTAACCGCGAGGGAGTAACGAAATTCTTCCGCGAGGGTATAGAGAACACGAAGGATTATGAGAGCCTCATCACCATAGGTATGCGCGGAGAGGAGGACTGCCCCATGACCGATGCGGGCAGCATAGAGGCAAACTTCCGACTAATGGAGGATATAATATCCACACAGCGCAAGATAATAAAGAAAGCCACGTGCCGCCCAGCCGCGCAGACTCCACAGGTGTGGACACTGTATAGCGAGGTGATGGACTATTACGACAAGGGACTGAAAGTGCCCGACGACGTGACGATAATGCTCTGCGACGACAATTTCGGTCATGTGCGCCGCGTGCCTTCGCTGACAGAGAAAAAGAGAAAGGGAGGCTACGGAATGTACTATCATGTGGGCTATTACGGTGCGCCGCGCGCCAACAAGTGGCTCACCATGCAGACCATAACCGAGATGTGGGAACAGCTGAAGCTGACCTACGACTACGACATTCGCAACCTATGGATACTTAATGTGGGCGACGTGAAGCCTCATGAGTACCCGATAGACTTCTTCATGCAGATGGCATGGCACCCAGAGACCTTCACCGCCACCAACCTTAAACAATATACTAACAAATTCTGCCTTCAGCAGTTCGGCGGTGCAGACTATACAACTCCTTTCGGCAAGCAGACATACGGTTACGAACAGGCTATCGAGACGGCAGAAATACTGATGGACTACTGCCGCTATGCCTCAAGGGTAACGGCTGAAATGCTCGACACGGCGACATACAACCTGCCGTCGGGCGAGTGGAAATCTGTGCGCGACGAGTTCCTCGCCCTTGAAGCACGCGCCCTCAGGCAGTATGTCTCGCTCAGCAATAGTCATCACGACGCCTACAAGCAGTTCGTGCTCTTCCCTGTGCAGGCTATGGCAAACCTCTACGATATGTACTATGCGCAGGCGATGAACAAGAGCCTCGCCGCCCATAACGACTATGAGGCAAACATCTGGGCAGACCGTATGGAGAAATGTTATGCGCGCGACTCCATGCTCTGTTACGACTATAACCACAACATCGCCAACGGCAAGTGGAACCACATGATGGACCAGGTGCATATAGGCTACGACTCATGGCACGCACGACAGTTCAACAGGATGCCCGAGGCGAAGAGGATAGACAGCAAAGAGCAGACCTCTAACCCCAAAGAAGGCATCGTCTATAAGGCGAAAAACCGCGTCGTGGTGATGGAGGCTGACCGCACCTTCCGACATCATGCGGCAACAGCAGGCAACGCTGCATCGTGGACAGTAATCCCAGGACTTGGTCGCACGCGCTGTGGAGTGTCGCTCATGCCATACACCGTCATGCCCGACAGCTCATGGATATCCTACTGTTACGAGACAGACGCTGCAAACACATCGCGCTCAACAGCAACCAACGACAGTATCGACATACACGTCATCCTTGCCGCCACCATGCCGTTCATCCCCGGCGGCCACACCGTCAGCGTAAGTCTCGACGGCGGCAGCCCCGTCAGCATCAACATCAACCGCAACTTCAACTGGGACCACAAGTACGACCTCATGTACCCCACCGGCTGCAGCCGCGTGAACGAGATTATCTTCCGCTGCCCAAACACACAGCCATCCAGGGAACAACACGTCATCACCCTCTCCCACGACCGCCCCGGCGTAGTAATCGAAAAACTTATCGTTGACCTCGGCGGCTATGAGCGAACAAGATTGGGAATGAGAGAGAGTGAGTACGAGTAACTCAAGCTTCGCAAGCTCAATAATGAGGTTGAAGGTTTGAGGTTGAAGATGAAAAATGTTTCACAGCGAGACACTCAATTTCCCTATGATTTTTGACTCAAAACGCAGGGATAAAAAAAATTTTGTCATAGAGTTTTGATATGTTTCACGGGGACTTTTTATCCGCCTCCCTAAGGAAACCAATTATCAAGGATATTATAAGAAAGATATTAACATTAATATAAAGGGAAACGAACGGGCACTAATGGGCACTAATGGGCACAAATTAAGTCAAACATAAAAATTATTTGTTATTATTTGTGGATAGAATTTGTGCCCATTTGTGCCCATTTGTGTCAAAAAAATATTACGATTAATTACGATAATTTCTTTCAGATAAAACGATAATTTCTTTCAGTTAAAACGATAATTTCTTTCCTCAAACCATGTATTTCTCGTTAACTTTATTTTACTAATATTTGCAAAAATAAGCAAAGCGGATGTATTATTTCGGCAAAAAAAGTGCGTTTTGCGTCTGATTTATGCAACAAAACACATTTTTTTAAGTTTTCTTTACATTTATCTAAATCAATATTTATAACTTTGCAGCGTTGCATTCGCTTATACTTATGCCTAAGTTGCCGTATATGCAGCAGCAAATGACATTAGAATACAGTGTATGTTTTTTAGAATTTCACATATTTACAATAACAATTAACTATTAACCTTTAATTAAATCCGTATGGGAAAATTATCTCAGACATTTAAGGCATCCTTCTTGGGCAAGTCTTGCATGATCCTATTCATGCTTCTCGCCATGAGTTGGACAGGTCTTAACGCAAAGACAGTGACTGGTAAGGTTATCGACCAAAACCAAGAGCCACTCATCGGCGCTACTGTCACAGTACAAGGTACCAAGACTGCTACCGTAACCGACTTTGACGGAAACTTCTCCATCAATGCCAACGACGGTCAGACACTTGTTGTAACTTACATCGGCTACATCACAAAGCAGGTGAAGGTTTCAGGCAACAACTTGGTTATTCAGCTCCAATCTGACGAGAGCGCCCTCGAAGAGGTTGTTGTCGTTGGTTACGGTACAATGAAGAAGAGCGACATCGCTGGTTCTGTTACATCTGTTAACATGGGCGACATGATGAAGCGCGCTCCTGTGAACATTGCACAGGGTCTTCAAGGTGCTGCTGCCGGTGTATCTGTAACAATGCAGGACGGTGCGCCAGACGCTAACGCAGCTATCCGCATCCGTGGTATCGGTACTATCAATGGAGACCCACGTCCTCTCTACGTTGTCGATGGTATTCAGGTAGGTACAGACGCAAACTTCTTGAACCCTGCCGACATTGAGTCTATCGAGATCCTCAAGGACGCTTCTGCAACAGCTATCTACGGTTCTGCTGGTGCTAACGGTGTTATCATGATTACTACAAAGCACGGTTTCTCAGGACAGACAAACATCACTGCAACTGTTGACTTCGGTATCCAGACTCTTCCTTACAAACTGCAGACTCTCGGCATCGAGGATTACGCAGCCACTGTACGCGAGGCACGTTACAACCAGACTGGCTCTTATAACACTACCAATGTTCTTTGGAACGAGAAGTACAACGGTCAGCGCAACTATATTGACTGGCAGAAGGAAATGACACGCGCAGCCATCCGTCAGCAGTATGGTATCTCTGCAAACGGTGGTAACGAGAAATCTACATACAGCTTCTCTGCTGGTTATCTTAACAACGACGGTCTTGTTGTTGGTACAAACATGAAGCGTTTGAACCTCCGTGCAAACGTAACAACACAGGCCACAAACTACTTGAAGGTTGGTGGTGATATCAGCTACGTACTCACAGAGTCTAACGGTTCTAACATTGGTAACTCAAACAACGGTAACCTTTCTTCTATCCGTGACTACGCTTTCTGGTCTCCAACTCTCGACTATGTTGACTCAAACGTTCTTGGCAATAGCATCATTCATCCAAATCTTGTAAACCCTGACGGTTCATACGGAGCAAGCCAGTTGTTCTTCTCTGGTGATGACTGGGAAGGTATGACAAGAAACAACTGTAACCCTTACGCAAGACAGATGGAACTTTCAAAGGCTCTCATCCGTCGTAACAACCGCGTAAATGCAAGCGCATTCATCGAGATAACATTCTTGAAGGGTCTTACTCTTAAGTCAGTAGGTTCTTACAGCTACTATGGTGGTGAAGATAACCGTTGGGAGGGTGGAAACAAGCGTTTCAACTATATCAATGGTACACTCACTGACATGAGCTATTCATCAGTTCAGAACCAGGATTACTCTTTCGGCCTTGGCAACAGCTCAAGCTACAACCTCGGCATCGAGACTTATTTGACATATCATCTTAAGACGGGTGTTCACGACCTCACATTGATGGCCGGTAACACTGTAGGCAAGAGCTACGGACAGTGGGTAAGCGCTGCTGCTGCAGGCTTCCTCACAGAATGGAACCGTGTTATTAGCCTTGCTCCAGATGTAAACAGAGTTGACCGCAGCAATGGTGGTTTCAACGCAGAAACACGTAACATTTCTTACTTCGGTCGTGTCGCTTACTCTCTTATGGACCGCTACCTCTTGACAGCAACAGTTCGTCGCGACGGTTCTTCTAACTTTGTTCAGAGCAACCGTTGGGGTACATTCCCATCAGTAGCTGTTGGTTGGCGTTTCTCTGAGGAGCCATTCTTGAGAAACCAGAATGTTCTTTCAAACGGTAAAATCCGCTTCGGTTGGGGTCAGACAGGTAACGCTGGTAACCTGTCAGGTAAGGCTATTCAGGCCCTCACTTCTACAGACCGTTACAATGTTTACGGACAGGGTGGACAACTCGCTGTTGCCGGCTCAAGCAGTTCATTGAAGCAGTTGACAGGTCTCTACTCTGAACTTGTTGATCCAAACCTCAAGTGGGAGACTAATGAGCAGCTCAACTTCGGTATCGACCTCGCTTTCCTCGGCGGCGATTTGGATATCTCTCTTGACTACTTCATCCGTAACTCTAAGGACCTCCTCCTGAACTATCAGATTCGTTCTTCTTCAGGTTACACACAGGTTTACACAAACTACGGTAACATCCGCAACCAGGGTATTGAGGCTTCTATCAAGTATCACAAGCAGTTCAACAAGGATATGTCTTTCAACGTAACTCTCAACGCTTCTACACTGAAGAACAGAGTGACTAAGATGGGCTTCCCTCTCTATTCTACAAACACAGAAGGTGGCAACGGCGTTTGGAACACAATCGATGGTTCTAACGTAGGTGCTGTAGGTGATCCTAACGGATGGAAGTGGGGCGACCACTCAATCTCTATGGAAGGCTCACCAGTAGGCGCATTCTTCGGATATCGCACAGATGGTATCATCCAGAACGAGGCTGAACTTAATGCATACAAAGAATATTGGGCAAAGGATATTGACGGCAAACCAAAGGCAAACTTCACAAACGTTAAGGTCGGTGACTTCAAGTTCAAAGACATAAACGGTGATAAGGTGCTCGATGAAAACGACCGCGAAGTTCTTGGTCATGGTATCCCAGCATTCACATGGGGCTTGAACCTTGGCTTCAACTACAAGAACTGGGACTTCAGCGCATATCTCAATGGTGTTCTCGGACAAAAGATATTCTCTTACTCAGCAATGCGTCTGTCAACAGTACACATGGGTGACGACCAGACATTCCCTAACATCCTTCAGGACAGCTGGGCTTCTGTAGCTCACGTTAAGGACGGTGTTGTAACAAATCCTGATGCTGTACTTCCACGTCTCGTAGCAGTTGACGAGAACTACAACATGCGCGCTTCTGATGCTTGGGTAAAGAACGGTAACTTCCTCCGTCTGAGCAACCTCCAAGTTGGTTACACATTCAACTTCCAGGCTCTTAAGAATATCGGTATCCAGAACGCACGTCTCTACGTTGCTTGCTCTAACGTATTCGTTATCTCTCCTTATTCTAAGTATGGTGACCCAGAAATTGGTCAGGGTTCTCCTCTCTATTCTGGTTTCGATACTGGTCGTTATCCAATGCCACGTACATTCATGGCAGGTCTCAGCGTAACATTCGGTGGCCAGAAAGCTAAGAAGGCTAAGCAGGTTCCTGTTTACACTCCTGTAGAGCCACAGATTGTAGAAAAGGTTGTTGAGAAGATTGTTGAGAAGCCAGTTGTAACAGAAGTTATCAAGGAAGTTGTTAAGGAAGTTCCTGCTGGTGGTGTTTATGTAGTAAACTTCGCTGTAAACAGCACTACTCTCTCTGCTGAGGCAAAGGCTGAGCTCGACAAGGTTCAGGGTTCTGCAAACGTTGTTGCTTACGCTTCTCCAGAAGGAAACCCAGAGGCAAACAAGAAGCTCTCTGAGGGCCGCGCACAGTCAGTTGCTGATTATCTCAAGGCTAAAGGTGTAACAGTTCTCAATGCAAATGGCGAAGGTGCTCCTAACAAGGCGTCTAACCGTATTGCTATTGTAACTGTAAAGTAATTTTACCTATATAAATAAATTAATTCGAACACAATATGAAAAATATATTTAAATACATTGGTGCTCTCGGATTTGGAGTTCTTGCTGCAGGTGCATTGACATCTTGCAACAACAACGAATTCCTTACGGTAAATGAGTATGAGAAGTTGCCATTGGAGTACATGTATAAGAATGATGAAACTGCAAAGCAGGGAGTTAACGGCATCTACAAGCTGATGACACCATACGACAACACAGATGGTGACTGGGGCTTCAAGCCAAACCTCTTCACTGGTTGCCACCCAACACTTGACACACAGGCAACAGGATGGGATAAGGACTGGTTGCAGCAGAACTGGAACTCTTCATCAGGCGAGCTCCTCAACGGTTGGAAGCACTGCTATGCTGCCATCGCTCGCGCCAACGATTTCCTCGCAGGTTTGGAAACATCAACAGGCGTATCAGCAGAGGCTAAGAAGGTTTTGGCGGGTGAGGCTAAAGCTCTCCGCGGTTTCTTCTATCACTGGCTTACAATCACTTTCCGCCGCGTACCTTATCTGGGAACAGGTGAGAATTATATCAATACTCCGACAAAGGCTCGCTGTAAGACTGACGAAGAAATGTGGAAATATATCATCCAGGATTTCAAAGATGCATCAGAGGCTTTGGACTGGAAACCAGCAGGCGGCGAGTACGGTCGTTGCACTAAGGGTATGGCATTGACATACCTTGGCGATGCTTACATGTGGCTGGCATATCGTTACCCAGACAAGGCTCTTGGCGAAGGTGGCTATTATGATTTGGCAAGAAAATGCTTTGAACAGGTAAAAAACAGTGGTACTTACAAACTCGTGCCATCTTTCACTACTCTTTGGGACGTAAAGAACCCTTGGAACGAGGAAACCATCTGGGCTGAGATTCTTGACAACACAAACTGGCATAATACTTGGGGTGACGGTTCCGCTCGTATGTACACTAAGTTCTATTGCGGCTCAAACGCTAACGGTGGCTGGGGCTCACTCTTCCTTTCTTGGGAATGGTATGCTTCATTCGAGAAGGGCGACAAGCGTCGTGATGGTTCTGCTTGTACAGGCGAAATTAACCAAATTAGAGCAGATAGAGTAGGACAGTGGGATTTCCTTAAGTCAGAATACTGCTTCGGCAAAAACCCATACTTGAACGAGCCTATTCCATACAATGCGTTGAAAGATCCAATTGCTGCAGCTCAGCACGACTCTCACAATTTCCACAATGGTGCTGTAGAGAAAGCTCCTTCTATTTGGACATTGAAACTGTGGCGTAATGCTTCTGCTGCTACAGATGCATGGGGTGAGGGTGTTCACCAGTCAAACACTATCTACTGGAAGCGTTATGCTAACGTGCTCATCGACCTCGCAGAGTGCTATTTCCGTCTTAAACAATATAATGAAGGTTGGGATTTGCTCAATAAAATTCGCGACCGCGCTAACGGTATTCTTGAGGTAGGTATGGAGAAGGAACTTGAGGACACATTCTTCCCGCCAATTCAGTCTCTTACTGCTCATTATCAGAACAAGGGAAAAGCAGACAATCCTACTCCTAAGGCTTTGACTGCCTATCCAATTCCATTTGGCAAGGCTTCTGTAGATCTTCCTGACGCAGAAACTTATTATACAGCTCTTCAGAAAAGTGGTCCAACATGGTTTGACGATGGTACAGCAGTACCATACAATTGTGAACCTTGGTTGCTGGCATTGAACATGGAGCGTCGTAAGGAGTTCAACACAGAGTGGTGTCTCCGTCCAGATATGCAGCGTTCAGGCTTCATGGAAGAGCACATCAGAGTTAACTATCCAAAGAATCATGTATTCCCAGGCGGTGACAACACTAACTCTCCATGGTTCAAGCGTGACTTCGACTACAACCCAGAGAAAATGGATATGCCTATCCCTGCAGACGAGTTGATTAAGAACCCAGAATGCGATCAGAACCCAGCATATATCAGTAAATAAAAATTATTGATAAGCATATTACAAAAGCTGCCGAGCACTTTCGCCCGGCAGCTTTTATAAGTTTTAACTCAGAAACATTACATCGTTCGTCATGAAGACACAATTACGCCTTGCCCTCTGCTTATTGCTAACATTCGTCGGCTTCTCCGCCCTGATGTGGTTGAGAGGCGGATATAACTTTTGCTATCAAGAGCAGTGGCATACGTTTGTGTATGACGGACAGACAATAGCAAAGACACTCGCCATGCCCGGCGGTTGCGCAGATATTGCCGCCCTGTGGCTGATGCAGTTCTTTGTCTATCCGCTCGCGGGAATAGCGATTACTGCGGCAGTGCTGACAGCAGTGGCAGCAGTAACAAACCTTTTGATTCAGAAGAAAGAAGAGAATATCGTATTCCATCCGCTATCACTGATACCATCAACAGCCTTGATGGTACTTCACTATAACATTAATTATATATATGGCGGTAGTGTGGCAATGCTTCTGATGCTCATTGCCCTGTTGGGAGAGAGGAGAATATCACGCGGCAACGGAACAGCCGCGAAAGGAGAAAACAATAAAATATGGTGGATAGTAGGCTACTCGCTGGTCGCAAGCGCACTGCTGTTCGTAATAGCCGGCGCAATAGCCATGCTATATGCCGTACTTTCATTAATAATAAATCTGATAGAAACAAGAGGCAGACGCTCTGCCTACTCAATAATAGCCTCTCCCCTACTCGTCTTCCTTATGGCATGTGCGGCGATGTATCTCGGCTATGTGGGGGATTTGAAAAATGTATTGCTGCCCGACAGTTACTACAACCACTTCGTCCCCGCCCAGTCTATCGTCTATATGCCATGGGCAGCGACAGCGTTGGTACTGATTGTCGGCGCGTTACCCTACAAACCGACAAGGGTAATTAAAGCCTTGTACTCGGTGGCAGCACTCGGATATATAGCGTTCTGCTCCTCTGTCTACATTGATTCTACCATAGAGACGTTCAAGGAGCTATGCTGCAAGATTGACGAAAACAACTTCGACGAGAGAATCGGACGATATGAGTTGGCAAACAAAGAAACACCGTATTTCAAGGCGATACTCGCTGAGATGATGTTCCGCATGAACGACAACGGCGCAGCTATGCACTACGCCTTTGAAGCTAACCAAAGCCTCGGCAACCACTCCCCTCGCCTACTGAAACTATTGGTGCGCTCAAACATCGCAATGGGCGAGCACGAGGTGGCGAAGAAATATCTTACCATCCTGTCGCACACGATGTTCCATAAAGACTGGGCGCACGAGAAAATGGCGCTTATACGCAAAACGGTGAAGACAAAGAAGGCAGCACCTATATTCCCGGATTATGCCGACGTTACCGTTCCGCAGAATATCGCTCCGCTATGTTTCTCTATTGCCGACGAGGTACAGGCTGATGATGTGAGCGCGATATTCAAGGCAGGCAGCACAGAGGTGGCTGTCTCCGGCAACAACGGCTTCATAAATATTCCTGAAGACGACTGGCACAGCCTCACGGCAAAGGCAACGGACATCAAGGTAAGGGTGCAGGTGCAGCAGGGCGGCTCATGGAAAGAGTATAATGCTTTCACCATTCATGTATCGCCCGACAAGATTGACCCTTACATCGCTTACCGACTGATAGAGCCAGGCTACAGGACATATAATGAGTTGGGCATATACCAACGCTGCTTGGAGAACTTCGAGGAGACAGAGATTCTGACCAACCGCTCCACGAACAACGGCTGCATGAACTGCCATTCCTTCCATAAGCAGAACCCCGACGAGATGCTTTTCCACCTGCGCGTGGATTACGGCGGCACCTATCGCGTTACGGCACGCACGGAAGATGATGCTAACAATTCCAAATATGAGGAGTCTGATTTCAGCGCAAAGAAACTAAAGCTCGAAAAGCCTTTGGTGTATCCTTCATGGCATCCAAGCGGAGACTTCGTAGCGTTCTCACGCAACAGCACGCAGCAGATATTCCACCCCACTGACAAACAGCGCGTTGAGGTATTCGACAACTCGTCGGATGTTGTTGTGCTTAACCTAAATACAGGCGAGGAACTGACTTCGCCATTGCTGTCAAGCGAAGAGGCGTTTGAGACTTTCCCTACATTCTCTGCCGACGGCAAGACCTTGTATTTCTGTTCTGCCGACAGCGTGAACGACGTGGAGCACAACTGGCAGCGCGTGAAGTACAGCCTCTGCCACATCTCCTTCGACCCCGCAACAGGGACATTCGGCGACAAGGTTGACACACTTGTTAACGTGAAGAACCCGACAACGGAGATGTACAACAAGAGCGTCTCCTTCCCTCGCGTATCACCTGACGGCCGTTTCCTTATGTTCACCCTACATTCTTGCGGAAACTTCTCTATCTGGCATCGCGACGCCGACCTCTTTATGACTGACCTTCGCGAGCATAAGACAAGTCCGCTGAAAGCCTTGAACAGTAGCGAGACAGAGAGTTACCACTCATGGAGCAGCACTGGAAAGTGGGTGATATTCAGCAGCCGACGCATCGACGGGCTTTACACCCGCCCATTCATCGCGCACATCGACAGCAACGGCAAAGCCTCAAAACCGTTCCTTCTGCCACAAAAAGAAAAGGAATATTATACCTTCCTTATGAAGTCGTATAATATCCCTGAGTTTATTAAAGGTAAAGTGAAACCGGTCAGAAAGAAGTTTTAGCCATAGGCTTTAACCATGGAAAGATATGTGTTTAACCATAGGTTTCATGGGTTACATCGGTTATCATAGGTTTCCTGATGTTAATATAATAAAGCCTATGCCACCAATGTAGCCCACGGTTAAAATTATTATTGTGCAACCTGTAGTGTATTCGTAAGGTAGAGAGGGAGGGTAAATATACGCAAAATAAAGCGCAAAAAAAGAACCCTGCTATTTCCGAAGAAATAAGCAGGGTAAAATTAAAGGAGGAGGAGTGGTGCCAACGGGATTCGAACCAGTGACACACGGATTTTCAGTCCGATGCTCTACCAA
>JABUUE010000002.1:0-2238 GCA_021443335.1 Bacteroidaceae bacterium
TTTTTTACAAGTTTTATTGATTTATATAAATTGAATAAAAGGATATTTTTAGTTCTTTTTTTGTATATTGGTAGAATTATTCGTAATTTTGCGGCATAAATACCGCGAATTTTATTTGTAGTTTGCAACCATAATAAAATAAAAATAATAACTACTATGAGAAAACGAAATCTTTTGACTGCTTTGGCTTTGGCTTCTGCGACGCTGTTGTCGGCTCAGACACATCAAATGACTGTTAATGTGAAAAAGATAGGTGCGCCTATTCAGAACACAATGTACGGTATGTTCTTTGAAGACATTAACTATGCTGCGGATGGTGGCCTTTACGGTGAGCTTGTGAAAAACCGTTCCTTTGAGTTCCCGCAAACATTGATGGGATGGCAGGCTTTTGGGAAGTTTGAGATTAAGAATGATGGACCTTTTGAGCGTTGTCCACATTATGTTGTTCTTTCAAATGCTGGACATAACGACCGTCGCACAGGTCTTGTGAATGAGGGATATTTTGGTATTGGTGTCATAAAAGGCGAAAACTATAAGTTTTCTGTTTGGGCAAAGGCCACAAATGGCAATTCTGCTATAAAGGTGCAGCTCATAGACCAGTCATCTATGGGAGAGAACCAGCAGTTTGCTGAAGCGAAAGTGGAAGTTTCTTCTGGGGAATGGAAGAAATACACGGCTGTGATAAAGTCCCCGTTAACAATGGAGAAAGCGCAGTTGCGTATCTATCTTGACAGCAAGAATCCAGTTTGTCTTGAACACATCAGCCTTTTCCCAGAAAAGACATTCAAGAATCGTGAGAACGGTTGTCGTGCTGATATAGCGCAGGCTTTGGCTGATGCTCATCCTGGAGTGTTCCGTTTCCCTGGAGGATGTATCGTAGAGGGTGTGGATCTCGCTACGCGCTATCAGTGGAAGAATACTATAGGTCCTGTTGAGAATCGTCCAATCAACCAGAACCGCTGGGAATACACATTCGCAAATCGCTACTTCCCTGATTATTACCAAAGTTACGGACTTGGCTTCTATGAGTTCTTTGTTCTTTCAGAGGATATGGGCGCAGAGCCACTTCCTGTACTTAATGTTGGTATGGCGTGCCAGTTCCAAAACTGGAACAATGAGTCTGCCCATGTTCCTTTGGATCAGCTACAGCCATATATTGACGATTGTCTTGACCTTATTGAGTTTGCAAACGGTCCGGTTGATTCCAAGTGGGGTAAGATTCGCGCAGAGATGGGACATCCAGAGCCTTTTAACATGAAGATGATAGGCGTAGGTAATGAGCAATGGGATGATATGTATTTTAAAAGATTGAAACCCTTTGTTGCTGCTATTCGCGCAAAATATCCTGATATAAAGATTGTAGGTACTTCTGGCCCTGATTCGGAAGGAGAGATGTTCGATAAGGGTTGGGTGGCAATGAAAGAGCAGAAAGCTGACCTTGTCGATGAGCATTTCTATCGTAAGGAGTCATGGTTTACTGACACTATCAACACTCTCCGATATGAAAAGTATGATCGTAAAGGCCCGAAGGTCTTTGCTGGAGAGTATGCTTGTCATGGAAAGGGTAAGAAATGGAATCACTATGAGGCTTCTATTCTTGAGGCAGGATTTATGACAGACTTTGAGCGTAACGCCGATGTTGTTCACATGACAGCCTATGCTCCTCTTCTTGCACATGTTGAAGGTTGGCAGTGGCGTCCAGACCTTATTTGGTTCAATAATACCAAGTTGTTCAAGACCGTAAGCTACTATGTTCAGCAGCTTTATGCAAAGAACAAGGGAACAAATATGCTGAAACTCACAATGAACAATAAGCCTGTTGCCAACCTTTATGGTCAAGGCGGACTTGAGGCAAGTGCAGTTTATGACAAGAACGAAAATTGTGTTATCGTCAAGATTGCAAATGTTTCTAAGACACAGCAAAATGTTAGTGTTGAACTCAAGGGAATGAAGAGTGTTGACGCAAATGTTCAGGTTACATCTCTTCATTGTACAGAGATGGACGCAGAGAACACCATAGATAATCCAGATAAGATTACACCGAAAAACTCAACTATTGCTCTTCAGATGAATGGTAAGACTCCTGTTATTGCAGATGTTCTTCCTGCAATGAGCTTCAAGGTTTATAAGGTGAAATAAAATTTTTATAACCCCAAAAGTTCATTAGAACTTTTGGGGTTTAAACCCAAAAAGTTCATTAGAATTTTGAAGTATTTTTGGATTTATATCGAGTAGATT
>JABUUE010000002.1:2347-4702 GCA_021443335.1 Bacteroidaceae bacterium
TAGTAAGAATGTCCAATAAATAAAACCCATATACGTTCTAATGAACTTTTTGGGTTAAAGGAAAACAAGTAAAGATGAAAAGATTTATAACTTCATTGTTAACGCTTATTATTGTTCTTCCGCTGTTTGCTGCCAATTACAGTAGAGTGTCTGTTCATGACCCTTCTATTGTTATTGGCTACAAACAGTCAAATGGTAAGATAACTGGCGAATATACAGCTGGTGCACAGAAGATTTATTATATCTTTGGCTCGCATAAGGCTTTTGCCAAGTCTTATGACATGAAGAACTGGGTTATGTTCAACAATAATATTAAAAATGACCAGAATATTCTTTTTAGTAAGGAAATAGCATGGTCAAAGTTGGGCAGCACCGACTATAATGTTGATGGAAATCTTTGGGCTCCAGACGTGATATGGAACAAGGACATGCAGAAATGGTGTATGTATATGTCTGTCAACGGCGACAATTGGTATAGTTCCATAGCCTTGCTTACTGCAGACTCTCCAGAAGGAAACTGGAAACATGTGGGACCTGTAATTTATTCCATACCATGGAAGGCAAGCCCTGCAAATATAGCGGCACTTACTGATTTCTACACTGTTACCGGTATTGCTTCGGGCTCTGCACTGCCATCACGCTACACTTTAAATCGTAATGGCAATCAGATATATGGTATGAATGCTATTGACCCTTGTGTCTTCTACGATGAAGAAGGTAAGTTGTGGCTGACATACGGCTCTTGGTTCGGCGGTCTTTGGATGATAGAGTTAGACAAAACCACTGGTTTCCGTGACCTCAATCGTAAGTATAGTATTGTTGGAGGCTCGGCTACTAATGCGGAATCCGACCCTTATCAAGGCATTAAGATATATGGCGGTAATCATGTGTCAGGCGAAGCTTCATACATCGAATATATTAATGACCGCTATTATCTTTTTGTAACCTACGGAGGTCTGACTGCTGCAGGAGGTTATAATATGCGCGTTTTCTCATCCACTTCTGTTACTGGCCCATACAAGGATATGCAGGGGCATGATGCTCGCTTTACATCCTCAAGCGTAATTAACAATGTTAACTGCTGTGGCACAGTAAATGGATATGTTGGTACTCGCTTGATGTCTTATTATAAATGGGACTGGATGAAACTTGCGTTCTGTGCACAAGGACATAATTCTGTTGTCGTTGATGATGACGGAAAGATTTTCAACGTCTATCACACGCGTTTTAACGGTGGCAATGAAGGTCATCAAGTTCGTGTTCATCAGATGTTCCAAGCAAAGAATGGTGGATTGTGTACTGCGCCGTTCGAGTACTGCGGTGAGACTCTTGATGAGAAAACTTATACCATGGAGGATTTGGCAGGATATTATGGCGTGCTCGACCATGGATGGGGTACAGACTATGCTAACTTAAAGTATGTGTCGCAGAGTGAACTTCAGCTTTGTGCCGACGGAACTCTTGCGGGAGTTTATACTGGTTCTTGGTCGCTTGATGGTAATAAGATTACAATACGACGTAATGGAGTTGCTTATGAAGGCGTTGTAATAACGCAAAAGGCTGAGGAGAGGAATGAGAGTGTCATTTGTTTTACAACTGTAAATGGTGATAAATCTTTCTGGGGATTTAAAAAGTATGCGAAAGGTCAGAACTTTAGCGACGATACTCCTACGTCTTTCACGCTTGGCGCCACTGATAATTCTTCCGCTTTCTTTTCTGCTTTTTCCGATTATTACATTATTGATGGCGACAAGGTTCTGCAGGCTAAGTTCAAGAATTATACTGCAGGTGTTAATAATTGGGAAAACTGGTTATTGGTGTGTACAACCAACAAGGAGCGTGGCGCAGCGGGGTATTCCGAGTATTTTGTGCAGAGAGCTGACAGCTGGTGGTGGGCAACAGGTGTTGAGGGGAATAATGCTGGTTGTGAGTCGAACTACAATTGGGACACCTTTAAGCAGGATATAAATGGAGCAACTGTAGTGCTTAACGCCAAACGTGAAGGTGAAGTGGTGGTAACTGATTACGATATCACAACAGTTACTGGAAAGAAGCTTTGGTATAAGTTTACTCGTAAGACCTCTTATGATAATACAGTTAGATTTTTCTTCTCGAATGAGAAGTCGCATCAGGACTTTGAATATGTCCGTATCGTCTCCCCATCAGGCATAACATCTCCTTTTGAGAGTGCTTCTGCGCAATCCGAAAGCAAATATTCCAATAAAACCTTTAATCTTTCAGGCCAGGAAGTAAATAGTTCTTACCGCGGAGTTGTTATTAGAAATGGAAAGAAGTATTTAACCCAAAAAGTTCATTAGAATTTTGAAGTATTTTTGGATTTATATCGAGTAGATT
>JABUUE010000002.1:5324-19704 GCA_021443335.1 Bacteroidaceae bacterium
ATCATAGGAACTCGCCTTGAGTATCATAGGAACTCGCCTTGAGTATCATAGGAACTCGCGTTGAGTATCATAGGAACTCGGGCTGAGTTTCAGGGAAACTCTGGTTGAGTGTCGGGGAAACTTATACTTGGATTCGCGTTCTTAGGTTTGAGTCGAGGAGAGAAGTATTCTTCTAATGAGCTGATGGGGATAGAACAAAAAAAACCGGCCGAAAACTTCTCAGTTTCCTGCCGGCTTTTGTTTTTCCATAATATGTATTCTTGTATTATGGTTGTAAACAAAGATAATTAACAAAATATAATTATAGGTTGAAATAAAGTGATGTCTAACTTGTTACATGCAAAGAGACATTTATATATAGATTCTCTATTGTTCCTTTGTGAATGTTTTTGATGTAACGCCTTCCTCTGTAATCACAGATACTGTGTATTTGCCTGGTTCAACAGCTTCAATGTCCTGCTCAACTTCTGTGTCTTTTTCTACGGTTGTGTTGTCGTAAGAAACTAACATGCCTGTTTTGTCGGTAATAAGTACGAGGGCCTCACCATTGTAGTTCTCGATGTTCACGCCAAGTGTAGTACCATAGTTGTTGATTGTCACCTTTGATTCAACGAGTCTTGCACCACCGCGATGAATGCTTGGTTCCAATCTTAACTTCTGGGCAGAAGCAAATGAAACAGTTGAAATTAATACAGCAATAAAGAATAATCTTCTCATAGGTTTATAATGTTAATTGGATTTCTCTTGTTTTCTGGGTGCAAAGGTACGACTATTTTTTATTCTATGCAAGAAAAAGAGGTCTAAAAAATATGATTTTAACAATTTGTTTAATTATATGATAATAAATCAGATAACTAAAATCCGTAAAAAATAAAGGTCTAAATTTGTATTTTTATTCTCTTAAAAGGTCTCAATAAATGACCTTAAAGATACTTTTTCGCCGTCTAAATTAACTTTATTTTTGTATAAAAAAAGTTTCTGTTTTATAGCTTTTTCGGTGATGCAATATATGGATGCAAGGTTTTTTGTTGGTACTTTCAGGCGTAAAAGCATGAATAATTGCAAGTCCTTTTCTTGAAGTTGAGGGAATTGTTCCTTGATGCGTGTAACAAAAAGATTATCGATAGTGTTGAGAAATATTTCTATTTCTTGCCAGTCGTCATTGTTTAAGAGTGAGCCATGATCTTTTATCTCCTTCAGTGATTGAATTTTCTCGGCAATCTTAACTTTCTTGTTTAAGAAATCTCTCATTATGCCTATCTGTATGTCTCTGTTGGCTATCTCTTGCATGTGTTTTGCGTTCAAGAATTCAGTCTCTTGTTTGTGCATTTCTTTTTCATGCGCCAGTATAAGCTTGTTCTTTTCGCGCTCATTCTGTATTTTTTGCACAGTTGCTTTTCTTCGCATCAAAAAAACGTAGATAAGGAATGCTGCTGCGATAATTGTCAGGAAAAGAATAAACCCTGTGGTTTTTGATTGGTTTTCTGCGTCGGCTTTTGCCTTTTCTTCTTTCAAGATGTCGGCATAATATCCGTTTTTTGCCCCTATCTCATTTGAGAACATGCTCTCAAGGCAGGAATAAGCTGAGTCAGCAATAACTGTGGCTTCTTGTATTTTTCCTCTTTTTATTGCCAATATATGTTTTTTGTATAGTTTTGTATATAGTCCGAGCTCGTATGTTGGTTTCAGACTGTTAACAAGGGTTTCTGCCTCATGTACATGACCTGGTGCTCGTAATAGTGCGTCGATGAGTGCCTGTTTGCATGATTCGTTTGTTTGCGTGGCATACTCGTATGCTTTTCTTGCGGCGATGAGTGAACTGTCATTTTTTTGACATTGACTGTATAATACTGACAGGTCCTGGTACGAGGCAGAAATAAGCGATGAATCGTTAAGTGTATATGATATGCTCAAAGCGTCAAGTATCTTTGCTTTGGCTAATTCTATATGTTTGTTTTGCATGGAGCAGTAACCTGCATTCAGCAACAAATATACTTGGTTTGTGGAATCCTTCTCTTTCAGTAAGCTGAAGCTGACGATAGATTTATTTGCATAATACTCTGCTTTTTGTGTGTTGTGCAGTACCATCAGTCGCGACAACTTCTCTAATGCCAAGTATTCTGTTTTGTTATCCTTGTTTTTCTTTGCAGAATTTGCTGCGCTTGACAAACAATTTTCGGCTCTTTCTGTGCTGTCAACCATAGAGTAATACTTGCCCATATAGTACATGCATCTTGAGTACCAGATGTTGTTTTTTTCTGTTTTATAATATTGATAAGCATTGTGCAAAAGGCTATCGTTATTAACATCTACTCCAGATTTGTCTAAAGCCCATGTGTACGCGAGAGAGTATTTGGCTAAATCCTCTTTGCTGAAGTCTTGAATGTGTTCTTCTTTTTGCAGGCAGCTAATTGCACTGTCAGGATTTGTTTCAGCCAGTGCCATCAGTTTGTCAAGGTCATGAATAGGATTTTTATTACATCCCGTGGCAATTGTCAGTACAATAATAAGTATGGGTGAAATATGTTTGGTAATGCTCATTTATTATGTTTACGTGCTTGTGTATTGGTGTTTGGGCGCTCATCGTTGACGTTGCAAAGTTAAAGTTTATTTTTGAATACTCAAAATAAAGGCTTCAAAAATTGATTTTTATGCCTTCAAAAGTGGGTTATTTATATAATAAATGTGTATGCTATGTTAATTAAACGTAAGAAAGAAGGAAAATAAAGAAAGTTTTTCCCTTCTTTTCTTCCCTTTATTATCTTTTTTTGTAATTTTGCGTCGTTTAATAAACAAATACTATTATGAGAAATTTAATGCTTATTCTTTTTGCGGTTCTGCCGATGTCTCTTCTCGCACAGAACAATTGGGAGGTTCCTACTGAGCAAGTTCAGAAGGAAAAGAGTGTGGAGTCAAATACAAAAGAGGTAAAGAAGAAAAAAATCAGCAAGAACAGTAATCCGAAATATTTGGCAGGAGCTGTGCCTGTCGTTGATGGTAGAGTCCAGTGGACACTTGAACTTGATGTGCCGGGAAAGAGTGCAGAAGATATCTACAATAAGATGTATGATTTCTTAGTTGCCTATACAAAAAGTGATAACCAGTTAGAGGGCAGTCAGGTGGCTTTGGTGAACAAGGCTGAACATTCTATAATTGCGTCAGTAAGAGAATGGATAGTGTTCAGAAAGAGTTTCATCTCCCTTGACCGTGCTGCAACAGCGTACAAGCTTTTCGCAACTTGCAAGGACAATCATTTGCAACTGATACTGTCTCGTATTGTCTTTGACTATACGGAGAATGTGCCTGGCGGCAATGGCATTTACAAGGCTGAGGAATGGATAACAGATGAAGAGGCAATAAACAAAAAAGGCACAAAGCTTTATCCTGGCTCTGCAAAGTTCCGCAGAGGAATGATTGACCGTAAGGATGAGATATTTGCAAAGGTTACGGATTTGTTCCGTTAACGCCAAACACATAAGCATATAATAACATCACAATTTAATTAGGTAAATGCAATTCCGATCACGAAGAGACGAGGACTCTTTAAAAGAAAAATATTTCATTATCCGCAATGTGTTGAATACCGTTTTTGTTATCGGTGCGGTTGTGGGTGTGTCGCTTTACTTTTTTTACAGTGAAACGATAGGCACCTACATTATCCTTGCGTCGATGATATTCAAGATGGCGGAATGCTGTTTCCGTTTTTTAGGAAAATAAAATGAAAAGAATAACATTCTTTATAATTCTTCTTGCAGCTCTGTTCCAATTGTCATTGGCACAGAATATAAATGATGGTAACTTTGGTGATGACAATGGCTTCCAACAGGCTAACCGCGTTAATCGCGACACTACTAAGAGAGACAAGGTAATCCCAAAGGGATTGAAGGTGTGGACGATTGACGAGATGTATGGAGACAGGGAAGCAAGTGTCCCTGACACCGTACATCACCTCTACCAGAACTCCATATTTACCAATGGCTTGTATGGAGAATATAACAATCTCGGCAATGTGGGAAGTCCTCGAATAAACAGAATCTTCATTGATCAGGCCGAGCGCAGAGACTTTATATTTCTTGAGCCATACGATTTTTTTGTTACATATCCGAACGAAATAAAATTCACAAATACTCTCTCGCCAATAACCAATCTCAGTTATAATAGTTGTGGAAGCGGAAATTATGGTGAGGACCATTTCAAGGCTCTCTTTGGCGTAAACGCAGGAAAGAAGTTGGGCTTGGGAATGAAGTTTGACTATATCTATGGTCGAGGATATTATCAGAGTGCCAACACCTCCCATTTCAATTGGTCTTTGTGGGGGTCATATATAGGTGAGCGATATAACAGCCACCTTTATGTCTCTTTAAATCACCAGAAGATTCTGGAGAATGGTGGTATCGCGAATGATGAGCATGTGCTTCATCCTGAAAGTTTCCCGGAGAGTTATGATTCCTATGAGATTCCAACGATTCTTTCAAATAACAGTGCCCGTAATGACAATCAGATAATCTTCTATACACATCGCTACAGTTTTGGTTTCAACCGGCAAGTGCCTATGACCGAAGAGGAGATAGAGGCTAAGAAGTTTGCCATGAAATCAAAGGAGGAGAATGACGCGAAGAAGGCGTTGGAAAAGGCAAGAAAGGAGAAGGGTGAGGATTTTGACCTTGAGGAATACAAGAAGGAATTAGAGGCTAAGAAGGCTGTTGCACCAACTGACACAACGTCGAAGAACAATCCGAAAGAATGGATGAAGGATGAATATGTGCCTGTTACAAGTATCATCCACACGGTGAATGTGAAGAACCATGATCGTACATATTTCGCATATAATACCCCAGAGAAGTATTATGCCCACAAGTATTTTGAAGCTTTAGGTGACGGCACATACTCGGGCGATTCTATATGTGATGACACAAAGAATATTTCAGTGAAGAACACTGTGGCACTTGCTATGTTGGAAGGCTTCAACAAATGGGTGCCAATGGGTTTAAAGCTGTTTGCCGCATACGAGTATCAGCGTTTTACCTTACCAAATCTGCAGGGGGTTGTTGAAAAATACCACGAAAATGACGTAAGCGTGGGTGGTCAGTTGCAGAAAACATTGGGCAAGACTTTCCATTATAATGTTTCTTTGGAGGCTTATGTTTTAGGTGGTATGGCTGGTGACATCAATTTAGAGGGTGCAGGAGACTTAAACTTTCCTCTTTTTGGTGATACTGTCTCGCTGAATGCTAAGGCGAAATTCCAAAGAGCGACTCCAACATTCTATTATGAGAACTACCACAGCAAGCATTTCTGGTGGGATAATGATTTTGATAAACTGACACATTTTCGCGTAGAAGGTCTTCTTAATATAGGCAAAACTTCCACAAAACTGCGTGTGGCTTATGATAATATTACTAAGTTGCCTTATTTCTTGAGAAGTTATACGATAACGGATAAGTTCACACGCGAGAATACAGATATCGTCGTTAAGCAAGGACCTAATGTCTCTCTGTTCACGGCACAATTATCGCAGCACTTGCGTCTTGGTCCAGTAAACCTTGAGGCAATTGTCACTTATCAGAAATCGTCGGACTCTGAGGTTATTCCTGTTCCTGCTCTTAACATCTATGCTAACTTGTATCTTAAATTCAAAATAGCGAAAGTGCTGGCTACAGAACTTGGTGGCGACATAAGATACTTTACGTCATATTGCGCTCCAGAATATTCTCCAGGCTTTGGCTATTACTGTAGTCAGGGTAATGGGGAGAATAATATAAAGGTCGGAAATTATCCAATAATCAATGTATATGCGAATTTCCATTTGAAGCATGCGCGTTTCTTTGTTATGATGAGTCATATCAACAGTACGGCAGGCAACTATTTCCTTACTCCTCACTATCCACAAAACACTTCAACATTTAGATTTGGAGTAAGCTGGAATTTCTTTAACTAATAAGACCCCACCACAAAAATTATGCCAAAAATATCCATCCGTGGCGTTGAGATGCCACAGTCGCCAATCAGAAAACTTGCTCCTCTTGCTGCTGCTGCCAAAAAGCGTGGCACAAAGGTCTATCATCTTAATATTGGTCAGCCAGACCTGCCTACACCAAAGGTGGCTCTTGACGCCATGAAGAAGATAGACCGAGATATACTTGAGTATTCTCCGTCACAAGGATATCTCAGTTATCGTGAGAAATTGGTTGACTATTATAAGAAGTACGATATCAATGTAACTCCAGATGATATTATTATCACTTGTGGAGGTAGCGAGGCTGTGCTTTTCAGTTTTATGGCTTGTCTGAATCCTGGCGATGAGATTATTGTGCCGGAACCTGCGTATGCGAACTATATGGCATTTGCCATTTCGGCAGGTGCAAAGATCCGTACCATAGCAACAACCATAGAGGAGGGCTTCTCGCTGCCAAAGGTTGAGAAGTTTGAGGAGTTGATAAATGAACGCACGCGCGCCATACTGATATGTAACCCAAACAATCCGACAGGTTATCTATATACCCGTCGCGAGATGAATCAGATTCGTGACCTCGTAAAGAAGTATGACCTTTATCTTTTCTCGGATGAGGTATATCGCGAATACATTTACACAGGCTCGCCTTACATCTCGGCATGTCACCTTGAGGGTATCGAGCAGAATGTAGTTCTTATTGACTCTGTTTCAAAGCGTTATTCAGAGTGTGGAATACGTATCGGTGCATTGATTACAAAGAATGAGGAAATCAGACAGGCGGTAATGAAGTTCTGTCAGGCTCGTTTGTCGCCACCACTTATCGGTCAGATTATTGCAGAGGCTTCGTTGGACGCGCCAGAAGAATATTATAGAGATGTCTATGATGAGTATGTGGAGCGAAGAAAGTGTCTTATTGACGGACTGAATCGCATACCTGGTGTGTATTCGCCAATACCAATGGGTGCTTTTTACACTGTTGCCCAGCTTCCTGTTGACGATAGCGATAAGTTCTGCCGATGGTGTTTGGAGAAGTTTGAGTATGAGGGAGAGACAGTTATGATGGCTCCCGCATCAGGATTTTATACTACCCCAGGAGCAGGAATAAACCAGGTCAGAATAGCGTATGTGCTTAAAAAAGAAGACTTAATGCGCGCTTTGGTTGTTCTGCAGAAAGCTCTCGAGGCTTATCCTGGGAGAACAAACTATTAAGGTGAGTTCTATGAATGAGTAACTTTCAGTGACATCATTATCTTCTATTATAGGAAAGTTCCCACAAGTTTAATCATTAATATGGCAAACTTCCCATTATCCATAGCTCGTCGTCTTTATGCTACTCCTGACAAGAATGGCAAAGCAAGCAATCCTGCAATAAGGATTGCCATAGCAGGTATTGCCATAGGTATAACGGTGATGATAATTTCTGTGGCCGTGGTTCTTGGCTTTAAGCATACTATTCAGAGCAAGGTTGTCGGCTTCGGAAGTCATATTACTGTCGGCAATTTCCTTTCCATGCATGGTTTTGAACCAATACCGGTGGTTATGGGAGACTCAATGCTAACAGCAATAAAGAATATTGAAGGAGTGAAGTCTGTTTCTCCGTATGCGATGGCGCAAGGAATCCTGAAGACAGATGAGGATTTCCTTGGTTTCCAGTTGAAAGGAGTAGGGGAGGCGTTTGATACTACATTTATTTCTGAGAACCTTATTCAGGGACGCTTGCCTCAGTTTTCAGAGAAGAAATCAACAAAAGAACTTCTTGTTTCAAAATCACAAGCTGACAAGCTTAATGTCAAGTCAGGAGATAAGATATACGCATATTTTATAAATGGGTCTGATGTAAGGACAAGAAAGTTCACAATTACAGGTGTTTACCAGACCAACCTTTCTGCTTTCGACAACGAACTGTGTTTTACAGACTTAAAGACTACCAGAAGTCTAAATGGCTATGAAGATGACCAGGCTGATGGCGCAGAGGTTTTGATTAAAGATTTCAGCCAGCTTGATTCTGTTGCCAAAAGATTTGTGAAGCAGGTAAACAGAAAGTTAGACAGGAATTATGAGACTTATTCCTCACAAACGGTGTTGGATATGTATCCTGGAATATTCTCATGGCTTGACCTTCTTGACCTTAATGTTTGGATAATTTTGTGTTTGATGGTTGCCGTGGCGGGATTTACAATTATTAGCGGACTGCTGATAATTATTCTTGAACGCACAAGTATGATAGGCTTGCTTAAAGCTTTGGGAATGAGGAATAAAGGCATCAGGCATACATTTATTTGGCTTGCGTTGCTAATTGTATGTAAAGGTCTAATCATAGGTAATGTTGTTGCCTTTGTTCTTATGCTTATTCAGAAATACACTGGGGTTATGAAATTAGACCCTTCCATATATTTTGTTACGGAGGTTCCGCTCGAGTTTAACATCCCTGTAATTGTAGCCGTAAATATCTGTACACTAATCATAAGTTCCCTCATTTTAATCCTTCCAAGTATGCTGGTTTCACACATCAGTCCATCAAAAGTTATGAGGTACGAATAAACCATTGCATTATGAAAAACATCCTATTAGCCCTCACCTTAATAATGTTTACCAACACTATCTCTGCTCAAAAGCCACTCTCTGTCGCTGACATAACAACAAATAACCGTTTTCAGGCGGCAAAGGCTAATTATAAGAAATGGCTTTCCGATGGTGATGATAAAAAGACAGATACAGATAATCAGCATTATACCTTAGTTGCGTCAAACCGTAAACCTATTTATCGTCACTCTTTTACCGCTGAATATAAGGTTAAAGATAATGCTACGGGCAAAGAGATCAATCTGCAAGGTGACATAAAGATTCCTGTTCTTTCCCCCGACGGTGTTCATGTTGCTTTTGTGCGAGATAACAATCTGTACCTTGTCAACTTGAAAAAGCTATTTGATGGTGCGGACTATGAGAATACGGAAACAGCTGTAACCACTGATGGCGAGCACAACAAGATAATCAACGGACACGCTGACTGGGTTTATGAGGAGGAGTTTGCGCAGACTGTAATGTATGCTTTTACCGCAGACGGAAGTGCTTTGGCTTGGGTAAAGTTTAATGAGGAAGATGTGAAGCAGATGCAATTGCAGTTCCACAACGATGACTCTTACCCTGTGATTTATAAGTTTAAATATCCAAAGGCAGGCGAAGACAATGCAAAGGTCTCACTCTGCACTTATGTCTTGGAGAACAAGGAAACTTATGAAAAGGAACTGCGTGTAAAAGCGGATGACTATGTTCCTATCGTGAGAACGATACCTGGTGACAATAACAATGTGATGGTTTGTACGCTCAACCGCCATCAGGATGAGATGAAACTGTGGAAAATAAGTTGCAGAGCAACGAAGACGGAGTTGTTAGCTACTTTAATGTCAAAATGCTATCTGCCAGAAGAGGCAGTAACAAACCTTTCGCTTTTCCCTGATGGTTTTGTTGTGCTTAATGATAATGAGGGTGCTATGCAGCCGTTCCTATATGATTATACAGGAAAGTTAATTAGACCATTGGTTGCAGACAAGTCAATTATCGTAACAGATTTCTATGGCTATGATTTCCAGAATAAGACTTCTTATTTTCAGGCTGTAGGAGTAAACCCTATGCAAAGAGTTGTGTATAAGGCCGACAAGAAGGGAAAACTGAAGAAACTTTCCTTTGAAGACGGATGGAATTCTGCAGTGTTTAACGATGACTTCAGTTCTTATGTATTATCTTACACCAATCTTAACACTCCTATAAAATACACGGTTGTGAAAGGCAAGAAGAATGAGGTTGTTGAGGATAACGCCAAATTGAAGGAGACTTTAAGTAAAGAGGTTCTGCCACAAAAGGAGTTTTTCCAATTCACTACATCAGAGGGTGTTACACTTAATGGAATTATCTATAAGCCAGCAGACTTTGATGCAACAAAGAAATATCCTGTGATTTTCCATCAGTATAGCGGTCCTGGCAGTCAGCAAGTGGTTGACCGATGGTCTGCGGGTAGCGTGGCGCAGGGAGGACTTTTTGAAGCGATATTGTGCCAACATGGTTACATCTGTGTTACTGTTGATCCAAGGGGAACTGGTGCTCGTGGCGCAGATTTCCAGAAACTCACATATATGAAGATGGGAAAGATGGAGAGTCGAGACCAAGTGGAGGCTGCCATTTATATGTCAAAACAACCTTTTGTTGATGCCAAGAAACTTGCGATATGGGGTTGGAGTTATGGAGGTTTCAACACTCTTATGTCTATGAGCGAGGGTAGTGATGTTTTCTGTTGTGGTGTTTCTATCGCCCCTCCAACAGATTGGCGTTTTTATGATACTGTTTATACAGAACGCTATATGCGTACACCGCAGGAGAATCCTGAAGGTTATGGCGATAACCCTTCAAAGAGAGCGGAAAAGATCCATGGTGAACTGCTTCTTTGTCACGGACTTTGTGATGATAATGTACATCCACAAAATACTTTCGAATACACAAAGAAATTAGTTGAACAGGGAAAACAGTTTGATATGCATATCTTCACAAACTCAAACCACAGCATTTACAATGGAAATTCAAGACGCTTCCTTTTGGAGAAAGTCTTGGCGTTCTTTGATAAAAATCTTGGTGGGAAGTAGTGGAGTAATGACAAATGGCTGATGACTGATGACTAATGACCGATGAGTAATGATTGGTTATACCGGCTGATGAAAAAAAATGGACGAACTCAAGATTCGTCCATTCTTTGTTTATAGGGTTGTTTATGACTTTGGCCTTGTTGCTAAGATGAAGTAGATGATAAGGAAAATGTATGCGGCGAGTGATAGCAGTTCGCTTAGAGAGTTGTTGAGCCAGATATCATTAACGAGGTTCAGTCCCGCAAATCTCATTAGTGCAGAAACAACTCCCATCAGTGCACCGCCTGCGATAAATCCAGATGCAAGCAATGTTCCTTTCTCTCCGCGAGCCTTGTTTGTATTCTCGTCTTTAGAGCGAGTGGAAACAAACCAGTTGACAGCGCCACCAACAAGCAGTGGAAGGTTCAGTTCCAAAGGAATAAACATACCGAGTGCAAAGGCGAGTGCAGGAATCTTCATCCATGTTAGTATCAACGCTATAAGTGCGCCGATGCCATAAAGTATCCAAGGAGCTTCAACACCGCTCATAAGCGGCTCAATAACTGCTGCCATTGCATTTGCCTGTGGAGCGGCAAGTTCGCCAGAAGCAAACCCGTAAGTTTTGTCAAGAAGCATCATCACGCCACATACTGTAGCGGCAGAAACCAATGTGCCAAGGAATTTCCATGTCTCTTGTTTCTTTGGTGTTGTGCCAAGCCAATATCCGATTTTCAGGTCAGTAACAAAACTGCCAGCCATAGACAATGCTGTGCAAACCACGCCGCCCATAACAAGTGCGGCAAGCATTCCCGAAGGTCCGTTAAGACCTATTGCTACGAGTACAACAGACGCTAAGATTAGTGTCATAAGTGTCATTCCTGATACAGGGTTGCTTCCTACGATAGCAATGGCATTTGCTGCCACTGTAGTAAAGAGGAAGGCTATGACCACAACAAGAATTATTGCAACCAAAGCAAAGAGCAGATTGCTGTCCATCACTCCAAAGAAGAAGAAAACAAAGGTGATAAGCAGTGTTGCCAGTGCTGCAATAAGTACAAATTTAAACGAGATGTCTTTCTGTGTTCTTACGACATTCTCAGTCGATGCACCGCCTTTAAACTCTTTCGATGCAAGTCCAACAGCGCTCTTGATTATTGGCCAGGACTTGATAATGCCAATTATTCCCGCCATTGCGATGCCGCCGATACCGATTGTCTTTCCGTATGACTTGAATATCTGTTCTGGCGACATTTCACCAACGGGGATTGCTATTGAAGGATCCCATTGATTTAGAACTGTGTCTGAGAAAATCAGGGCCATTGCAGGAACGATGCCCCAATACACGAGCATGGAACCAAGGCAGATGATAAGACAATACTTGAATCCTACAATATAACCAAGTCCAAAAACCGCAGCACCTGTGTTAAGTTTGAATACAAGTTTTGCTTTGTCAGCGACAGTCTCTCCAAGTTCACATACGCGTGAAGTGAAGTTCTCGTTCCACCAGCCGAAAGTGGCAACAATGAAGTCGTAAAGTCCGCCGACAAGGCCTGCTGCCAAAAGGGTTTTAGCTGAACTTTGACCTTGGCTTTGACTCTGACTCTGACTTTGACTCTGACCTTGACTTTGACTTTGGAGGTCAGCGTTTTCGTCAGTAATTCCGCTGACTAATACCTGTGTTGTTGCCGTGGCTTCAGGGAAAGGATATTTTCCGTGCATATCCTTGACAAAATATTTGCGGAAGGGAATGAGGAAAAGTATTCCGAGTACGCCTCCCAACAGTGATGCCAAGAATATGTTAATGAAGTTTGCCTGCATCTCGGGATATTTCGCTTGCAGAATATAGATGGCGGGTAGGGTAAAGATAGCTCCTGCGACAACGGCTCCCGAACATGCGCCAATGCTTTGTATGATGACATTTTCCCCCAGCGCGTTCTTTCTTTTTGTTGCCTGTGACACTCCCACTGCAATAATTGCAATAGGGATAGCCGCTTCAAACACCTGACCCACTCGAAGACCAAGATATGCAGCAGCAGCAGAGAAAATAACTGCCATGACAAGTCCCCAGGCAACAGACCAGACGGTTACTTCTGGGTGATTCTTGGCAGGCGACATCAAAGGCTCATATTCTTCACCTTCTTTCAGTTCGGTAAAGGCGTTTTCTGGTAAAGATGTTTTCATGTTTTATTGTTCCAGTATAGATTGAAGCAAAAAGGTTAATCCATTCTAATGGACTATTTTGGTTAATCCATTCTAATGGACTATTTTGGTTAATCCTTCCTAATGGACTATTTGGGTTAAACAAAGAGGGGAAGCCTTTTTGAGCCTCCCCTCCTTATCGTAAATGTCATTGAGGCAATGCCCTCAAGACGTGATGATTATTCTGCATTTGACCAGTCTTCGTTAGCCTTACGAACATAAGAGTTGTAACGGAGCTGTGCCATGCGCTTAGCCTCTGCGAAGAGTTCTGCAGCTTCTGCTGGGTAAGCCTTCTTTACAGAGAGGTAGCGAACCTCACCGTCGAGGAAGTCTTGGAACTTATCCCACTGTGGCTCCTTAGAGTCGAGTGTGAATGGGTTCTTGCCTTCTTCAGCGAGCTGTGGGTTATAGCGCCAGAGGTGCCAGTAGCCGCATTCAACAGCCTTAGCCTCCTCAGCCTGGCTCTTACCCATACCGCCCTTAGCCTTCAAGCCGTGGTTGATACATGGAGCGTAAGCGATGACGAGTGATGGTCCTGGATAAGCCTCTGCCTCACGGAATGCCTTAAGAGTCTGAGCCTGGTCAGCACCCATGGCAATCTGAGCAACATAAACGTAGCCGTAAGTAGTGGCAATCATACCGAGGTCCTTCTTGCGTACGCGCTTACCCTGAGCAGCGAACTGAGCGATAGCGCCGAGAGGAGTAGCCTTAGAAGCCTGACCACCAGTGTTAGAGTAAACCTCAGTATCGATAACGAAGATGTTAACATCCTCGCCAGTAGCGATAACATGGTCGAGACCGCCGTAACCGATGTCGTAAGAAGCACCGTCACCACCGATAATCCACTGTGAACGCTTAACGAGATAGTGGTCGAGAGTCTTGAGTTCTGAGCAAACAGCGCAACCCTTTGCAGCACCCTCAGCGATGAATGGCTTGAGCTTAGCGGCAGCAGCCTTTGAGCCGGCAGCGCAGTTCTGGTTCTCAATCCACTCCTGAGCGGCAGCCTTGTATTCTGCAGAAGCCTCTGGGCTTTCAATAACCTTCTGGAGGAGGAGTGTAACGCGCTCCTTCATCTTCTTGTTACCGATGTGCATACCGAGACCGAAT
This sequence comes from Bacteroidaceae bacterium, assembly GCA_021443335.1. GTDB lineage: Bacteria > Bacteroidota > Bacteroidia > Bacteroidales > Bacteroidaceae > Prevotella. Next base: position 19,197 of record JABUUE010000002.1, read on the forward strand.
TCGCAGAAGTCCTCGAAGAGAGAGTTGTCGAATGCTGGACCCTGTCCCTTTTCGTTAGTTGTATATGGAGTTGAAGGAATAGAAGCAGAGTAGATAGAAGAGCAACCTGTAGCGTTAGCAACCATCTGACGGTCACCGAAGAGCTGAGAAATCAGCTTAACATAAGGAGTTTCACCGCAACCAGAGCAAGCGCCAGAGAACTCGAAGAGAGGAGTAGCGAACTGTGAGTTCTTGACATTTGACTGTATGTCAACGAGTTCCTGCTTAGACTTAACATTCTTAACGCAGTATTCGAAGTTCTTAGCCTCTTTGATATCCTTCTCTGATGTTGGGTCGTAAGCCACCATCTTGAGAGCCTTGAGCTTAATCTTGTTGCCCTCAGCATCCTTGCCAGGCTTGCCAGGACAAACGTCAGCACAGTTGCCGCATCCGAGACAGTCGAGTGGGCTAACCTGCATTACGAAGTGCATTCCCTTGAGAGCGGCAGGAGCCTTCATCTCGCGAGTAA
>JABUUE010000002.1:20362-62954 GCA_021443335.1 Bacteroidaceae bacterium
TAAGCCTGAACGTGGCAAGCCACGAAGTTAGGAGTGTTTACGAGATATGTAGAGTGGATAGGAGTATCGCCGAAACGGAGGTGAGAGCAAGTGAAACCACCTGACTTCTTTGAGTCATAAGAGAAGTAAGCCTGGCAGTACTTGTCAGTGTTGTCACCGATAATCTTAACAGAGTTCTTGTTAGCGCCTACTGTACCGTCAGCACCAAGTCCGAAGAACTTAGCCTCGAATGTACCCTTTCCGCCGAGAGCCATCTCCTCAACCTTTGGCAGAGAAGTGTTGGTAACATCGTCAACGATACCTACAGTGAAGTGGTTCTTAGGAGTGTCGAGAGCGAGGTTGTTGAATACAGAGATAATCTGTGCAGGAGTTGTGTCGAATGAACCGAGACCATAACGACCACCAACGATAACAGGACGGTTTTCTACATCGTAGAAAGCTTCCTTAACATCGAGGAAGAGAGGCTCGCCGTTAGCTCCTGGCTCCTTAGTACGGTCAAGAACAGCAATCTTCTTAACAGTCTTTGGAGTAGCAGCGATGAGGTGCTTAACAGAGAATGGACGATAGAGGTGAACTGCAATCATACCAACCTTCTCGCCGTTAGCGTTGAGGTAGTCGATAGCCTCGCGAGCAGCCTCTGTAGCAGAACCCATGAGGATAATCATGCGGTCAGCATCCTCAGCTCCGTAGTAAGAGAAGAGGTGATACTCACGACCAGTGATTTCTGAAAGCTGTCCGAGATACTTCTCAACTACTTCTGGCACTGCGTCATAGTAAGGGTTGCAAGCCTCACGATGAGTGAAGAATGTCTCTGGGTTCTCAGCAGTACCGCGAGTAACAGGGCGCTCTGGTGAGAGTGCGCGGTCACGGAAACGCTTAACGAACTCCTCGTTTACGAGTGGACGAACGTCTTCCATGTCAAGGCACTCAATCTTATGATATTCGTGAGATGTGCGGAAACCGTCGAAGAAGTTCAGGAAAGGTACGCAAGTTTCAAGAGATGCAAGGTGAGCAGCGGCAGTCATATCCATAACTTCCTGTACTGAGCCTTCGCAAAGCATAGCGAAACCAGTCTGGCGGCAAGCCATAACGTCCTGATGGTCGCCGAAGATACAGAGAGAGTGAGAAGCGAGAGTACGAGCAGAAACATCGAATACGCAAGGAATCAACTCGCCAGCAATCTTGTACATGTTAGGAATCATCAAGAGAAGACCCTGAGATGCAGTGAAGGTTGTTGTCAGTGCACCAGCCTGGAGCGAACCGTGAACAGCACCAGCGGCACCACCCTCTGACTGCATTTCCTGTACGAGGACATTCTGTCCCCAGAGATTCTTACGACCTTTGGCAGCCCAATCGTCAGTGTGCTCAGCCATAGGAGAAGAAGGAGTGATAGGGTAGATAGCAGCAACTTCAGAGAACATGTAGCTCACGTGAGCAGCAGCCTCATTACCATCACAAGTAATAAACTTTTTTTCTTTAGCCATGTTAAAAAGTTAATTTTATAGATTAATGTATGTGTGTTTGTAGTTTGTTTGCTTGTTTGTTTTTAATACAAGAACCCGAGCAGCCAGATAGGGATATTGTTTCCCGCGCCCACTTCTGTATTATATCGGAAATATATGGTGTTTTTGTCTGTCCTTGGCTTTGTCTGTCGTTTAGCGTCTGTAATTCTCGCCTTTATGTTCTCGTCAATAAAGAAGAATTTCTCGTGTGGCGGTTGGCTCACCTTGTGGTCTTTCCACAGCGAGTTGATGGCAAATGTCTCCATCACATCCTGTATTTCCACGTTTATCGGATAAATTGCGTAAAGCAGGTTTGAGTTGTGTAAGGTGATTTTAGTTGGTTTCTTCGGATGTACCTCTCCGACAGGATGCATGATATTTATGAGTCGGGCGTCGGCAAGGTTCTTGATGTAGTTCATCACGGTGGCGCGTGAGGTCTCAACATCTAATGCTAATTTGCTTATGTTAGGCGCTTTGCCAGCGTTGATTGCAAGCTCATAGAACAGCTTCTTTATACGTGTCAGATATTTCAGTTCTATCTGTTTGATGAGCAGAATGTCCACCTCAATCATCATACTCATGGTTTTGAGCAGATTTTCGGAGTAGTTTGTCTTTTCAAGGAAGAAGGGGTAGAAGCCGTGGTGCAGATAATTCTTGAAATGAACCGATGGAGATACCTTGGAAAGAATCTGGCGAACAATCAGTTCGTGGTTGTCTATTATTTCGTCAAGGCTGTAAACTGGAAGATTTTCCCCTGTCTGAATCATCAGATACTCGCGGAACGAGAGTCCTCGCAGGTTATAGCTTCTCACAACGCCGCCTATTTCCGGGTTTTCCTCTTTGAGCCTCATCACGCTCGAGCCTGTGAATACAATCTGAAGGTTAGGGTACATGTCGTAGCAACAACGCAGCTGATAGCTCCAGTCGGGCATCTTAAACACCTGGTCAATGAGCAACACCTGTCCGCCGTTTTCAACAAATCTGCCAGCAAACTCAATAAGGCTATGTCCTTGGAAATAAAAGTTGTTTAGGTTGACATACAGGCAGTGACGATTGGATGCGCCATAATTCTCACGGGCATAATGCAAGAGGAATGTGGTTTTGCCTACACCACGAGTTCCCTTGATACCTATAAGACGGGCAGTCCAGTCTATCTCGTCCATAAGATAGCGTCTAAGTGGAGCGTTAACGTGTTCCACCAAATACTTATGTGTGCGGTAAAATGCTTCCATTTCAGTTAAATCAAGTGCAAAATTAAATTTTTTTTAGTGATTTGCAAACTATAGATAGCAATTTTTTCATTTTTTGTTTAAAAATTTGACTTTTTATATCATCTTGGCAAAATATTTTCTACCTTTGCACGGTAAAATCACACCTAAAGGACATCTGTTTTGTTTTATTACGTTTGATTGCATTTACATTCTGTAAGGGATACACATTATTATTGCCATGAGAATTCACATATTTAATCCAGAACACGAAATCGCTTTAGCGTTGGATAAAGCGCGGTTTACTCCGTCACATAATGTTGTCAAGATGCGAAGGGAGCTTGCCTACATTCCCATTTTGTGGGCTACCGACGGTGACTATGTCCTTGTGGAGGATGTAGAATACTCGTATAAGGCTGCCGAGAAGTTTGGTGCGTACATCAAGGGCGATGTCCATTTTGTGGGCGCCAACCGCTTGCGTGCGATGATTAAGGAGAAGCAGTCACGTGGCTTTTTTGATATGGTCGCCGTGCCTTGGGGATGGGACAAGGCCATTGTCTATCAGCTCAAGTCTTTGGGCTGGCCCGAAACACATTTGCCATCGGAGGAGTTTCTTGACGAGGTGAGAAAAGTGTCTCACCGCCGTACCGCGCTGTCATTCCTCAAGAAGATGGGCAGTTCCTTTACCTCTCATGAAGTCAACAACATCAACGATATTGTAGGCTATATACAGCAGTATGGTGATGTTGTGCTGAAATCGCCGTGGAGTTGCAGTGGCAGGGGAATAAGGTTTGTGAACCAAGACAACTGCACGCCCTCGTTGTTGCGCTGGATAGAGAATGTTATCTCTCAGCAAGGCAGTCTTATGGTTGAGCCACGCTATGACAAGCTGCGTGACTTCGCCTTGGAGTTTGAGGCTGTTGACGGTGGCGTTAAGTACTGTGGTCTCTCGGTCTTCGACACCTGCTACACTGTTTACACCTCTTCTCTCATAGCGACGGAAGACCGCAAGATGGAGGTTTTGGAGCAATACATGACGCGCGAACAATTAGAAGACTTGATACGCCAGTGCGAAGATTATCTTTCAGAGGTGCTGCCACAAGGCTATGAGGGCGGAATAGGCATTGATATGATGATTGTGAAGAATGGCGAAGGCTTCCTCGTCCACCCATGTGTGGAGATAAACTTCCGCCGCACTATGGGGCATGTCGCTCTTTGTTTCGATGCGCGTCCTTTCCGTCCCGACCGTACTATGGAGTTAGGTTTGTGCAGAAACTTTGAGCTGAAGGTGAGATAAAAACGCAATCACAATCGCTATTTGTTTTTCAAGTAGAAACTATATGAAGAATCAGGAAAAGTTGCTGAACTTGTGATTTTGTGCTCGATTTACTAATTTATTCCCCCTATAATGACCATGAAGAAAACCCTTAGTTTATTTGTTCTGTTATCGTGTGTGTTCGCGGTTAATGCTCAATATAAGTCGCAAGTGTGGTGCCCAGACAACGGCGACGGCACTTTCACAAACCCTGTCGTTAATGCTGATTATTCCGATCCTGATGTGTGCGTCGGCGCTTCGGGCGAGGACTTTTATATGACGGCATCGTCATTCTGTCATGTTCCGGGCTTGCCAATCCTGCACTCCAAAGACCTCGTAAACTGGGAGATTGTGAACCACGCAATAACGGAACTGCCGCCAACCGACCGCTACAACCGACCGCAACACGGCAACGGAGTGTGGGCTCCTTGCATCCGTTACAACCATCACAACAAGTATTATTACATCTACTGGGGCGACCCTGACCTCGGCGTTTTCATGACACGCGCGCAAAATCCTCTTGGTAAATGGTCTGAACCTAAGTGCATCATCGAGGGGAAAGGGATGATTGACACCTCACCGCTGTGGGACGATGACGGCAGATGCTATCTCGTTAACGGCTGGGCAAACTCCCGTTGTCAGTTCAATTCTGTGCTGACAGTCCGCGAAATGGACTCCGAAGGCTTGTCTGCCATCAGCAATCCCGTAATAGTTTTTGACGGCAATGGCACCCCGCATCGCACCGCCGAAGGACCTAAGTTCTACAAGCGCGACGGCTGGTACTGGATAATGTGTCCTGCTGGCGGCGTGCCTACCGGTCATCAGCTTGCTATGCGCGCGAAGAATCCTTACGGTCCTTACGAGACGAAGGTGGTGCTTGCAACCGGCAACACAGAGGTGAATGGCCCGCATCAGGGTGGCTGGGTGCATCTGCAGTCGGGCGAAGACTGGTTTTTGCACTTCCAGGACAAGGAGGCTTACGGTCGCGTAGTATGGCTCGAGCCTGTAAAATGGGTGGACAACTGGCCTGTCATGGGCGAGAAACTGCAGCCAAACAAGCAGCATAAGAAGTCTGATCCAAACCTTCCGGTACTTGACAAATACTGCGGACAGCCTGTACTTAAATACAAAAAGCCCAACGTCGGCAAGAACTATCCGATAAACAACCCAGTTGAGAACGACGAGTTCGACAGTATAAAGTTGGGCAAGCAGTGGCAGTGGAACGCCAACTACGACCAGACTTTCGGCATGCCAACACCCAATGGCTACTTCCGTCTCTTCTGCCACCGCCAGAGCGAAGGCTACAAAAACCTGTGGGAGGCAGGCAATCTGCTCCTTCAGAAAACCCCGGCTGACAACTTCACGGCAACTGCCAAGCTCACTGTCACGGCGAAAGACGAAGGGCAGTATGGCGGAGTGATATGCTTTGGCATGGATTACAGCTCTTTGGTGTTGCGCAGAGTGGGGGAGGAGTTCCAGTTGCAGCAGATTTCATGTAAGGCTGCCGACAAGGGAAAGCCTGAGACAATAACCGTTCTCGCCACCTTCCCTCCAACAGCGGCAGATAAGGTTGATTATCAGCCTTCTATACATTGCACGCTCTACATGCAGATGAAGGTGGAATATCTTGGTGGAAAGACTGCCGAGGGCGAGAACAAGCACGAGGCGAAAGTCACATTCGCTTACTCCAAGGACGGCAAGAAATTCACTCCTTGTGGCGAACCTCATACCATGAGGCAAGGCAAGTGGGTAGGCTCAAAGGTTGGTTTCTGCGCTGCTGAGCCTGCGGGCAAGAAAGTGCGCGGCTGGGCTGACATCGACTGGTTCCGCATAACAAAATAAAATCAAATTAGGGAAATTATTTAAATGTCAACTACAAAAACTATGAACATTAGAGACTTTCTTCTTACCTCTTTCCTTGTACTGTCATCTTCCATGACGGCTTCTGCCAAGGATATCAAAGTAGATAAGTTCCGCATTGCCGGACCTTTCAAGCTCGTTGCTCCTGTCATGGTTGACTCGGTGAAGCACGACAGTTCTAAGTTCGACTCAAAGTCGCTGCTCGACTCCAGTGTCAATCTCGATATCCTGAAGTCTGCCACTCAGACTGTTGACTCCGTTCTGCCAAAGAATGACTCCGAGGCTTACTCTATGCTTCTGTTGCAGTCATCGTTCTCCAATATAAATTTCGTGAAGGCGAAGGTTGATGTGAAGAAACTGAAGAATTACAAGCTTTTTATTGACGGCAAGGAGACTGCGGCAGGTTCGGACATTTCCTTGCTTCCCGCAACCCATGACATTGTGATAAAATGCCTGCAAGCCCCGAAATCTGCCGACACATGCTTAGTGAACATCGTAACGGAAAAGCCCGAACTTATCACGGTGCTCGGTGTGGACAAGCAAGAAAACGGCATGAAACTGTTGGACAACAAGACTGTTGTCAACGCCAAAATCTCTGGCCATATCAAACCTTCGGGCGATGGACTTTATTATATTCAGGTTGACTATCAGCGTTTTCCTGACAACTCCACCGAGTGGACTTACATCCTGAAGGAGACGAAGACACACCGCGTGGCGCTGAAAACGAAGAAGAACATCTCGTGGGTAAGCAATACTCCACATACTTTCCAGAGTTATAATGACACGAAAGAGGGACGCGCGTTGATATTTACCGACGCTCAGACTCTTAAGGAGACTGTTGTCTGCGAGAAGATGCCAAAGGATCAGGTCGCTCTTCTTCCAAACCATAAAAAGGCTATCGTGAGTAAGGTTCAGGAAGGACCGAAGGCCGACGAGGACAAACATATCTACTATCATCCTGACGACCGTATTCCGGGATGGCGTAGCAGACTCAGCTACTCGCTCTTTGACCTTGAGACTGGCGTAACAACTCCGCTCACCTTCGGCAATCGCAACATCTCTCTGCTGGACATTTCCGCCGACAGCAGGAAGGCGCTTTTTGCTGTTTCTACAAGCGACATCACCCACATGCTCCGAACAGATTACCAGACTCTCTTGCAGCTCGACCTTGAGACAATGGCTGTTGACACGCTCATAGCCAAGGATTATTTCATGGGGGCCTGCAAATACTCGCCCGACGGCAAGCAGATAGCCATTTCTGCAAACGCGGAATTTGCCAACCGCATAGGCTGTGTGCTGCCGGCAGACAAGTTTCCTAATCAGTACGAGTATGAGATGTTCCTGCTCGATGTCTCAAAGTCGTTGTCTGCCAATAGCGCGGACATAACTCCTCTGACAAAGGATTTCAATCCTTCGATTTCCAATTTCGCTTGGAGCAAATACGACGGCAACCTCTATTTCTCAGCCGATGACGGCGAGTGCTTGAATGTCTATAAGTTGGAGTTTGCAGCAGACAAAAAGACGAAAGGCAAGAATTACTCCGACTATAAGATAACAAAGTTTGACCTGCCTTACCCTTATGTCTCTCATTTCTACCTTGCCGACAATGCTCCTTTTATGGGAGTGTCAGCGTGCGACATTGTTGACCTCGGCAAAACCTATTGGGTGAACACTAAGACCATGAAGGCGAGCATGATAGAGGATGTCCACCAGCGTGAGCTTGCCGACTATGCAAAGCCTACTGTTCGCGATTTCTCATTCAAGAACTCTGAGGGCTACGATATTCCGGGCTTCTATATTCTGCCACCGGGTGTTGACGAGGCAACGGCAGCGAAGGGCAGTTATCCGATGCTCGTTTACTACTATGGCGGATGCTCTCCTGTGTCCAAAGCCTTCTCCACAAGCTATGTCTTTCAGGTTCTTGCCTCAAGAGGTTATGTCGTTTATATCCTTGAGCCTCGCGGCTGCGCTGGTTTAGGACAGGAGTTTGGCTCATGGCACGGCAATACCGCTGGCGACCCTCAGACGAAAGACATCATCGAAGGCACGCAGGCTTTCCTGAAAGCTCACCCTTATGTCAATGAAAAGAAACTCGGATGCTTCGGCGCTTCCTACGGCGGTTTTATGACGCAGTATTTGCTTACTAAGACCAACATGTTCAGTTGCGGCTGGAGTCACGCCGGAATATCCAACCACACATCTTACTGGGGCTACGGCTACTGGGGTTACACTTATAGCCAGGTAAGTATGCCGGGCAGTTATCCGTGGAAGGACAAGCAGCTTTATGTTGACCACTCGCCGCTCTTCAATGCTGACAAGATTAAGACTCCGCTGCTCTTCACCCACGGTTTGAACGACCGCAATGTGCCGCCGATAGAGAGTTCGCAGCTTTACACAGCCTTGAGTCTCCTCGGCACTCCAACGGCTTATGTTACATTCCAAGGCGAGGAACACCATGTGAAGAACTACACTCGTCTGCTCAACTGGCAGCATACCTTTATGGCGTGGTTCGACAGATGGCTGAAGGACGACGCGACTTGGTGGAACGAACTGTACAAGGAACCGGAACTGAGGTGATGAGTATCGCCGACACAGCAAGTGAGTATCGCCGACACAGCAAGTGAGTATCGCCGACACAGCAAGTGAGTTTCGCTGATACAATATTTGAGTATCGGCGCCACAGCGTGTGAGCATCACTGAAGTTTAGTTCTATAAATAGCTTGAGGCATTTTTGAGATTTTACCATTGCTTACATAAAGAAATGCAACGCAATTATTGGTTAGGGTAGTGAGTTACATGAACGCAAGTGTTGTGTGTGTTGTTTTTATTGTTTTGTTTTCTAAAAAAGTAACCCCATAGTTCGTTGTGGGGTGGGGTGAGCCTAACTGAACCCTATAGAGCGGGCGTAAAGTTCGCTCCTGCGTGATGTATGTCAAAGTTGAGTGTGTTTACTGCAAATCCCGAAAATTGATGGGTTAAAATGTTCCTTTTCTCATAAAAAAGTCGTAAATTTGCAGTGTTTTAAAAGCAACCAAGAATTGATTTTAACTTGATTATGAATACAAACAACGTACTCCGCATCATCACATTTCTTACAGTGGCATTGGTCCTTGCCGCTTGCAGCAACAAGAAATTCACCGTAAAGGGTGAGATAGCAAACGCTGCAGACTCAGTGCTGTATTTTGAGAATATCTCGCTTGACGGACCGGTGAAGGTTGACAGCGTGAAACTTTCTAAGGACGGACAGTTCTCCTTCTCTGAGGACGCGCAGACAGCCCCTGAATTCTATCGCCTGCGCATAGACGACCAGATAATAAACATCTCTATCGACTCTACTGAGACTGTTACAGTTAAGGGACAATGGCCAGCATTGGCTACATCATACACGGTGGAAGGCTCGGAGCAGTGCAAGCTCATTCAGGAACTCGCCTACAAGCAGATTGCACTCCAGCAGCAGGCTATCGCCATACAGAAGTCACCAGAGATTTCATATCAAAAAGGCGCGGATTCAATAAAGGCGCTTGTTGACAAATATCGCGAGGAAATAAAGCTGAACTACATCTTCAAGCACCCTGACTATGCTTCTTCATACTTCGCTCTCTTCCAGGCCATAGGCTCAACACTGATATTCAACCCTCGCGAGAACGAGGAAGACATCAAGGCGTTCGGTGCGGTGGCAACAAGCTGGGACACAAAATACCCTGAATCGCTGCGCGGAGAGAACCTTCACAACATAACTGTTGAGGGCATGAACAACATCAGATATGTGCGCAACAAGATGGCTCGCGCAGAGAACACGGCGCAGATGGCAAGAGAGTCAGGACTGATAGACATTAGACTGACCGACAACCACGGCAAAGAGCAGTCGTTACAGGGATTGGCTGGAAAGGTAGTCTTGCTTGACTTCCATGTGTTTGCCGGACAAGATTCTCCACAGCGTATAATGAGTCTCCGTGAGCTTTACAACAAATACCACGGACAGGGATTTGAAATATACCAAGTGTCGCTGGATGCTGACAAGCATTTCTGGAAAACCCAGACTGACGCGCTGCCATGGATTAGCGTGAACGACCCTGACGGAGTGAACAGCCGCACTCTCTTGCTCTACAATGTTCAGAGCGTGCCGACATTCTTCTTGATAAACAAGAACAATGAGCTTGTGAAGCGCGATGCGCAGATTAAGGACATCGATGCGGAAATCAAGGCTCTGCTGTAAGATTTGGCTAATTAATGTAGGAACCTTCCTATAATAGGTAGATAATGATGTCGCTGAAAGAACTCGGCTATGCCGCTTTGCTTGCAAAGAACTAATTTGAAGAACCCTCTTAAATATAACCTCACAAACACCTATTCCTAATGAAAAAATCTTTTACTTTATCCTTGATAATGTTGCTCTTTGCATCGCTGTCAGCTGCAGCGCAGAATGCATCATACGAAGATGTTGCCGGTGTTCTTTCTTGGGCTAATGGCAATGAGACAAACGCTACTGCCAGCGCGGAAATCACGGATGCCGTGCTTGAGACGAGCGTGAAAGTAGGTTCAGACCTTAGTGTTACTGGTCCGACATCTTATTCTTCTATTCCTGAATTTACCGTTCCGCTTATGACTTACCAACCTTCTACAGGTAATCCCGGTTGTGTCAGCGGCGACATGGTTGAGTACAAGATTAAGTTGAAGAAGGGCTTGACTTTCAAACCTACATCCGTTTCTTTTGATGCTGTCAAGGAAGGCACTGACAACGCCTATTTCTCTTGGAGCTACACTGTTGACGGAACGGAAGGCGACATCGTGGCTTACAGCACGCCAAAGGAGCAAATCCGTCGTAACAATAACGCAAACCCTACAGCTCCATACACTCATGAGGAAACTATTAATGCCAATGGCGGCCGTGAATTCACTCTCCGTTTCTATATGTCGAATGTTGACTCTTCAAAGAAGATGTCTATCGGCAACATCAAGATTAACGGTGTTGTAAACGGCACTGCTGAAGGTCGCGCGTTCAAGAATTTCGCCATCGACATGACTGCCAATCCTTATCGTGTGACTGTTCCTGCCGACGGTGTTCTTCCTGACGGAGTAAAGGTGGAAGGAAACTATCACAACGAACATGGATATTACAAGCCTGTTTTCACTGTTCCTGTAGATGGTCCGGTAAAGTTCTCTATCGGAAACTGCCAGTACAGCGGTACTGACATCGTTATCAAGTCTGGCGATGAAGTGCTTGCAACTTTGCCAGGCGCAGGAGCTTGCGGCAGTCTTACTACCTGGACTTACAACAGCGAGACACCAGCAACGCTCACAATAAATGGTCCTCAGTACTGTCCTTCGTTTGCGGCAGAGGCTTGTGAGCTTATTCCTATAGTTGAGGTTTCTTATTACGACACCGACGGCTCTCTCCTCGGCAAGGAGGACATTCAGGGTGGCTCTGCTCTTGAATACAAATATGGTGAGGCTGACGTGAAGGTGGCACAGGGCGAGAAGTTCCGCGGATGGTTTGCTTCTACACAGTCAACTGCACTGAAAGTTCCTGCTGGCACAAGCGTTCAGGAGAACCTTAAGCTTTACGCTCGTGCTACAAAGATTGAGGAGCCAACTTCTACCTCACGCTTCACCTACGACCTCACAAAGCCTTACTTCTATGTTGAGGACCACGAGGTGATAACTATCGACGGCAAGTATTACAACAATCACGGCTGGATTGTCAATAAAGGTGGAGCGATAAAGGTTAATGTAAGCGGCAAGTGCTATGTAACTGTAAACAACTGCCAGTACTCGGCTGCATCTAATGCGACAGTCACAGACGAGAGCGGTACAAAGATTGCTGAGTTCCCTGTAAAGAGCGGTGCTTGCGGCGAAGCATTCACATTTGTTTATGACGGTCAGCCGGGATGGCTTACAATCACCTTCCCAGAAGGCTCTTACACTCATGGCGTAAGTGTTTGGAATGTTGTCGAGTTCCTTGATTATGACGAGGCTACTGGCTATTACAAGGTTAACGCAAGCGATGTGTCAAGTTTCCTCTTGGCTCTCAGGGCAGCTGCGTCAAAAGAAGGCGCGAAGATATTCTTGCCAGACGGTGTTTATGACCTTGGAACAGATGTTCTCACGGGCGTATCCGGAAAAAAGGTTTCTATCATAGGTCAGTCTATGAAGAACACTATCATCAAGAACGCTCCTCCAAAAGACCAGGAAGGTATTGACAAAACAGCTACTCTCATCAACACTGCTTCTGAGCTTTATCTTCAGGACCTCACACTGCGCAACGCAATGGCTTTTGATGGCAGTACTGGTCGCGCTGTAGCACTTCACGACAAGGGCAACAAGACCATCTGTAAGAATGTCAGCCTGGAATCGTACCAAGACACTTATTACAGCAATAACAACAGTGCTTGCAACTATTTCGAAGATGGTGAGATTCACGGAGTTGTTGACTATGTCTGCGGTGGCGGCGATGTCTATTTCAACCATGTGAAGTTTGTAAACGAGGCAATCAAGGATGCTACACCTGCAGCACCTTATGGCGCAAAGAAATACGGCTATGTGATGAACAACTGTATTATCGAAACGCTTTGTAGCAAGTTCAATCTCGGTCGTTCTTGGGGACCATATTCAGGACTTGCTTGGATTAATACTACCATCAACCAACCAGAAAAGCTCATCGCTACTCGCTTCAATGTTACCGGCATGAATAGCGCTGCCGACAAGTTTGTGGAGTATAATTCTGTGGATGTTAACGGTAAGGTGTTAACGCCTGCCTCAAACATTCTTGAGTTCACTCATAGCAGTGGTAACAAGAAGTATGAGACTGTTCTCACCGCTGAGCAGGCTGCTGAATATGCCATAGAAAAAGTCTTCCCTGATTGGCGTCCAGAGGAGATTGCCGTACAGGTGCAATATGTAGAAGGCGAAGACCTCACCGGCAATGTTTATCTTGTTGACGGTAAGCTCTATGCAGGAACACTGCCAGCTGGCAAGATTAAGGTTCGCAAGGCTAACTCTCGCGGTGGTTTCGGCCCAGAGGTTGAAACAACTTTTGACCCTGCTGCAATAAAGAATGTCGTTCCGGCGGAGAAGAAATCTGTAAAGGCTGTATATAATGTGGGTGGACAGATGGTTTCGCAAGGTTATAACGGAACAAAGATTATCGTTTATTCTGACGGAACAACATTGAAAGTGAAATAATCAGTTCTTGATACTATAATTGAAATGCGTCTCTAAAGGTAGGGGCGCATTTCTTTTTTGATAAGGAAATTTGGGGTAAAGGTTATTAAGATTTAATGAACTTTTTGGGTTAAATCATTTACTTTCGTATATCAAAAAAAAATAATTTCAATTTATTTTGAAATATCTTTGCATAATCGTAACTTTGCGCTCAGAAAACCAAAAACTATACTATGGGCGGCTTTTTTGGAACAATCTCCACTCAATCTTGCGCCAGTGACCTCTTCTATGGCACTGACTACAATTCACACCTCGGAACGAAACGAGGAGGTATGTGTACCTACGACCACGAATCAGGTCGTTTTTGCAGAAAGATTCATAATCTTGAGAGTTCTTATTTCAGAACGAAATTCGAGGATGACCTCGCAAAGTTCCTTGGAAACTCAGGCATTGGCGTAATCTCTGACACAGACCCGCAACCTATTGTTTTTAACTCTCATCTCGGCAAGTTTGCTATTGTTACCGTTGCCAAAATCGTCAATATTGACGAATTGGAAAAGGAGCAACTCGACAATTACCATCACCTTGCGGAACTCTCTCAGGGCACTACAAACCCTACTGAGCTTGTAGCACTGCTTATCACTCAGGGAAAGGATTTTGTTGAGGGAATTGAGAATGTGTATAAAAAAGTCAAGGGTTCTTGCTCAATGCTTATTTTGACTGAGAATGGCATCATTGCTGCGCGCGACCGTCTGGGCAGAACTCCTATTGTTGTAGGAAGAAAAGACAATGCTTGGGCTGTAACGTCAGAGTCAACGGCTTTCCCTAATCTCGGTTTCATCATCAACTCTTATGTTGGTCCAGGTGAGATTATCCGTCTTACTCCTAATAAGATAGAGCAACTCCGTAAGCCGGAGCGTAAACTTCAGATTTGCTCTTTCCTTTGGATTTATTATGGATTTCCCACTTCTTGCTACGAGGGAAAGAATGTGGAGCAGATGCGTCAGGAATGCGGAATAACAATGGGACAGGAAGATGACGTTGAAGTGGATTGCGCTTGCGGAATACCAGACTCTGGTATCGGAATGGCTCTCGGCTATGCAATTGGAAAGGGAATACCATATCACCGCACAATATCAAAATACACTCCTACCTGGCCACGCTCATTCACTCCAAGCAATCAGACAATGAGAGACCTTGTGGCAAAGATGAAACTTATCCCGAACTATGATATGTTGAAAGGAAAACGACTGCTCTTCTGTGATGATTCCATCGTACGCGGTACGCAGTTGAGAGGAAATGTCAAGGAGTTGTTTGACAATGGTGCAAAGGAGGTTCACATGCGTATAGCGTGTCCGCCGCTGATTTATCCTTGCCAATATGTGAATTTCACAGCGTCAAAGAGTGAGATGGAGCTTATCACGCGTAGAATAATCCGTGATTTTGAGGGCGATTCCTCAAAGGATTTGGAGGAGTATGCAAAGACGGGTTCTGAGAAGCATGAAAGGCTTGTTGAGGAAATTCGCAAGCGTCTTGGTCTTACCTCGTTGAAGTTCTCAAAGATAGAAACTATTGTTAAGGCTATAGGCATTCCAAAGGAGTGTATCTGTACTCACTGCTTCGACGGCTCAAGCTATTTTGAATAAGATTTGATACCTTTTATAATCAAAAAAAAATACGGGTTCTATAAGTTGCACTTGCTGATCTATAGAACCCGTATTAATTATTGCGCTTATTGATAAATCTTAGCCCTCATCAAACCGATGACGACATCGTTAGAGAGTGGCTCGATTGTCAGGCTTTTCAGTTTCTTGCCTTTGTTTATAGGCATATAAAGAAGCACTGATGCTCCTCCTTCTATTCTGCGATTGTTGAACCTTGCTATCTCTTTGTCTTTGCCATTAGCAGTGTATCTTTCGTCCATCAGCGTTCCTTCAGGCTCGTTACCGCCACCAAGTTCCTCGATGTTGCGGAAGAGCTTGTTGCTTATGAACTGTCGGCGCAGAGGACGAGGAGTGTCAATCTTGAACGCTCTGTCGTCGGTGTAGAAATCTTGTTCTATTGGTGCCCAGTTATCTGGATTACGAAGCATGAGGGTGTCTGTTGTGTTGTCTGTATATTTCACGGTTATTTTGCCATTGTCGATGCGGCATTGCATGTGGTTTGTTGACCCTGCTAATTCAAGTAAAAGTCCTGTTCCTTTGCCCTTAATAGGGATTGTCACAGATGTTGGATAATTATCCCATAGTGAGGTGTAGATTATTGAATCCGCACATTTGATGTCTGCTGTTTCTTTCGTGCTGCACCAATCGCCTATACCTTGTTTTGGAATCTCCAATGTGGTGTAAGGTGAGCGTGGGGAAAGATATTCGTTCTTGAAGATATCTTCCACCTTAGCGTTAAAATGTTTGCTTAAATCGATTGACTTACCTTCCTTCTCAAGAATGTTGTCTGGCAGAATTGTGCAGTATCTTTTTGCGAGTTCTGCCTTGTTGTTAGGTAAACTCTCGGTTCGTCTTGCGTCGGAAGACCATCTGTTGTCCTCGATTCTGATTCGTGGGTTTGTCTTGAAATGAGTGGTGACGCTAATCTTTGGCTGACCATCTTTTACATGATAGACATAGTCAATGTATGAGGTGTGAAGTTCAGCATGGTTCCAGTCTGACGGAAATCCTGGACGGATGAAAATCTCATTGTTAAGCATATCGGGATATATGCCGAATAATCCCTGGACGATAGCTCTTGACGCAATACCGACACAGTCGGAGAAGTCACGGTAACATTCTCCGCGAGCGCGGTCGTAGAAACTAATCTGACCGAAGTTTCCTGGACAGTTTCCAAGATACATTCCATCCATTACATTGGCTTTGAATAGTTTGAAAGCCTCGTCTGGTCGAAATGCCTGCCAGTAGGCAAGAGCAGTGTGATAGACTTCTGCCGAAGCAACATTGTTGATGCTCCATGAATAAGGAAGCCAGTTTGTTGTGGATATTGTCTGAAGTTTCTCGGGAGTCTTTATGTTTTTGTCCGGGAAGGAAACGGAGTCTATTTCAATATCGATGTGCGGAATATTATTGTCAATCCATCGTGTGGCTTTTAGGTTTTGTTCGTCGTCGCTTGTCTCCGAGTCAATGGCGTGGTATATTGTCCATATTGCCGGTGATTTGTGTAGGCGCTTGTTGCCCATAAAGTCTTGGAATTCAGCCCATACTCCCTCGTCTGGCATCCACAGTCGCTTGTTGATGGCTTCTTTTATCTTTGCTGCTTCTTCTCGATATGGAGTAGCGTCAATGCCGAGCTTTTCGGCGATTTCTGCGGCAATCTTGTTCGCTCTGTAATTGTAAGCGGAAGAATGTGTTACGGCGCCGCTATTATAATAAAGGGCGTCGCTTGCCCAGATGCAGCAATACGCATCGTACAATCCGTCATTGTCTGGGTCAAAATTTCGTTTCTCCCATTCAAGATGTCTTTGTATCACGGGGAACATCTTTCTGGCATAGTCAAGGTCGCCTGTCCATAAGATGTGCCAAAGAAGTTCGTCGATGTAAACAAGATTCATGTCGTAATGGTGCATCTTGTTGTTTTGCTGTGGATTACGGCAGATATAACCATTAGAGTACATCTGTGTTCCCCATTTTTTTTCTGCACGCGCAAGGTTCATTGTGCTGTCTTGAGTGGGGTGAGGTATTGTCGCTGGCACATCTGTTACTTGCGATGCTGCGTAATTGTTGAAATGAGTGCGCGCTCTGTCTGTCCATCCGAGACAATCTCCCATATAAGCAGCTCGCCATCCGTTTAGGGGCATTCTCCATCCGTTAGCTCCATGCTGCCATACGCCAGTGTTGTCGTCCCAGCAGCCGTCGGCAGCCATTGCCAACGCTCCTCCTAATGTGTTTATATAAGGGTCGGGAGTAATTATCTTCATTGAACTGGCAATGTTTTTGCGATGTTCTTCCGCAAGACGTAAGAGTGTTTTCCCCTCAATGTCGCTGCAGGTGTGGATGTCATTGTCCTCAAACACAAGATAATGGCTATTGAGTGTAACCTCTTTAATCAGTTCTCCTGCCTCGAAAGAATCGTTTGCGTCTGCCCCCATATCTCCTGATCTTTTGAGTTTCTTTGCCCTTATTGTGGAAAGTCTGCTGGTGATTTTGGTGTTGATATGGTCGGGTTGAAGCGGTGAGTTTGTAAAATAGAATATCGCTCCCTCCTTGTCTGCTAATGGGATAGATGTTATATGCAAAGTATCGGTTGATATTCTGTTGTCGTAAACTTTATATGTGCGTTTTCCTGGACTATATCTCGCTTCGCAATATTTCGCTTCGTCGAGTGGCAAGTCGTTGATGAAGAATGAAATATTGTGTGATGTGGGCTTGTTGTATGAGGCAAAAACGGGATAATCCGATGTCTCAAGTCGCCATGTTGTGTTTGTCCCGTATAAAGGGCGCGTGAAGCGGTTTGCGCCGTTAACGCATACAAAATCTTCTCCATCAGGATAATAGTTAAGTTGACGTTTTTGCCCGTAAACGCTGATGGCGCATAATATTAGATTAAGTATTATAAATGACAGCCGTTTATTCATATTTTATAGAACCCACCTAAAAAATAGCCGCTTCATCTTGTTTAGGAAGAAGCGGCTAATGAGAATGTTTATGATTATCTTATTTCTGTAAGTCAAGTTTGATTTGAAGTTCTTCTAACTGCTTCTCTGCTATCTGTCCCGGAGCATCAAGCATCACGTCGCGACCGGAATTGTTCTTTGGGAATGCGATGCAGTCACGGATAGAGTCAAGTCCTGCCATCAGACTCACGAAGCGGTCAAGACCGAAGGCAAGTCCTGCGTGTGGTGGAGCTCCATATTTGAACGCATTGATAAGGAATCCGAATTGTGCCATTGCCTGTTCCTGTGTGAAGCCAAGAATCTCAAACATTTTAGCTTGCAGTTGTCCATCGTGAATACGCAGTGAACCTCCTCCAACTTCAACACCATTGCAAACAAAGTCGTAAGCTTTCGCGCGAACTTGCTCTGGATGCTCATCAAGTAGCGGAATATCATCAGGATTTGGCATTGTGAAAGGATGATGGGTTGCCATAAGTCGCTGTTCCTCATCGCTCCACTCAAACAGTGGGAAGTCAACAATCCAGAGACATTCAAACTTGTCTTTATTCTTCAAGCCAAGTCTTTCTGCCATTTCAAGACGAAGAGCACAAAGCTGAATACGGGTCTTGTTTGGATATTCGCCAGAGAGAATGAGCACCAAATCGCCTTTCTCTGCTTCCATTTTCTCTGCGAGTTGTGCAAGGATTTCTGGTGAGTAGAATTTGTCAACAGAACTTTTGATAGAACCGTCCTCGTTGACTTTCACATAAACAAGGCCTTTCGCTCCCACTTGTTGGCTCTTTACGAAATCTGTCAGTTGGTCAAGTTGTTTGCGTGTGTAGTTTGCGCAGCCCTTTACGCAGATGCCACCAATATATTTCGCCTGATTGAATACGGCAAAGTCAACATCTGTGCCATCAAAGAATTCCTTAAGCTCAACAAACTCCATTCCGAAGCGAAGGTCTGGTTTGTCAGAACCGAAGCGACGCATTGCCTCGTGCCAAGTCATTTGCTGCAACTTTGCCGGTAATTCAACTCCTCTTATCTCTTTGAAGAGGTGGCGTGCCAAATCTTCAAAAATCTGAATTACATCCTCTTGGTCAACAAAAGACATTTCACAGTCTATCTGTGTGAACTCTGGTTGTCTGTCTGCGCGCAAGTCCTCATCACGGAAGCATTTTGCAATCTGGAAATAGCGGTCAAAACCACTGACCATTAGCAGCTGCTTCAATGTCTGTGGAGATTGAGGCAGTGCGTAGAATTGTCCTGGATTCATGCGAGAAGGCACGACAAAGTCTCTTGCGCCCTCTGGTGTTGAGCCAATAAGTATAGGGGTTTCAACCTCAATAAAGTTTTGATTGTCAAGGAAATTGCGTATCAGTATTGTCATCTTATGACGCAGTTCCAGATTCTTGCGGACAGGGGTGCGGCGAAGGTCAAGGTAGCGGAACTTCATGCGAAGATCGTCGCCACCGTCAGTGTTGTCCTCAATGGTGAATGGGGGAGTGATACTCTCGCTTAGTACACGGAGTTCTTTCACGATAATCTCTATGTCGCCTGTCGGTATATTGGCGTTTTTGCTTTGACGTTCAGCAACTTCGCCCTTTATCTGAATGCAGAATTCTCGTCCTAATTTGTTCGCCTTTTGACAAAGCTCTGCATCGTCTGCTTCATTGAAGACAAGTTGTGTTATACCGTAACGGTCGCGAATGTCAACAAATGTCATACCGCCCATTTTACGGCTTTTCTGTACCCAGCCTGCCAATGTTACCTGCTGGCCTGCGTTTTCAATGCGGAGTTCTCCGCAGGTGTTAGTTCTATACATATTATATATAATAGATGTTTTTGATTTCAGTCTGCAAAATTACTTAAAAATCAATAAAACACAAAGAAAAACGTAAAAATTGTTAATTTTCTTTGCCCATACATAATATATATGTACTTTTGCAGATGATAACAATAATAAAAGGCAAAGCCATAAAACCTATTATGAAAAAATCATTAATTATACTTACATTGCTTTTTACGGCTGTAAATTTTGTCTCCGCACAGGCTGAAATTAAGTTTGATGTATTGTCAAAGAATGTTGGAAATTTCAAAGAAGCTGACGCTGTTCAGACCGCGGTATATTCATTTACTAATGTAGGCAACCAGCCTTTAGTTATACAGCAGGCGACGGCAAGTTGCGGATGCACAGTTCCTGAATATACAAAAGCTCCTATCGCTCCAGGAGAAAAGGGACAGATAAAGGTTACTTATAATGGTAAGGGCAAATTTCCTGGTCATTTCAAGAAAACTGTTACCGTACGCACTAACGGAAAGGTCGAGATGACACGTCTCTACATTGAAGGTGAGATGGAATAAGGCAAGCTTTACCATGAATCGGTATGATAGGCCTACATTGTTAGGCAATAAGGATATCCGCAGAACTGCAGAATTGGAGTACTTTGAAGAGTCGCACCAATTCTGCGGTTTTTGTGGTGGCCCGATGGTTGCTCCCGAGAATAATTCACGTAGTTGTACAAAATGCGGCAGACAGTTATGGCCTCGTTTGCAGCCAGCAGTCATCACCTTGGTTTCAAAAGGTGATGAGATTCTTTTGGTTCACGCCCATACTCTGCGCCCTGGTCTTTTCGGGTTGGTTGCCGGTTTTGTTGAAGTTTCTGAGAATTTAGAGGAAGCTGTGGAGCGTGAGATTATGGAAGAAACAGGCATAAAGGTCAAAAACATAAAGTATTTTGGTTCGCAATCGTGGCCTTTCCCAACAAATATTATGATTGGTTTTACGGCTGAATATGCGGGCGGTGAGATATGTCTTCAGAAAGATGAAATTGCCGAAGGAGGATGGTTCTCAATTGATAATCTGCCGCAAATTCCACAAAAAGACTCTATTGCACGGCATTTAATTGATGATTTTCTTGCAAAAAAGAAAAATAAATCATAATTTTGCACCGATTATTAAAAACAATTACTTTACAACCTAACCTTACCGCCTATCGAAACATTCTTTACTTCAACAAAAAAGTAAATAATGACAAATGATTTTGAATGCATGACCAACGAGCAGTTGGCCGTGTTGTATTCCAAAGGTAATAATGACGCTTTTGACACGTTATTGGATCGTGTTAAAGGTGATGTTTTTTCATATATACTTGTTATTGTTCATAATAAGGAATTGGCGGAAGATGTTTTCCAAGACACTTTTATAAAGATTATTACACGCTTACAAGAAGGCAAATACAACGATTCTGGTAAATTCACTTCTTGGGCTATTCGCATCGCCCATAACTCTATTTTAGACATCTTCCGAAAGCAGAAGACGCAGAATATCTTTGATCCTAATTATGGAGATGATATGACTCGTTTCAGTCAGTCTCTCTATGATGATTCAAAAGAACGCAACATTGTTCATGGGCAAGTGCTCTCAGATGTTAAAAGACTGATGATGCAACTTCCTGAATCACAGCGTGAGGTTGTCTATATGCGTTGTTTTCAAGATATATCATTCAAGGAAATTGCGGAAATCACAGGCGTGAGCATTAACACTGCCCTTGGTCGCATGCGTTATGGCATAATAAATATGCGCAAGATGGCAAAACAGCATAATGTAATGCTTGATATTTAAACGAAAATGTGATGTCCCCGTTATATCGTATTTTAGAATTCTTGTTTCCCCGCTACTGTCCAGTATGTGGGGAACGTTTGTCTATAACAGAGCAGCATCTATGTGTCTTATGTCTGGTGAATTTACCTATGACTAAGTTGTGTGGCGACCCATATAACAAGTTGATGGACAAGTTCTTATTAAAGATTGATATAAAGAGAGCAAGCGCTTTGATGCGTTATGTCCCGGGTAGTCCAAATACCAATATTGTTAAGAAAATCAAATACAAGGATGGACAGACGCTTGCTGTCTATATGGGTAGAATGATGGCTGAGACACATGCACCTTTTGGCTTCTTCAATGGGATAGATTTGATAATACCTGTTCCTTTAACAAGAAAAAGACGAAACCACAGAGGATACAATCAGACGGAATTGCTAGCAAAAGGAGTTAGTGAAATAACCAATATTCCTATAGATAATGTGTCTGTTGTGCGCCGACAATGGAAAGTTTCACAAACTCAACTGAATGTGATGCAGCGTAGTGAGAATGTAAAGGATGCTTTTGACTGTGTCAAACCAGAAAATCTCAATGGAAAACACATTTTGTTGATTGATGATGTCGTTACCACAGGATCAACTCTTCTTTCTCTTGCAGATAGCATTGTGGCCAAGACAAGCGATGTGAAGTTCAGTATCCTCACTTTGGCAATTACAGCGGAAATAGCATAATCCTCAGGTAAAATAAAATCCCAGCTATTGTAGAGTAGTGGTAAAATAAAATCCCAACCACTGAAAAGTAGTTGGGAATGTTGTGACTCCGACAGGATTCAAACCTGTAACCTTCTGATCCGTAGTCAGATGCTCTATTCAGTTGAGCTACGGAGCCATCCATTTCGTTTTGCGGCTGCAAAGGTACGATGTTTTTATGAAAAACAGGTAAATGTTTTCTGACTATTTTATTTTTTTATATGCTTATGTTGATACTTGTCAAATGTCGCTTTTATACCGGCAATGAGCCAAACTCCCGGTTGCCTGACATTTCCGTAATCAATATATTGTTTGCAGAACAGATTGTTTGCCTCCAAGAAGATATTGTAGCGGGAGAAAGAATAGTCTATACGCATGTCAAAAATGGAGTAGGGGGAATAGTTGTCCTTCCTTCCATCAGCATCAACATAACTCCCCACTCTGTCCTGAAAACGATAGAAGATGGACATGTTTAAGTTTGGAATCGGTTGCAGATTTAAACTTGCGACAACCTTGTGCCTGATGTATTCCAGAGAATAAAGACTTAGTGTGCTTTCATCCTCCCTTTTGTCTTGGTGGATGTAATTGTATCCGACGCTTATTTGTTTTAGTACTTTCTGATTTGGTATGATTTTCTGCAGGTTCAGTCGGCTGTTGAGTTCCACTCCAATGCTGTTAATCTTGGTATGGTTGACAGATTGCCATACAGCGCTGTCACCTAATCTGGTATCAAGAATCCAGTCAATCATATTTTTACCGCGGTTGCTGTACAGGCTTATTGATGCTGTTCCAAGCTGTGACGCATATTTCGCACCTATTTCAAATGCTGACATTTCTTCGGGAAGAAGATTTTTGTCTGCAGCATGTCCATCAACCTTATAGTAAAGTTCCGTGTATGATGGCAGTCGCATGGAGGTGTTCCAGGAAGCATAGATTTTCCAGTGCCGAGCAATCTGGAAGGCTGCGTCGATACCAGGATAAATGTGATAAGGCATTTTGTTCCAGGTGTTACGGAGAGCCATGAATCCAGCGGAGATGTTCAGCCATTTGTAGTTGACATTGTGTTCGATGGTCCAAGAAATGTTAGTCCGATTTATTCCGTACTTATAGTAACGGTCGGTGTCTGGGATTTTGTGTGTTCCAGAGATTGGCTCACCAAGGTTTCCGCTTAACAAGTCTTCGTTTTTCAGTTCAAAGCCTGCAGTTGTGCGACCAAGTATCCAGTCAAACCAGACATTGATATTTGCGCCAAGGATGTCTGTTCTGTTATAGTTGGGGTTTGATATGCCACGTTGCCATGAATAACAATCATTGTTTTGCTGCCAGAACATGGCTGGTCTTATGTGAAACGATTTTATCGGAATATCAGCTTGAATATTCGCATACATCTTGTCGGTGCGTTCATACTGCTCATCACTTCCAAGTCCGTAAGATGTGGATGACCCCCATCTTTTTTTTGCAAATCCGAACGCCCAGTCGAGAAACTTCCAATTACCTTGATAGAATAGTTTCCCGCTCTCGTAGTCGTTGTTTAGATTGCCTTTCTTTGAACGGTTGAAGCCGTCAGAGCGGGAGTAAGAGCCTGAAATGTTGTTGTATATTGAGGAGAAGAGTGTCGGGATGGGGATTGCTGCTCCTGCACTCAGATAACCAAAAGAGCCACCTTCAAGGTGTATGTCGCCCTTATCTATGATATTTAGTTTCTTTGTGACAATGTTGATTGCACCAAGAAGGGATTGCGCCCCATAAGCGCGTGCGGCAGGTCCTTCAAGAATTTCTACTCTCTCTATTTCAGACAATTGGACTGGCAGGTCCAAAGCGTTATGCGCGGTTTGGGGGTCAGAAATGCAAATTCCGTTTAACAGGATAGCGATATGTTCGCTTGTACCACCTCTTATGGAAATGTCCGTCTGCGCTCCCATTGGCGCTCTTTGCCTCACATCCACTCCTGCACAGAGTTTCAGAAGGCCGTTAACACTTTGCACCGCCGCACATTCTAAGTCTTTTGCCTGCAGTACAGTTACCATTCTCGCCGCTTGTCCTGCGGATAGCGGAGCGCGTGTGCCCGAGACTTCCACCTCGATTAGGTCAAACTCTTTGTCTGTCGGAATGGTGTCGTTGTCGGCGCGGAATATTTCGATGCTTATGCCCGACGCTTTCGCGTTGTTGGCGGTGGCAACTGATAATACTCCGACAATCACAATCTTTCCAAGACACGCAAAAAGAGCATACTTTTTACGAGTGAAGCGCTTGAATTTCAGCACCTCGCGCTTGAAGTAGTAATTGTTCATTGTTTGTTAATGTAAGTATCTTTTATTAAGTGAATTTACTTACAGTTATGTTGAGTATTTTACTTACAAGTTATACTGAGTAATTTACTTACTGTTATGTTGAGTATTTTACTTACTCAAGACAGCTGCCATTTGGTCTGCAACTTTTTTTGCAGCCTCTCTGGCTTTTTCCGCAAAGTCCTCACCGTTAGACGCATAGATTATTCCGCGTGATGAGTTTACGAGCAGTCCGCAATCTTTTGTCATGCCATATTTGCACACCTCTTCAAGGGAACCTCCCTGCGCTCCAACTCCTGGAACAAGAAGGAATGCGTTTGGAGCAACCTTGCGGATGTCTTCAAACATTTTACCTTGTGTTGCACCAACTACGAACATCAGATTATCATCGTTACCCCATTGCTGGCTTCGTTTGATTACCTTCTCAAACAGTCGTTCTGTTCCGTCTGTCGTAAACTGGAAATCCTGTGAGCCTTTGTTGCTTGTCAGGGCAAGGAGAATAACCCATTTGCCTTCATATTGTAGGAATGGAGTGACAGAATCCTCACCCATATAAGGCGCAACAGTAAGAGCGTCAACATCATAAGTCTCAAAGAATGTGCGCGCATACATTGTTGAAGTGTTGCCAATGTCGCCGCGCTTGGCGTCAGCTATGACAAGGTGGTTAGGGTAGTTTTGCTTTAAGTACTCAACTGTTTTCTCAAAACTGATTAATCCTTTCACGCCCTCACACTCATAGAAAGCGAGGTTTGGCTTGTAGGCTACGCAATAATCAGCGGTAGCGTCGATGATAGCCTTGTTAAACTCGAATATCGGGTCTTCCTTGTCAAGGAGATGCTGTGGCAGTTTCTTTATGTCTGGGTCAAGACCAACACAGAGGAAGTTCTTTTTTGAGAATATTTGTGAGATGAGTTCTTTGCGATTCATAATAAGTTTCTTTTAGGTAGGTTCTATAAATTACAATTCCGCTTCCTTCATTCTTTCGGTGTTTTCCGCAACGGTAAGTGCGTCAATCATTGCCTGAATGTCGCCGCCCAAGAAACCTTGAAGGTCGTGGGTTGTGTAGCCGATACGATGGTCAGTCACTCGACCTTGAGGGAAGTTATATGTGCGGATTTTTGCGCTGCGGTCGCCTGTTGATACGAGCGTCTTACGGCGACTTGCTATGTCGTCAACATATTTCTGATGTTCTTTGTCGTAGATAAAAGTATAAAGTCTTGAGAGCGCGCGCTCCTTGTTCTTTGGCTGGTCGCGGGTTTCAGTACATTCTATGAGAATTTCTTCTACAACGCCAGTGTTAGGGTTTTTCCAGTTGTATCTCAAACGAACTCCCGATTCTACCTTGTTCACATTCTGACCGCCGGCACCTGAAGAACGGAAAGTGTCCCATTTTATCTCGCCCTCGTTGATGTTCACCTCAAACTTGTCTGCTTCAGGCAAAACGGCTACTGTTGCTGCCGATGTCTGCATACGACCGTTTGATTCTGTGACAGGTACACGCTGAACACGGTGAACACCAGACTCGTATTTGAGAATGCCATAAACACCTTCACCGCTAACGGCAAAGTCAATCTCCTTGAAACCACCCACTGTTCCTTCCGAAACACTTGTGATGGAAAGGTTCCAACCTTTTGAGTCACAGAATCGTTTGTACATGTTGAAGAGGTCGCCAGCGAAAAGACAAGCCTCGTCACCACCGGTTCCAGCGCGTATTTCCATCTCTACATTCTTCGCATCCTCTGGGTCTTTTGGTACAAGAAGTATTTTGATTTCCTCTTCCAGTTGAGGCTGCAATTCTTCGTTTATCTGCAACTCCTCTCTCGCCATTTCTTTCATGTCGGGGTCGCTCTCGTTGGTGATAATGTCTTTTGCCTCGGCGATGGAGTTCAAGCAGTTTATATATCTCTTACGCGCGTTCATAATATCACCAAGTTCCTTCCACTCTCGTGTCAGTTTCACATATCTTTCTTGGTCAGATATTACGCTTGGGTCGGTTATAAGTGTTGAAACTTCCTCATAGCGCGCTTCGAGTCCTTCAAGTTTTTCTAGTATGCTGTTTTTGTCTGCCATAGTTTAAGTAGTTTGTCAATGGTACAAGGTTTTCAGTAAGTTGATAAACCCACCTTAATATTCAAATGTTCCAAATTCGCTGTTGATTGTCAAGCCTTTGCAGCCTTCTTCAATTCGTCCGATAATCTGGGCGTCGATGTTGAAACTCTTGCTTATTTCAATAACCTTCTCCGCATTCTCCGGGTTAAGATAAACCTCAAGGCGGTGTCCCATGTTGAAGACTTTGTACATCTCTTTCCAGTCGGTTTTGCTTTGCTCCTGAATTGTCTTGAACAGTGGTGGAACGGGGAAAAGATTGTCTTTGACGACATGGCAATTCTCGCCCACGAAATGCAGAACCTTTGTCTGCGCGCCTCCTGAGCAGTGAACCATACCATGTATTTCCGAGCGCATCTCGTCAAGAAGTTTCTTTACAACAGGAGCGTAGGTGCGGGTAGGGGAGAGCACTAATAGACCGGCGTTTATCGGCGAGCCTTCCACCTCGTCTGTCAGTTTCAGACCTCCAGAATAAACAAGGTCGCTTGGCACCTCATTGTCAAAGCTTTCCGGATATTTGTTTGCGAGATATTTTGAGAAGACATCGTGGCGTGCGGATGTCAGACCGTTGCTTCCCATTCCGCCATTGTACGATTTCTCGTATTTGGCTTGACCGTAAGAAGCAAGTCCCACGATTACGTCTCCCGGGCGAATGTTTGCATTGTCGATGACATCGCTGCGCTTCATGCGGCAAGTGACGGTGGAGTCAACAATTATTGTTCGTACCAAGTCGCCGACATCAGCAGTCTCACCGCCGGTAGCATAAACGCCGACACCCATCTCGCGGAGTTCTGCAAGAAGTTCGTCGGTGCCGTTGATTATGGAAGAAATAACCTCTCCCGGCACTTTGAGTTTGTTGCGTCCTATCGTGCTTGAAACAAGAATGTTGTCGGTGGCGCCTACGCAAAGCAGGTCGTCAATGTTCATTATCAGCGCATCTTGCGCAATTCCTTTCCATACAGAAAGGTCGCCTGTCTCTTTCCAATATAGATAGGCAAGAGAAGATTTCGTGCCTGCACCGTCGGCGTGCATAATGTTACAGTATTCGGGGTCGCCGCCAAGAATGTCTGGGATAATCTTGCAGAAGGCTTTTGGATAAAGTCCCTTGTCAATGTTTTTTATTGCATTGTGAACATCTTCTTTTGCCGCTGACACGCCGCGCAGCATGTATCTGTTAGTTTCCGCCATATTCTATGTTAGAATTTATTTTGTGTTTTATATCGGTTTATTTTCTTGTTCCATTCCAAAATTCCCAACTTGCAAATGCTTGTAACAGAAGCATTTCAAGTCCGTTCTTCACCTTTGCGCCGTATTTTGCGCCCTTTCTCATAAAGAGAGTCTGGTCGGGATTGTAAATCAAGTCGTACAAGATGGTGTGATTGTCCATAGCCTCATAAGGTAGGTTTGGACACTGGTCGCTGTGAGGGAACATTCCGCAAGGCGTGCAATTCACGATTACATTATATTCCTTAACGACTTCCGGCGTTATTGTCTCGTATTGTATTGTGCCTGGACGCTGGTAACGGCTTACGAATACGGGCTCAACACCAAGTTGTTTCAGGCTATAGGCTATAGCTTTCGACGCTCCGCCTGTGCCGAGAACAAGTGCTTTCTTATGGTATGGCATGAGCATTGGCTTTATGCTTTCGGTGAAGCCGATGACATCGCTGTTGAAACCCAACAGCTGTGTCTTGCCGCCTTTTGTCTCCACCTTTATCACATTCACAGCCCCGATAGCTCTTGCTTCTGGACTTACCTGGTCAAGAAATTGCATCACCTTCTCCTTGTATGGGATGGTGACATTCAATCCTTTGAGTTCCGGGTTCATTGCAAGAACCTCAAGAAAATCATCAATCGAAGGCATCTCGAAGTTGATGTATTCTGCATTAATGTGTTCATTTTCAAACTTCTCGTTGAAGTAGCTAATTGAAAATGAGTGACCTAATGGATAACCTATAAGTCCGTACTTGTCCATAGTTCTTTTATATTTTGTTCACTTGCTTATGTTCACTTGCTTATAATATATAATGTGCAGATGCCAAATGTCAGTCGTTTGAATGAAACTTTCTTGAATCCAGCTTTTTTGACTATCTCCGTCATCACCTCGCCTTGTGGGAAAGCGTCGATGGAATGTACGAGATAATTATAAGATTTTTTGTTTCTGGCAATTGCCGTGCCCAGTGTTGGCAGTACCAGATGTGAGTAAATCTCAAACAGCTGTTTCATCGGGAAACTTACAGGGTCTGAAAGTTCGAGTATGGCTACTACTCCGTCAGGTCTCAGCACCCTGTTCATTTCTTGCAAGGCGGCGTCAAGATTCTCAAAGTTCCTGATGCCGAAAGAGGAGGTGATGATGTCGAAGGAGTTGTCGGGGAAAGACATTTTTGTCGCATCTTCACGACTGAATGATATTACGTCCTGCAATCCTTCCTTCTTTACCTTTTCATTGCCCACAGCCATCATCCCTTCCGAGATGTCAATGCCTGTTATCTTCTTTACGTTCAGTTTCTTTGCTTCAAGTATCGCAAGGTCGCCGGTGCCTGTTGCTATGTCCAGTATTTCCGCTCCGCCTTCTGCCTGTTGTGCCTGCTGCGCGATGCTCTTTATCAGTTTGTTACGCCAGTATTTGTCAACGCCTAACGATGTGAAGTGGTTCATCATGTCGTAGGTGTTGGCAATACTGTCGAACATTCTTGTTACCTGCTTGCTCTTCTGTTCCTCGCCGCCGAAAGGCAGTATTTTCTCTTGTTGATACATTTGGTTGTATTCTATATAATTCAAGTCTCGCAAATGCTCAACGGATTAGATTTTAAGGTTTAACCTCCAAACCTTTTACCTTTAACCTCTAACCTTAACTAAACTTGAGCTTGCGAAAGTTGAGTATATAACCTTAATTTCCGTGGTAGAGTTTTGCCGTCTGATAAACAGCCTCGCAGGTAAGGTTTACGCCAAGACGACGGAAAATAGTCTCGTCTTTTGGTGAGAGAATTACGGTTGAGTGAACTTCACATCCGCGTAGCTCAGAGAGTTTCTCTATTGCGTTGCGAGCGTTGATGTCGGTAAGTGCGCAGATAGACAGAGCCACAAGCACCTCCTCTGTGTGGAGTCTTGGGTTTGTGTGTCCGAGCTGCTTTGTCTCGAGCTCACAGATAGGCTCGATGACCATTGGGGAAATAAGGTTCACCGCATCCGGAATTTTGGCAAGATATTTCAATGCGTTCAGCAACATTGCCGAAGCAGGACCGAGAAGGTCTGATGTCTTGCCGCAAACAATCTTTCCGTCAGCCAGTTGTATTGCCGATGCTGGCAGACCGTCAGTCTCTTTGGAGCGATTTAATGCAGCAACGGTTACAGGGCGGTCTTCGGGCGAAACGCCTGCCTGGTTCATCAGAATCTCTATCTTGTCAACCTGTGAGCGGCTTGCGTTGCCCTTGCGCACCTCGACAAGTGTCTTGTAGTAGCGGCGGATAATCTCGTCTTTACCCGCTTGGCAAGTGGCAAGGTCATTGACGATGCAGTTGCCTGCCATGTTCACGCCCATGTCTGTTGGCGACTTGTATGGGCTTTTGCCGAGAATATGTTCCATCATCGCGTTGAGAACAGGGAAAATCTCGATGTCGCGATTATAGTTGATGGTTGTCTTGCCGTAAGCCTCAAGGTGGAACGGGTCAATCATGTTCATGTCGTTGAGGTCGGCGGTGGCTGCTTCGTATGCAAGGTTCACTGGGTGTTTGAGCGGAATGTTCCAGATAGGGAAAGTCTCAAATTTCGCGTATCCAGCCTTGATGCCTCTTTTGTTTTCGTGGTAGAGCTGTGATAGGCAGGTCGCCATCTTGCCGCTGCCGGGACCCGGAGCTGTGACGACAACCAGTTGTCTTTCTGTCACCACAAACTCATTCTTTCCGTAGCCCTCATCACTCACAATCTTGTTGATGTTGTGAGGATAGCCGTCAATAGGGTAGTGGCGGTAAACCTTCAGTCCAAGTCCTTCCAACTTCTTCTGGTAGCTTATAGCGTTAGATTGACCAGTGAAACGAGTGAGTACCACGCTGCTCACATACAAGCCATAGCCACGGAAGGCGTCGATGAGACGAAGCACATCCATGTCGTATGTGATGCCAAGGTCGCCGCGCACCTTGTTCTTTTCTATGTCGTCGGCGTTAATGGCGATAATAACCTCCGCATCGTCCTTCAACTGCTTGAGCATGCGGATTTTAGAGTCAGGCTCAAAGCCTGGCAGAACGCGTGAAGCGTGGAAATCGTCAAACAGCTTGCCGCCGAATTCCAAGTACAATTTGCCGCCAAACTGCGCTATGCGTTCCTTGATATGTTGTGATTGTGTACGAAGATAAGCTTCGTTGTCAAAACCTTTTATCATGTTATTCTATTGTCAGAAGCACAGAGTTCTCTTTCACAGCATCGCCAACAGCCACTTCTATAGCTGCCACTTTGCCGTCGCAGTGTGCCTCAAGGTTATTTTCCATCTTCATTGCTTCGAGAACGACAACTGTGTCACCCTCTTTTACTGTGTCACCCACCTTTACCTTTATAGCTGTAATGGTACCTGGCAGTGGAGCTTTCACTTTTTCGCCGCCAGCAGCGAGTTGCACTTTTGGCGTTTCAACCTTCACGCCGGCTGTCATTATCTTCTTTGTTATTTGTGACTCACCATAAGGATTGCACTGACGAGTCCAGTTAGTCTGTTTCTGTTGGATTGTTATTTTCATTTCTACTTCGTTTTTGTGTTTGGCCTCAAAAGATAAGTATGAAATACTTATTACTTCGTACTCAGCCCCCTCCTTTTTTATAGGAAGGGGGCTGGGACTTTTTTACATCGGAATGTTTCCGTGCTTCTTCTCTGGCAGTGACTGGCGCTTTGTAGCGAGTTGTGCCAAAGCCTTGCAGATGCGGAAACGAGTGTTGCGTGGCTCGATGACATCATCGATGTAGCCGTATCTTGCAGCCTGATAAGGATTAGCGAAGAGCTCTGTATATTCTGCCTCCTTCTCTGCGAGGAATGCCTTTACGTCTTCGCCAGCCTCTTTCTTTGCCTTTGCTTCACGAGCAGAAAGCACTGCAACAGCACCGGCAGCACCCATAACGGCGATTTCTGCTGAT
This sequence comes from Bacteroidaceae bacterium, assembly GCA_021443335.1. Classification (GTDB taxonomy): domain Bacteria; phylum Bacteroidota; class Bacteroidia; order Bacteroidales; family Bacteroidaceae; genus Prevotella. The sequence goes on from JABUUE010000002.1 coordinate 51,874, forward strand.
GGCCATGCGTAGTTAAGGTCGGTGCGAAGCTGCTTGCAGCCCATCACGATGTGTGAGCCACCGTATGACTTGCGCAGGGTTACTGTTACCTTTGGCACTGTTGCCTCGCCGTAAGCGTAGAGCAGTTTTGCACCGTGGAGGATGACAGCGTTATACTCCTGTCCTGTGCCTGGGAGGAAGCCTGGCACGTCAACGAGAGAAACGATAGGAATATTGAAGGCGTCGCAGAAACGAACGAAGCGCGCCCCCTTGCGAGAAGCGTTAACGTCGAGTACACCAGCGTATGCTGATGGCTGGTTGGCAACGATACCTACTGACTGGCCGTTGAAGCGTGCGAAACCTACGATGATGTTCTTTGCAAACTTAGGCTGTACCTCGAAGAACTCGCCGTTATCTACAACCTCTGCGATAACCTTATACATGTCGTAAGCAGCGTTAGGGTTCTCTGGGATAATCTCGTTGAGAACATCGCTCACGCGGTTAACAGGGTCTGTGCAAGCCACGCGTGGAGCCTCCTCCATGTTGTTTGAAGGGATGTAGCTCATCAGCGTGCGAATCATTTGCAGACCTTCCTCCTCTGTCTTTGCAGTGAAGTGAGTTACGCCTGACTTTGATGCGTGAACGCTTGCGCCACCGAGGCTCTCCTGGTCAACAACCTCGCCGGTAACTGTCTTCACAACGGCAGGACCGGTAAGGAACATGTAAGAAGTGCCTTCCATCATCAGGGTGAAGTCGGTCAATGCTGGAGAATATACAGCACCACCGGCGCAAGGACCGTAGATGGCTGAAATCTGTGGCACAACACCAGAGGCGAGGATGTTACGCTCGAAAATCTCTGCGTAGCCTGCCAATGCGTTGACAGCCTCCTGAATACGTGCGCCGCCGGAGTCGTTGATGCCGATAACAGGAGCGCCCATCTTCATTGCCATATCCATAACCTTGCAAATCTTCTCTGCCATTGTCTCAGAGAGAGAACCGCCGTTTACGGTGAAGTCCTGTGCGAAAACATAAACAAGACGGCCGTCGATAGTACCGCTACCAACAACGACACCGTCACCGTCATACTGCTTCTTCTCCATTCCGAAGTTGTGGCAGCGGTGAAGCTTGAACATGTCAAACTCCTCGAAGCTGCCTTCGTCAAGGAGCATATCTATACGCTCGCGGGCTGTATATTTGCCGCGGTCGTGCTGCTTCTGAATAGCTTTCTCGCCACCGCCAAGCATAGCCTTCTCGCGCTTGGCAATGAGATTCTTAATCTTTTCTAATTGTCCCATATTGTAAATTTTTTTCGAAAAATTTTGGCTAATGGCTAATAGCTAATGGCTAATGGCCAAGTGCCAAAGAACCTTCTACATTATATAAATCTTTATTTAGCTTTCATGCGAACTATGACCTTTAGCCTTTAGCCTTTAGCCATCAGCCATTAGCCATTAGCCATTAGCCTCGTGCGAAGCACGAACTAATGCTCGCAGAGCTCTGTCAGTATTCCGCAAGTTGATTTCGGGTGGAGGAATGCGATGTTGAGGTTCTCAGCGCCCTTGCGTGGAGCAGCGTCGATGAGGCGAACGCCCTTGCCGTCGCACTCTGCCAAAGCGTTGGCAACACCGTCTTCGATGCAGAAAGCAACGTGGTGAACGCCCTTGTTGCCCTTGTCAAGCCACTTCTGGATTGTTGACTCTGGTGATGTTGGCTCGAGAAGTTCCAACTTAACCTCGCCGCACTTCAGGAAAGCAGTCTTTACCTTCTGGTCAGCAACTTCTTCTACTGCGTAGCACTCCAGTCCGAGTACTTCTTTGAAATAGGGGAGAGCCTCCTCGATGCTCTGAACAGCAATGCCGAGGTGCTCGATGTGTGAGATTTTCATATTATTTGTTTTATGTTGTTAGTTGATTTCTTTCAATATAACACTTGTGGCACCCATCGTGAAAAGGGTGCCATCACTGATGATTCTCTTCTCCTTGTCGCCGAGAATCTCATCACCGACAAAAGTCCCCGTGTAGCTCGGACCGTCGGAAAGTATGAATTTGAGTTTGCCGTTCTTGTCTTTTGAGATGGTTATGTTGCAGTGGCAATGGTCGATGCTGGGGTCGGAAGTCTCTATGGGCACTGTCGTCTTTGCGCCCTTGCAGTATTTTCCGATTATGTTATTGCCCATGCGCAAGGGCAGCAGTTGCTTGAAGTGGAACTGGTTTTCTATGACCAACAGATGAGCCACCGCCGCCTCCTTCTGTTTCATCACGCCGATGCGAATGCCAAACTGGTGGGCGCATTGCGGACACTGAAACACAAGCTTCTGACCTTCCTCATACTTTGTCTCGTCAAAGGTTATCGAGGTGTCGCATTTCGGGCAGCGTAGTCGTTTCATTTCAATCCTTTTATCCAAGCCACGCTGAAACGCGGATGATTGGCGTGTTTGTTTATCTCGTTGCGTGCGTCGCTGGCGCTGGCGTAAGTGCCGTAAACCACTTGCGGTGATTTCCCTTCTGCGATGCTTGCGTTGATGCCCTCGTTTCTAAGGCTGTCGGTGTAAGCCGCAGCACCTTCTTTCGTTATGCCGGCAGCGAGGACGATGGTGAACTTAGCGTTCTCCGCTTGCGGTGCTGGCAGTAGGGTAGCCTTTGCCGGTTTTTTTGCCACAACCTTCTTCGGCTGCACCTTATATACATTGGCCTTCGTCTGCTCCTTTGTTTCCGTCACGGCGTTGGCCACCGACGCCATTTGCAACTTCTCCATACTGCTTGCCGCGTATCTCATTGGGATTACGGAGAGGGCGATGAGCGCGAGTATGGCTGCTGCCGTAGCGCATTTGCGAAGTGTGGCGCGCTGGATGGTGATGACTATCGGCTCGTCGTTAGGCTTGGAGAATATGCTCTTCTTCTTCTCTTCCGACGGCTGGAACGATGGCTTGAGCACGGCGTTGACAGTAGTGTCGTCGCTTCTCTTCTGCGCGAGAATCTGCTTTATGGTCGGAATGTCGAGAGCGTCGAAGCCGTACATCACGGGTGTCAGCAGACCGGAAGAGCAGGGGATGAAGTCGTATTGGCTGTTCTTGTAGCGGAGCACTCCCACACCCTCGAAGTCGAAGATGCCGCGCTCGTTCAGTGCCGCCTTTATCTCCTTAACCTCACTCTCAATTTCCTTCAGAGCGTCAGGGTACGACATGGAGTGGGTCTCGATGTACGACTGCACAAGCAGCGAGTCGTTTATCGTCACGCGGGGATTGAAACCCAATGTGCGCATAGGCGGAAGGAACACGTTCTCCTTGTCGTCGAAGCGCGCGGATATGTTGTGTGCCATGAAGCATCCCAACTCAGGCACTATTACGGAGTTTTCTTTGAGCAGCAGGCTCTCTATATGTTTTACGATTCTCATTTCTGCAAGTGTGTTTGACCATTGTTCAAAACCGCTGCAAAGTTAAAAAACTTTTTTCTTACTAACAAAGAAAACAAATATATATTTTCTCATAACTTGTCTTAGCAAAGGTTTAATGATTTATCTTTGTTTTTTTATCATTACTTAGTTGTTGTTTGTGTTTGTTTGTTTCCGAGTTCCTATGACACAGCCTCTGAGTATCGCCGACACAGCCCCTGAGTTCCTATGAAACAGTCGGAAAATTGCGGTTTTTGGGGCGGAAAGTCCACGGAAAAGCCCCATTTTGCGTTTTCTGACCATATTTTGTGTTCAATGAAAATAGGGGATAAGGGGATAAAATACAAAGTCTTATGCGAATTATTCCTCTCCGAGAGTAGCTTAAAATTATTTGTTTGATTGATTGTAAGGAAACCTTGCAAAAACGTGATAATTTACGTTTTTTAAAGTTTTTTTACAGTTGTGTTACACTGTGTTTAAGATTTGTAAAGCGTAAATATTTAGCAATCCTGAACGGAAATCCCGTCGTGGGCAAGGTATTTAGGTTTACAAATTTTAAATAAACGATTACAAAATCTAAACGAAAAATTTACACTTACGAAACCTAAATCAAAAGCTATGCAGGTGATAATAATCAGAGTATTAACACTGAAAATACATTATTAATATACTAATAATAAATAAGTTATTGTGATATGATAAAGTTTTAATATAAAAATAACCCTAATATACCCCTGAATGCAGCGTAATGGGCATAAAGTGAGGCAAAATACACTTATACTACACTAATAAACAATCAGTTACAAGAATATGTTAAAGAGTATATCTTCAACTGTTAATTTACTATTTATAAATGTTGATTTGTATTTTATAAAGTATAAATCACGGTGTTTAGAAAATACAAAGATTGATTTAAAGCAATTATTTAATTTATAATTTAAAAATCCTAAATACATATTTGTATTCCTAAATCATGTTGTTTACCTTTGCACTCGCTAACGAACTAACGACGAATGAAGGATCGCATTAAACAATTGATGGAAGCACAGCGGATGACGCAAGCAAGTTTCGCGCAGATGTTAGGCATCAATCCCGCAACATTAAGCCAGATACTTACAGGCAAATCCAACCCTTCTCTCGGTCATGTGGAAGCGATACGCAAAGGATTTCCGAATCTTTCTTACTCGTGGCTATTGGATGGCGTAGGACCAATGTACAATGTTACTACCATTAAAAGTAACGGAACGGAGGAGCCAACCTTGTTCACGGAGGACGGGCAGCCGAACGTCAATCCAGCGGCGATACCATTCGCGGTGTCGGAGAAAAAAGACCCAAAGGCGCAGCAAGCTGCGATATATGAGCCAGTGCCCTCAAAGTTCGAGGTTCATAAGCAGGAAGCCCCGGAACGTAAAATCAAAGAGATTGTCATTTATTACAGCAACAACACCTTTGAGACGTTCGTTCCAAAAGGTTAAAAGTGGGGATCTGTAAATTCTTCCACCCCCCCTAAACAAGAACAATTCGTTTTATTTAATAATAGAGATTTTTAGATTTTGTAATTAGATTGTCCTTCCCTTATGCTGTGAAGCAAAAGGGAGGGATGTTTTTTGCCCCTGTGTTAGCTCTGGGACGGCTGACTATGTACGCAAGTTTTGAGTGAATGAATGAATGAACGAAGAATCTTGATTGCGCACACCTAAATTAATTTCCGATTTATTTTGCTGTTTCAAAAATTTTCCGTAACTTTGCACCGTGAAGTTAAGAGCTGCTTCGTTCATGGGCATTGCCTGCTTCAACATCTCACCTGTAACGTCCATAATAAATCCAAAAGAAATGAATAAAAAGTGTTTCATACTGTCATTGCTGTTTTGCCTTTCTGTGGTAGCTGTTAGCGCACAGAACCGCGGCTTGTTTGATAACGACTGGCGTTTCGCCCTTGTGCCTGAAGAGCAAGAGGGGAAGGCTAAGTTCGGCAATCCTGCTGACGTTAATTACGACGACTCCCAGTGGCGCAAACTCAATGTTCCGCACGATTGGGCTGTCGAGGGCGATTTCTTGGCAAGCAACCCCTCAGGTGCTGGCGGCGGCGCGTTGCCTGGAGGCATCGGCTGGTATCGCAAGCATTTTGCCGTGAAGGCGAACAGAAGTGGTGATAACACTGACCGCTACTTCATAGATTTCGACGGTGTTTTCATGAACTCTACCGTCTATCTCAACGGCCACGAGCTCGGCACCCGCCCTTATGGCTACAGCTCTTTCCGCTACGATATGACTCCATATCTGAACCTCAGTGGCGAGAACGTGCTTGTGGTGAAGGTTGACAACAGCGACCAACCGAACTCACGCTGGTATTCCGGCTGCGGCATCTATCGTCACGTCTATCTTGTGCAGACAAACCAGCTTCACGTGGCTCACTGGGGAACATTCGTGAACACGGTGGCACTGAACAACGGCAAGAAGGCTCAGATGAAGATTCAGGTGAAGGTTGATGGTCATGCTCCCGATGCTGCCGACTTCCAGGTGGTGAACACTGTCTATGACGCCAACGGCAAGAAGGTGGCGCAGACAAAGCAGAAGATGTCGGGAAGAACTCGTGAGATGAAGGTTTCAGAGACTGTCGCTGCGTTCTCAAACCCACAGCTGTGGTCGGTTGACCGTCCTTATCTGTACAACGTGAAGACGGAGATTGTTCAGAACGGCGTGGTGCTCGACGAGTATAACACGAAGACCGGTGTGCGCTACTTCAATTTCGATGTGAACAAAGGCTTCTCGCTCAACGGCAAGTCTATGAAGATAAACGGCGTGTGCCAGCATCACGACCTCGGCTGCTTGGGCTCTGCCATCAACGAAGACGCTCTGCGCCGTCAGCTGACGATGCTGAAGGAAATGGGCTGCAACGCCATCCGCTGTTCACATAACCCTCCAGCGCCGGAACTTCTTGACCTCTGCGACGAGATGGGCTTCCTCGTGATGGATGAGTGTTTTGACATGTGGCGCAGAAAGAAGACAAAGAACGACTACGCGCGCTTCTTCGACGAGTGGGCAAACCGCGATTTGACAGACCTCGTGGTCCGCGACCGCAACCACCCTTCAATCATCATGTGGTCTATCGGCAATGAGGTTCTGGAGCAGTGGAGCGATGCGAGTGCCGACACGCTGACCCTCGAGCAGGCAAACATGATTCTGAATGCCGGTCACGACGCTTCCACCCTCGCAAAGGACGGCGAGATGAGCATCAACTCGGTGCTTGCAAAGAACCTTTCCGACATAATAAAGGATACTGACAGAGGCACGGGAAGACTTATCACTGCCGGCTGCAACGAGCCTGACCCTAACAACCATCTTTTCCGCAGCGGCGGCATAGACCTAATAGGTTTCAACTATCACCATCAGTGGGTGCGTGACGTGCCAAAGAATTTCCCGGGCAAGCCTTTCATCTTCTCCGAGAGTGTTTCTGCGCTTCAGACCCGCGGCTTCTACACCATGCCTTCAGACAAGGTTACAAATGCGCCGAAAGAGTGGTGGATGCCATACACAGACCCTTCTTACATGTGCTCTTCATACGACAATATGCACGCCCCTTGGAGCTCAACACACGAGACATTGTGGGATGTTGTGAAGCATAATGATTTCGTTGCCGGACAGTTTATATGGACTGGATGGGATTATATCGGAGAGCCTACGCCGTACTCATATCCTGCACGCAGCTCTTATTTCGGAATCATTGACCTTGCCGGTTTCCCGAAAGATTCATATTACATGTATCAGAGCGAGTGGACAAACAAGGATGTGCTGCACCTCTTCCCGCATTGGAACTGGATAAAAGGTCAGGAGATAGACTTGTGGTGCTACTACAACAATGCTGATGAAGTGGAACTTTTCATCAACGGCAAGAGCCAGGGCGTGAGAAAGAAGACTGACAACCGTCCGGCATTGCAGCCAGAACATAAGAACACCGATATTTTCAAAGGCTCAGGAAACTTCGATGGTTCTATCCTCAACACTCCTTACCATGTAGGTTGGAGAGTGAAATATGAGCCGGGAGAGGTGAAGGTTGTGGCAAAGAAAGACGGAAAGGTGGTTCGTGAGACTGTTGAGAAGACTGCCGGCACAGCTCATCACATTCGCCTTACACCGGACAAAAAGGAGATGAAGGCTGACGGCACAAGCATGGTATTCGTGACTGTAGAGGTTGTTGACAATGACGGCACTCTTTGTCCGTTGGCAGAAGACCAGATATTCTTTGAGGTAGAAGGCGGTGCGAAGATTGCGGGTGTTGACAACGGCAGCCAGTCTTCCCTCGAACGCTTCAAGGACAACAAGCGTAAGGCTCTGTTCGGCCGCTGCCTCGTGGTTCTGCAAAGTGACGGAACGGGCAAGCCTGTTACTCTGACAGCAAAGAGCGCGATGTTGAAGGAGGCAACAGTGAAACTATGACGGACAGAGGCAACTTTGGCAGTAAGGTAGGAGTTATACTTGCAACGGCGGGAAGCGCTGTCGGACTTGGCAATGTGTGGCGTTTCCCTTATATCACGGGTGAGAATGGCGGTGCAGCGTTCATTGTAGTCTATGCGTTGTGCGTGTTGCTGTTAGGCATTCCGTGTATGGTTAGTGAGTTTATCATCGGCCGCTCTGCCCAAGCCAATACTGCGCGCGCTTTCACGAAGATGGCTGACGGCAGGCCGTGGAAGTGGATAGGCTATGTGAGCGTCGTCACGGGCTGTGCCATAACCTGCTATTATGCTATAGTGTCAGGCTGGTGTTTCCATTACATCTTTGCGTCGTTCATAAGCGATATCAGTACCCCGGCACTTGTGGAACAGCATTTTACGGAGTTCTCGCAGAACCCGTGGGAGCCGATAGTCTGGACTTTGGGACTTATCATCATTTGCCATTATGTGATAACAAGAGGCGTGCAGAAAGGCATTGAGAAGATGTCGAAGATTTTTATGCCTCTGCTGTTTGTGCTGTTGCTTGTTATCGTTGTGGCAAGCTGCATGCTTCCGGGAGCTGGCGAAGGATTGACGTTCCTCTTCTATCCTGACTTCTCGAAACTGACGCCCAATGCTGTGCTCGCGGCTATGGGACAATCGTTTTACTCGTTGTCAATAGGCATGGGCTGCGTCTGCACATACGCATCTTATTTCAGCCGTCAGACAAACCTTATGCAGACGGCTGTGCAGATAAGTGTCCTTGACAGTGCGGTGGCTATTCTTGCGGGAATGATGATTTTCCCAGCGGCGTTTGCGGTAGGCATAAGACCTGATGCCGGAGCGTCGCTCGTATTCGTAACATTGCCTAATGTGTTCAATCAGGCGTTTGCCTCCATGCCTGTTGTTGGAGCGGTGGTGTCTGTGTCGTTCTACTCACTGCTGTCGCTCGCGGCACTAACCTCTTTGATGTCGCTTCATGAGGTGGCAACGGCTTTTGTGCAGGAAGAGACGCAGATGACAAGGAAAAAGGCGGCTACGGTGGTTACTGTGTGTGCGATGATTATCGGCTCGTTCTGCTCTTTGTCTCTTGGCGACTGGGACTGGCTAAAGATGGCTGGAATGTCATTGTTTGACTTCTTTGACTATGCAACAGGTCAGATTCTTCTTCCGTTGATAGGCTTCTTTACTTGTATCTTCCTCGGGTGGTTTGGTCCACGAGACAGAATCCGCGGCGAGTTTACCAATAATGGCACTTACAAGAATCATGCTCTATTCAGGTATTATCTCTTCCTTATCAAGTACTTATGCCCGATAGCTATAGCCCTTGTGTTCATGAATCAGATAGGATTGATATAAACTTGGCTACTTGATTGTTATAATGTGGGTTCTATAAATTAGTGCCCACCTATAAGCCACAACACTTGGATGGGCAAAACAAAAGATAGAAAATGTTGTTGAAAGTAGGAAAATACGATTTTCTTTGCGAGCCTTTTCACTGTGATTTCTCAAAGCAACTGTTCTTGGGACAGTTGGGAAATCACATGCTCAACGCTGCCGATTTCCACGCTAACGAGCGTGGCATGGGAATAAACTACCTCAGTCCTCTGCACAAGACTTGGGTGCTTTCCCGCCTTGCGATAGAGATGGAAGCCATGCCGCACGCCTACGACATGTTCTCGGTGGAGACATGGGTGGAGAGCGCTATGCGTTATTTCACTTACAGAGACTTCCGTGTCAGCGACCATGATGGTAACACTTTGGGTTATGGCAAAAGCATCTGGGCGCTCATAGATACAGACACAAGGCAGCCGCAGGACATTCTGAAGATGCATGATGGTCATATCGTGAACTACATAGAGCCTGACAAGGAATGTAAGATAGGCAGTCTTTCACGAGTGAAGATGAGCAAGGAGGCGCAAAAATGCCGCGAGTTTAAAGTAACATACAGCGACACCGACTACAATGGTCACATGAACAGCATAAAATACATTGAGCGCGTTCTGGACATCTTTCCCTTAGAACACTACAAAACCCATTTCTTGCGCCGAATAGATATAGCCTATGTTGCAGAGAGTTATTGCGGCGACACGCTCCGTTTTTACCGCGAGACAGATGCCGACGGTGGCATAATGATAAGTGTCCGAAAGAGCAACGATAACTTGCAAGAAGAGGTGGAAGTGGTAAGATGTAAAGTGACTTTTGTCAAAATAACGGAAGAATAGGCTTAATTGTGTCATAATATTTGCCTGTTTCCTTACAATTTGCTACTTTTGCACACTCAAAACGGTGTTTTCCGCTATATGGCTTTGCTGTTTGCGGAAATATCCTTAACCCGAAGTTCCTATGAACTTTATCAGGTTTACCCCGAAGTTCCTATGAACTTTATCAAGTTTGAATAAAAAACCAACTACTAAAAACCCAAATAATGGCACAATTAGATTTTGGTGGCACTATCGAGACAGTGATCACCAGCAAAGAATTTTCTCTTGAAAAGGCACGCGAGGTAATGAAGAATGAGACTATCGCAGTGCTCGGTTATGGTGTACAAGGTCCTGGTCAGGCTTGCAATCTCCGCGACAACGGCTTCAACGTAATCGTTGGTCAGCGTCAAGGCAAGACTTATGACAAGGCTGTAGCCGACGGCTGGAAGCCAGGCGAGACACTCTTCTCTCTCGAAGAGGCTGCAGAAAAGGGTACTATCGTTTGTATGCTTCTGTCAGACGCTGCTCAGATGCAGCTTTGGCCAACAATCAAGCCATACCTTACAGCAGGCAAGGCTCTCTATTTCTCTCATGGTTTCGCTATCAACTGGAGCGACCGCACAGGCGTTGTTCCACCAACAGATATTGATGTTATCATGGTTGCTCCTAAGGGTTCTGGTACATCTCTCCGTACTATGTTCCTCGAAGGCCGCGGCTTGAACTCTTCTTATGCTGTATATCAGGATGCTACTGGTAAGGCTCTCGAGAAGGTTCTTGCATTTGGTATCGGTATCGGTTCTGGCTATATGTTTGAGACTACATTCCAGCGTGAGGCTACTTCTGACCTTACTGGTGAGCGTGGTTCTTTGATGGGTGCTATCCAAGGTCTTCTCCTTGCGCAGTATGAGGTTCTCCGTGAGAACGGTCACACTCCATCAGAGGCTTTCAACGAGACTGTTGAGGAGCTTACTCAGTCGCTTATGCCTCTCTTCGGCGCTAAGGGTATGGACTGGATGTACGCAAACTGCTCTACAACAGCACAGCGCGGTGCTCTCGACTGGATGGGTCCTTTCCACGA
>JABUUE010000002.1:63802-132956 GCA_021443335.1 Bacteroidaceae bacterium
CAACCTTGCCTCCATACTTGACCGGCCTGCCGCGTTTCCCCGTCCTCTCTCCCTCATAGAGATACCTCAGGGAGGCGTTGTCGTGCAGGCGGCTGACAAGGTCGAAGCCCATGGAGGTCAGGCCTTGCACAAACGGATAGACGGAGAAATACGAGTCCGCGACAAACAGACGGCATATCTGCCGGAATTTGTCCCTGTCGCCATAGATGGCCCTAAGGTACTGCTCATACAGGGAGTTGTTGCCCTTGCAACATTTCAGGCAGCCCGGGCGCCTGCCCTTTGACACCTTGCCGGAGAATGTCTGCCTGGCGCATAGCGCGACAGCGTCCTTTCCGTCAGCGTCAACAACAGCGAACCCGAGAGTCTCAAGACCGCGCCTGGCCATGCCCGCGGCGCCCGACCAGAAATAAGCGAGGCCGGGGGTGTGCTTGCCTGACTTGGAGATGTAGGTCGGGTCTATGGCGATTGCAAAGCGCCTCAACGGGAGGATTGACAGGAATTGCCTGTTGAATGCAATCCAGTCAAAGTCTTTCTCAAAGTTCTGTCGGTAACGCTGCTCCCCCGACGACGAAAGCCGGCCCATTTGAGAGAAATTGATGCGATTAAACGTCGTTGCGTAAATTATCATTGTCTGGATGAAGAAAGTTTGGAAATTCTTTCGTACCTTTGCGCCGCTTAAGGCTAATGCCATCTCGCAGTGGCTTCTAAGCTGGTCAAGTTGATTCATTTTGAGTATTTTGTAAATGAATGGTAATCAGCTACAAAGATACGAAAAATAATTAACTTGACCAAATGTTTAGAAGACTTATTTTACTGATTTTCAATTAATTAATGTTAATTTCCCGGGCTGCTTAGAAGGCTTTGTTTTTAACGGACTATTGAAATAAATGTTTATCAAAATAAAAACAGTAAAAGATTATGGCTTTAATAAATTGTCCCGAGTGTAAAGGAAAGGTTTCAAGCAAGGCTGCGGTTTGCATTCATTGTGGTTATCCTCTGAAAAAAGTGAAGAACAAAACAGAAGAAAAGTTGCAGGCCGAATTGGAAGAGTTGAAGAGATTAAATAAAACATTGTTGAACCAACAATCACAACCCGATAAAACCATCGCAGATTTTATTAAAGAGGCGATTGACAAAGAATTTCCGCCTGAGCCGCCTTTCGACTTGAATAATGTTAATTTCCCAATGGGGTGGTACTTCTAAAAAGAAATCGTGAGTAGGATTTATTCCCGCTCACGATTTTTGTTTGATAACTAAGTTGTTTGTTTGGAGTATCAGTCAATAATCAGATTCTCGCCAGTCATGTTTGCAGGCTGCTCCAAGCCAAGGATGTGGAGAATTGAAGGAGCGACATCTGCAAGTCGTCCGTCCTTAACCTTTGCGCTGTTGTTGTCTGTAACATAGATGAAAGGAACTGGGTTGAGAGAATGTGCTGTGTTTGGAGTGCCATCCGGATTGATAGCGTTGTCTGCATTTCCGTGGTCAGCGATGATTATTGCCTCGTAACCAGAAGCCTTTGCTGTTTCTATCACGTCATGAACACAGTTGTCAACAGCGTGTACAGCCTTTGCAATGGCGTTGTAGATACCAGTGTGACCTACCATATCGCCGTTGGCAAAGTTAACGACAACAAAGTCGTACATTCCTGTCTTGAGGGCTGCGCAGAGCTTGTCCTTAACCTCATAAGCCGACATCTCAGGCTTGAGGTCGTAGGTAGCAACCTTTGGAGAGGCAACAAGAATGCGGTCTTCATTCTCGTAAGGCTTCTCGCGACCGCCGTTGAAGAAGAATGTAACGTGGGCGTATTTCTCTGTCTCTGCTGTGTGCAACTGCTTCAAGCCTTGCTTTGAGAGATATTCGCCGAGAGTGTTTTCAACATTCTCTTTCGGGAAAAGGATGTGAACGCCGGTGAAAGATGCGTCGTAAGGAGTCATGCAGTAATACTGGATGTTAGGGATAGTCTTCATTCCCTGCTCAGGCATGTCTTGCTGTGAGAGCACCTGAGTAAGTTCCTTGGCGCGGTCGTTGCGGTAGTTGAAGAAGATAACAACATCGCCTTCCTCAATCTTTCCGTTAACTGTAGAGTTTGTGATAGGCTTGATGAACTCGTCTGTAACTTCCTGAGCATAAGAGTCGTTAACAGCCTGAACCATGTCTGCTGCAGGTGTTCCTTTGCCTTCAACAATCAGGTCGTAAGCCTCTTTTACGCGCTCCCAGCGCTTGTCTCTGTCCATTGCGTAGAAACGACCTACGATAGAAGCGATATTTGCGTCGTTGGCAGCACAAACGTCAGTGATTTCCTGAATGAAGCCAGCGCCAGACTTAGGGTCAGTGTCGCGGCCATCCATGAAGCAGTGAACGAAGGTCTGCTGCGAAAGTCCGTATTCTTTGCCAATCTCAATGAGTTTCTTCAGGTGGTCGAGTGAAGAGTGAACGCCGCCGTTTGATGTCAAGCCCATAAGATGGAGCTTCTTGCCGTTCTCCTTAGCGTATGTGTAAGCACTCTTTATCTCTGGATTTTCGAGGATAGAGCCGTCTTTGCACGCGCGGTTAATCTTTACAAGGTCCTGATAAACAATGCGTCCGGCGCCAATGTTGAGGTGACCAACCTCAGAGTTTCCCATTTGTCCGTCGGGGAGACCAACATCCTCACCAGAAGCGTTGAGCTGGGAGTGTGCTGATACTGCTGTGAGGTAGTCAAGATAAGGGGTAGGAGTGTTGTAGATAACATCTCCATTGTTGTGCTTTCCGATGCCCCAACCATCGAGAATCATCAATAATGCTTTTGCCATATATTTTATGTTGTTTGGTTTCCTTGATTAGCCATTAGCCATTAGCCATTTTGAGTTTAGACCAATTCCGCCGCAAAATTACTAAATTTTCTTAATTTGTTTGTAAAAAAAGAGAAATAATATTAACTTTGCACAAATATTTTGTGAAATAAACCACGTTCGGCAATATTGCAAGCCTTCAAAATGATGATATGAAGATAATGGGCATTCTGAACTGCACTCCCGATTCTTTCTTCTCAGGTTCGCGCAAGCAGTCAGAAGAAGAAATAAGGGAGCGTGTCCTTGAGATTGTGTCGCAAGGCGGTGACATGATTGATGTGGGTGCCTGTTCTACGCGTCCCGGCGGTTCTCTTGCCACGGAGCAGGAGGAGATGGAACGACTGCGGTTTGCCTTGCCTATAATCAGAGACGCTGCCCCGGAAATGCCCCTCTCTCTTGACACTTTCCGCCCGAAGGTGGCAAGGATGTGCGTCAGAGAGTACGGCGACATGATGATAAACGATGTGTCGGAGGGCGAAGATGATGACATGTTTCCGACGGTTGCCGATTTAGGCGTGCCGTATGTCCTGATGTCAACCAAGGCAACACTGCGTGACATGATGTTAGGCTTTGCCGAGAAAGTGCAGAAGCTGCGTGACCTCGGTCAGAAAGACATAATCCTTGACCCTGGCTTCGGCTTCGGGAAATCGTTGGAACAGAACTTCGCCATTCTGAAGGATTTGGCATTTCTGCGTGAACTTGAACTGCCGATAATTGTTGGTGTCTCGCGCAAATCCATGATTTACAAGACTCTTGGAGTCACGCCCGAAGATTCGCTGAATGGAACAACGGTGGTAAATACCATGGCTGTGATGATAGGCGCGGTGGATATTCTTCGTGTCCATGACGTGAAAAGTGCTTGCGAGGTTGTTAAACTTACGGAAAAATGCTTGAAGTAATAGACTTTGGAATAATAGATGTGCTGGATATCGTGGCGGTAGCTCTGATATTGTTTTATCTTTATCGTGTGCTCCGTCGTTCCCGTTCGCTATATGTGTTTGTCGGCATTGTCATCTTTGTCCTTCTTTACCTTGTTACGAGCGAGGTACTTCAGATGAGGCTGTTGGGCAAGACGATGTCGAGCCTGACTAATGTGGGAGTAATCTCGCTGATTGTCATCTTTCAGGAGGAAATCAGGAAATTCTTCTATAATCTTGGAACAAACAAGAGCGTTCGTCGCTTCATAACATTCTTCCATTCTGACCAAGAGAGTAATAGCAAGGTCAGCCGTGACGAGTATATTTACATTGTCCGAGCTTGTCTTAACATGTCAAAGCAAAAGACCGGTGCGCTCATAGTTATCGAGAAAGGGCAGAAGTTGGACGATATTGTCCAGTTGGGCGATATCCTTGATGCCAAAATCAATCAACGACTTATAGAGAACATATTCTTCAAGAACTCTCCGCTGCATGATGGGGCGTTGCTGATATCAAATGGAAGGATAAAGGCTGCCAGTTGCATTCTCCCTGTAAGCCACGACTATGACATACCGAAGGAGTTGGGTCTTCGACACCGTTCCGCGATGGGAGTGTCGCAGGTGAGCGATGCCATAGCCATTGTCGTGTCCGAAGAGACCGGGCGAATAGCTGTGGCTGAGAGTGGCACATTCCATCTGAGACTCACATCAGAGCAGCTTGAAGAGATGATATCGAAGAAAACAAATAAACCAAAAACAATAAACAACAAACAACAACAATAAACATAAACAATAAACATAAACAATAAACAATAAACATAAACATAAACAATAAATCGTAATTATAATCATCACAAATAAATTTCCCCTTTAGAAACTTAGAAGGCTGAATGTTTTGCAAGAAGTTGGAATATAAGGATTTGGGAGTTACGCTGCCTGAGATATATGAACAGATGGGCTATGGCGACGCGACAAATCCGGACATCGACAGTAATGTTTGCGACGATGTGAGGAAAGAGGTTGATGCCGTGCTTTCCGAAGTGGCTGACTTCTTGGAACCAGAGTTATGCTTTTACCTGACAAAAGGCGAGTTGGCGGAAGAAGATGGCGGAAGATACACTTTGACAACCAACGGCAAGACTTTTGATATAGGGAAAATAATCTATCGGCAGTTGAAAGGCTCATCGCTCTTCGCCTTCTTTGTTTGTTCCGCAGGCATGAAGTTCCAGGAGTATCAGGAGCGGCTGAAGGCTGAAGACGATATGATGAAGGAGTTCACCGCAAATGCCATCGGAAGCGTCTTGGCAGAAAAGACCGCCGATATCATGGAGCGCGAACTTGAAGCACTGGTGCAACCCACTAACATGTTTCATACAAACCGCTTCTCGCCAGGCTATTGCGGCTGGCATGTGAGGGAACAGAAACTCCTGTTTTCCACATTCCCCATAGACAACCCCAGCGGAGTGCAGCTCACCGAATCCTGTCTGATGATGCCTATAAAATCTGTCAGCGGAGTTGTTGGAGTGGGGCAGAGCGTCCGCAAACTCGAATACACCTGCGGGCTTTGCGACTTTGCCAATTGCTACAAAAGGCGGATACAAAAGAAAAAAATATTTACAAAATCTAAAAACCTTAAAACCCCAATTGTATGACACTTATCGTAATTCTTGTGATTGTTGTATTACTTATTATATGGGCTATTTCCCTATACAACAATCTTGTAAAGCTTCGTAACAACCGCGAACAAGCCTTCGCAAATATCGATGTGCAGCTTCAGCAGCGTCACGACCTTATCCCAAATCTTGTTGCTACAGTCAAGGGCTATGCGGCTCACGAGTCTGAGACATTGCAGAAGGTTACCAATGCGCGCGCTGCGGCTATGACTGCCAATTCCATCAACGACAAGATTCAGGCTGAGCAGCAGCTTGGTCAGGCGCTTGCCAATCTTAAGGTTGCTGTGGAAGCTTATCCCGACTTGAAGGCGAACCAGAACTTCCTTGAGCTTCAGAGCGAACTGTCAGACATAGAGAACAAGCTTGCTGCCGTTCGTCGTTTCTTCAATTCAGCTACTAAGGAACTCAACAACGCTGTTCAGACATTCCCTTCAAACATCCTTGCGGGAATGTTCGGCTTCCACAAAGAGCCAATGTTTGAGGTTGCTCCCGAAGAGCGAGCATCTGTAAGCAAGGCACCAGAAGTGAAATTCTAACTCATGCAATACGTAGGAATGTACACGCAGGTCAGGCGCAACAACATCAAGAGTATGTTGTTGCTGCTTGCCTTTCCTCTCATCATGCTTGGCATGTTGTGGGTGTTTTGCGCCATTATCTTTGGAACGGAAAATGGCGGCTACGACGCGTATGGCGAAGTCATCACTGTTTTCAATGCCGATGAAACGAACATGCACTTTGTTCAGGTTGCGCCGTTTGTTGCCGGAGGTGTCGCTATATGGTTTTTTATTGCCTATTTCTTCAATGCAGAGATGGTGAGAAACGCTACGGGAGCGCGTTCTTTGGAGAGAAGGGAAAACAAGAGAATCTACAATATGGTGGAAAACCTCTGCATGACATGTGGCATGGAAACGCCAAAGATTTTCGTTGTTGACGACCCGCAGCTCAACGCCTATGCCTCTGGTATAGACCAGAAAAGCTATGCCGTAACCCTTACCACCGGCATCATCGACTGTCTTAACGACGAGGAATTGGAAGGCGTGATAGCACACGAGCTCACCCACATCCGCAACCGCGACACTCGCTTGCTCATCACCTCTATTGTCTTCGTCGGCATTGTGTCAACACTGCTTTCGTTGCTGGTTCGCATTCTTTTCAACACCTTCGTTTATGGTGGAAATTCAAGGAGCAGCAACAACAGCAAGGACAACAAACTCGGCGTGATAGTAGTGTTGCTCGTGGCGGTTGTCTGCATGGCGATAGCCTATGTGTTCATCCTTCTCACTCGTTTCGCCATTTCCCGTAAGCGCGAGTATATGGCTGATGCAGGAGGAGCCGAGTTGTGTGGAAATCCGCTTGCCTTAGCGTCGGCGTTGAGAAAGATATCGGGCAATCCCGGTCTTGGCGATTGCAAGCGTGATGACATAGCACAACTCTTCATTGCTCATCCACAAGGACTTACAGGTTCCGGATTCTTGTCAAATCTTTTCTCCACTCATCCTGACATCAATGACCGAATAAGAATCCTGGAGCAGTTTTAGACTTTGACTGGACCCCAACCCCTGAGGGGGGTCGGACTCAGACTCAGACTTAGACTTAGACAAAAATAACAACAATAATATTAACCTTAACAACAAAATCCCCCTTAAAGCCTTGCTATATTCTTTTGAATGATTAATAATTGTGGCAACACGCCGCATAAATATTAGCATCTATTTACAAGGATGGGTTGGGGGGTGAGACTTATGAAAAGATTCTCACTGACTATTCTGTGCGCCGTAATGGTCATTATGAGCGCAAGTGCCCAGCCGGGCCGCAGACCAGCGCCTGTCTTCAAGCCTTTGAAAGACGCGTACAAAGATTATTTTATGGTTGGTGTGGCGTTGAACCAGCGTAATGTCACTGACGAGGCGCAGATTGCCCTTGTGAAACGCGAATTCAACAGCATCACTGCCGAGAACGACATGAAGCCCGGCGAGATGCATCCCGCGCCAGGAGTGTGGAACTTTGAGAGAGCCGACAAGATAGCCGACTTCTGCCGTAAGAACGGAATCAAGTTGCGCGGACATAACCTCATGTGGCACAGTCAGATGGCAGAGTGGATGTTCTACGACTATAACAAGAAGCAGGAGGCTGCACTTAACGAGAAGGCAAAGCAACCACGCCAGCGCCCAGACTTCAGCCAGATGAAGCCTGGTGAGCGACCAAAGATGCAGAACCCGTACGAGGGCATGAAGTTTGTTAAGAAGGAAGTGCTCTACAAGCGTATGAAGGACCATATCGACGTTGTGATGAAACGTTATGCCGATGTCGTTTACTGCTGGGATGTGTTCAACGAGGCCATCAGCGACTCTAAATGGGGACAGCCGCTGCGCGAGTCAAACTTCTACAAGATTGTCGGTTCAGAGGAATTCATCCACAAGGCATTCCAGTTTGCAAGCGAGGCTGATCCGAAGGCGCTGCTCTTCTACAACGACTATAATGAGTGCGATCCCGTGAAGCGCGACCGCATATACAACCTTGTAAAGGGCATGAAAGATGCTGGCATCAAGGTTGACGGTATCGGCATGCAGGGACACTATAACATCTACGGACCTTCGGAGGAAGACATAAAGGCAGCCCTTGACAAATATTCAGAGATTGTTGACCACATCCATGTTACTGAGCTCGACATCCGCGTGAACCAGGAGATGGGTGGACAGCTGCGCTTCTCGCGCAATGAGGGCGTTACCGTTTCACAGGATATGAAGACTCTTCAGGAGGCACAGTATTCAATGCTCTTCCGACAGTTGCGTAACTGCAAGAAGGTAGAATGCGTGACATTCTGGAACCTCTCCGACCGCGACTCATGGCTCGGAGCCAACAACTACCCTCTGCCTTTCGATAAGGACTATAAACCAAAGAACCTTGTTCGCGTGCTTACGGAGTTCGATGCGGCAGAAGAGAATGTCGCTATCAAGGACGACTTCAAGCCGTCAACCACATGTCAACCACGCCAGCTCTACCCGCAGGTTAACTCTCAGGGCTATGTCAAGTTCCGCATTCACGCACCAGAGGCAAAATACGTTATCTGCTCAGCTGGTCACGGCGGTGGCATGTCGGGCACAGTTCTCAAAAAGCAGGAGGACGGCTATTGGGAAGGCATCACGGGAACACCTGAAGACGAAGGCTTCCACTATTACACAATGTCGGTTGACGGTGCGTCAGTCGTTGACCCGGGAACAAACAGCTACTACGGCGGCGCGCGTTGGATGAGCGGTGTCGAGGTGCCAGCCCATGACCAAGCTTTCTATGCCGAGCGCACAAACATCGAGCACGGCAACACGCAGCTTGTGCTTTTCCCAAGCAAGTACGATGGCGACCAGCTTCGTCCAGCCTATGTTTACACACCTGCCGGTTATGGTAAGACTGTAAAGGGAAAGGCAAAGCGTTATCCTGTGCTCTACCTGCAGCATGGCTGGGGAGAGAACGAAACTTCATGGCCAGTGCAGGGAAAAGCCAACATTATCATGGACAACCTCATAGCTGACGGATTGGCGAAGGAGTTTATCGTAGTGATGACTTACGGTCTGACAAACGATGTCAAGTTTGGCGACCGCGACGCCATAGCAAAATCCATGAAGGCTCTCGAGACAGTTCTTGTGGACGAACTTGTTCCATATATCGACTCTCACTTCTACACCTTGGCAGACAAGAAGAATCGCGCCATGGCGGGACTTTCAATGGGAGGAATGGGAACACACGCTGTCACACTCGCTCGTCCTGACACATTCGGCAGCTACGGCGTTCTCAGTGGCGGCGTTTATACACCGCAGGAACTTGACGGTAAGGCTAAGCCTGACTATATCTTCATCAGCTGCGGAAGCAAGGAAACTCCTGACCGTGTGACGAAGGCTGTAGAAGACCTCAAGGCAGCTGGCTACAATGCTGAAAGTCATGTGTCAGAAGGCACAGCTCACGAGTTCCTCACATGGCGTCGAGCTCTTTACACAATGGCGCAGAAACTATTCAGGTAAACCTGATACCCCCTGCAAAATACTCACATCGAGTATCGGCGAAACTCACATCGAGTATCGGCGAAACTCACATCGAGTATCGGTGAAACTCACATTGAGTATCGGTGAAACTCACATTGAGTATCGGTGAAACTCATAAAAAGATGCTTTGAGGGTATAAATATCGTTACCTTAAGTACCAGTCCCACAATCCCCTATCGGGAGATTGAGGGGCTGGTATTTGTACAAAAAAAACTGTGCGGAATAACTTCTTCCGCACAGTTTCTTGTATTGTATTGTTCTTGAGTTTTAGGCGAGGGTATATTTGCCTTCGGTCTCAGTGATTTTGCCTTCTTTGAAGAGCCATCCCATACCGATGAGTGTTTCTTCCTCAGATATTTTTGCTGCCTTGGCAATCTCTTTTACGCTGAGAGCATTTTCTGATGCGTTGAGAGCCTCGTAAACCTCACCAGCTTTCCATCCTGCTGAAACAGCGTCGATAGCTGTTGCCTTCTCTGCTGCCTTCTTTGAAGCGCATGTTTTCTTTGTGGCGCAAGCCTTTTTTGCTGTTGTTGGCTTCTTCTCAGCAGCTTCCTTAGTAGTTGTCTTCTTTTCTGCCATAATAATGAAAATAAGTTATACCTATTGAATGAAATAAATGTGGAATCACATCTTTTTGATGTTTTCCGGCTGCAAAAGTACACTTATTTTACGACATACTCCTGCTATTTATCTCATTTTTTGGCGTTTTCGGCTGATTTTTTGATATTTATTGTTCCACCTTTGGCTTGAGATTGGTGTAAACGTTCTGCACATCGTCGAAATCCTCGAGTTTTTCCACCATCTTATCGATTGTAGCGCGCTGCTCGTCGTTGATGTCTTTGAGGTCGTTAGGGATGTATGTAAACTCTCCACCGATGTCTTCGAAACCTTTGTCTTCAAGGAATTTTTGAATCATGGCGTAGCTCTTAGGGTCGCCGTAGATGGTGATTGTTCCTTCTTCCTCATCCTCGTCGTACTCGTCTTCAGCGTTGACATCGATGAGTTCAAGCACGAGCTCGTCCATGTCAAGGTCTGCAGGCTTCTTGAAAGTGAACACGCATTTGTGGTCGAAGAGGAAAGAGAGTGAGCCTGTTGTGCCGAGTGTGCCGGCAAACTTGTTGAAAACTGATCGCACGTCGCCTACGGTGCGTGTGGTGTTATCAGTGAGTGTGTCTACAAAGATGGCTATTCCGTGAGGTCCGTAGCCTTCGTATGTCACTTCCTTGTAGTCGCTCTGGTCCTTGCCCATAGCGTTCTTGATGGCGCGCTCGATGTTGTCTTTCGGCATGTTCTCGCGCTTGCATGTAGCGATTACTGAACGCAGTGCTGGGTTTGTGTCGGCGTCTGGACCGCCAGCTTTAACAGCGATTGCAATCTGTTTTCCCAGACGTGTGAATGTTTTTGCCATGTGGCCCCAACGCTTTAGTTTGGTGGCCTTGCGATATTCAAATGCTCTTCCCATGTATATATTAATGTTTAATGTTTTATTTGTTTAAGTTTCGCTTACGCTCAACTTTTTTAGGTTAAAGGTTTTATGTGAGATTACTAACAACCTTTAACTTTAGTCTTTAGCATCATTCGTTTATCTCAACTCGGCGTTGAGTTGTTTTGTGAGATTGGCGATGAGTTTCTGCATGATAGCGTCTATCTGTTTGTCGTTCATCGTCTTCTCTGTGTCTTGGAGTATGAAGTTTACTGCGTATGATTTTTTGCCTTGTGGCAGATTCTTGCCCTCATATACGTCGAAGAGTTCCACGCGCTTTAGGAATTTCTTCTCGGTCTGCTTTGCTATTTGCTCTATCTGTGCAAACTCAACGCTCTTGTCAAGTAGTAGTGCGAGGTCGCGCGACACTGTTGGGAACTTGCTTGCCTCTTTGAACTGCATCTTTGCGGAGAGTGCGAGCTTGGTGAGCGCGTTCCAGTTGATGTCAGCATAATATACTTGCTGTGAAACGCCGAGTTTCTTCAGTTGTTTTGCTGCGATGATTCCATACTGTGCGATAATCTTTCCGCCGCGGTTTTCTATGTTGAGTGATTTGGAGAAGATGTTGTTGTTGCCTTGTTTTACGACGATTGCTCCTCCAATGGCTACTCCGAGACGTGCGAAGATGTTTTCCACATTAGCCTTGAGTTCATAGAAGGATGAGTCTTCGTTGGCGTGTGCCCATGAGCCTTCAACGCGGCGGCCGGAGATCCAAAGTCCTAAGTGCTGCTCTTCGATGTAGCCGCGCTGTGGGTTGTAGTCTGTCTGACGCTCCTTGTTGTAGAGGTATGTGTTTCCAAACTCGAAGATGTGCAGGTTTGGTGCTTTGCGATTGACATTGTGGGCTATGGTCTCGAGTCCTCCGAAGAGCAGTGTCTGTCGCATGAGTGCGAGGTCGTTGCTCAGTGGGTTCATTATTCTCACGCACATCTCTTGTGGGTATTCGTTAAGCTCTGCGCTTTCGTAATATGCTACTTTTGTGAGTGAGTTGTTCATAATCTCGTTGAAGCCCGCACCGATAAGCTGCTCGCTGATGAGGTTCTGCATCTTGTGCTTCTCGTCTTCAGCGCCTTTGATGACGAGTGATGATTTCAGGGTTGTTGGTATCTCGACATTGTTGTAGCCGTAGATGCGCAGAATGTCCTCGACAACATCACACGGACGTTGCACGTCAACGCGGTATGCCGGCACGAGTAGGTTGAGTCCTTCTTCGTCTTCTGAGACAATCTGCATCTCAAGTGATGTCACGATACTCTTGATGGTCTCGGCTGGTATGTGTTTTCCAATGAGAGAGTCAACATAGTCGTATTTCAGTGTCACAGGGAAATCGGCGATTGGCTCTGGATATTCATCAACAATGTCCATTGATATTTTCGCTCCAGCGAGTTCTTTAGACATCAGTGCCGCTTGCTTGAGAGCATAGATTGTTCCGTTGGGGTCGATGCCGCGCTCGAAGCGGAAGGAGGCGTCGGTTGATAATCCGTGGCGTCGCGCTGACTTTCTAATCCATGTTGGGTGGAAATATGCGCTCTCGAGGACAACGTTCTTTGTTGTGTCATAAGTGCCAGAGCCTCTGCCTCCAAATACACCGGCTATACACATTGCGTCGTTCTCGTTGCAGATGGCGAGGTCGCGGTCGGAGAGTTTGTGCTCTTCGCCGTCGAGTGTAACGAAGGGTGTTCCTTCTGGCATTGTCTTCACGATAATCTTCTTGCCGTCAACCATGTCTGCGTCGAAGCAGTGGAGTGGTTGTCCGTAAGCCATCATGATATAGTTGGTTATGTCAACGATGTTGTTTATTGGTCGTAGTCCGATAACGGTGAGCTTGTTCTTGAGCCATTCTGGCGACTCTTTGACCTCGCATCCTGTAAGGCTTACGCAGGCGTAACGCTTGCAGGCTTCGGTGTTCTGAATTGTCACGCTGACAGGCATGTCGTGGTTGTCAACCTTGAAATCGTCGCAGCTTGGGCGGTGGAGTGCTGTCTTGTAGCCATTCTGCACGAGCCATGCGTAGAGGTCGCGTGCCACGCCCCAGTGGCTTATGGCGTCGGCGCGGTTGGCAGTGATATCGACTTCGATTATCCAATCGCTCTCAAGATGGAAATATTCTGCGGCAGGAGTGCCTACCACGGCATCGTCGGGGAGGACGATTATTCCGTCGTGGCTTTTGCCGATGCCTATCTCGTCTTCTGCGCAAATCATTCCGCAACTCTCTACGCCACGGAGCTTAGACTTCTTGATAGTGAACGACTTGTCGCCATCGTATAGCACGCAGCCGAGGTCGGCAACTATAACTTTCTGTCCTGCTGCCACGTTTGGCGCTCCGCATACAATCTGCGATGGCTGCTCTTTGCCGAGGTCAACAGTCGTGATGTGCATGTGGTCTGAGTTTGGGTGCGCCTCACATGTAAGCACCTTGCCGACATACAATCCTTGCAGTCCTCCCTTGATGGTCTGGACTTCTTCTACTCCGCCAACCTCAAGTCCTTCAGATGTGAGGGCTGCTGCCACTTCGTCTGGAGTGAGCGTGAAGTCAACATATTCTTTTAGCCATTTATATGATATGTTCATAATCTTATTTACTATTGGACTATTTAATATTTACTATTTATGATATTTCGAGTTTTCGGGTCTTCGAATTCTTTGCTATTATATTATTTATCGTTTTCCTGATTAAAGTATTATTCGTTAATCGTGCAAATGGAAACTCTGTTCCAATCGTTTTCCTCAAACATGTTGCCGATACCTTGTCCTTCCGCAGTGATTCGTGTGGCTGATATGCCGTATTTGTTGACAAGCATGTCTTTGACTGCTTTGGCGCGTGCTTCGGCTATCTGCATGTTGAGCTCTACAGAACCGTCTGGCGATGCGTAGCCCTTGATGTCAACAGTGGCGTTTGGATGATTCTTGAGATATGTGGCTATACGCTCCACGTTAGGTTGCTGTGATGGTTCGATAGATCTTGCTCCTACGCGGAAGGTAACTGTGCTTTCGAGTGTTCGTTTACTGTGGTCAACAACCTTCTCCACAACTTTTTCTACGACTTTTGGCTTGGCTTCAGGTTTTGGTGCGTTCTGGCATTCGTCGAGGAAGGCGAGAAGTCGGTCGTTCTCCGCGCGCAGCTCTTTGTTGGCTTTTTCTGCCTTTATCTTGTCATTGTTGGCTTTTCTTATCTTCTTGTTGAGAGCAACGAGTTCTTCCGCTGTCATCACGGCAACGGCTGTCTGGTAATGTCGTCCATTGCTATTGAGGAAGTTGTATGTCAGACCAATTAGCACTTCTCCCACCATTTTGCTCTTTGTGAGCTTGGCGTTGCTATAGTTGTTGCGCCAAACATCGAATATTACTGCTGGCTTCAGTGAGATGCCGAATTCCTTGTCAGCACCGAGATTGAAGTTAAGATTCAAACCAAATTTTGCGGCTACAGTGTTAAAATCGATTCCCTCTTCTCGGTTATACAGGTAACGAAGCCAACCACCACCAGCCACAGCTTCAAGCTCTACCACTGATTTCTCGCCTGTCCAACCCCCGAAGACGTTTATAAGGTTTATGCGGTTGAGAAGCATCAGCGTCAAATCGTCGAAGAAGGTCTTGCTCTTGTATGTTGTTATTTCTTGGTCTTTTGCCCATGAACTTGTGTTCAGCGCCAAATTGCCTTCAAGCGTAAGTCCATAGTTTGGCGTCAGCTGTTTGTTGATAGCCAGACCTACTACACCGCGAGAGTTAGGAAAAACCGACAATCTTCCGTTTAGTGGGGCTTTTGCACCACCTTGAAGTGTGATGCTCCAGTTGTCTAAGATTCCAGTTGCGTTGAATGATGTATCATCTTGTGCGTTCGCATTCAATGAACATATAATGGCAACAAATGCTGCGAAAATGGCTTTTCTCATACTTTCAGTGTGTAATGTGGTTTAAAAATCTGGGCAAAGTTACGATTATGAGAGCGAAATACAAAATAAATCACATTGATTTTTGTTTCGGGTGTGTGTAACTTATCTAATGTTTAGAATTTTATTTCTGTTTTTTATGATAATTCCTTTATGATTGTCTGTAACTCTTTGCCCCGAAAGGTTGTAAGAAAGGTCGGAGTATTGCTTTTTGCCTATTGTTGGATTTGCGATGGCTGCCTGTTGCTCTTTGGTGAGGAAGGAGTGGAGTGTGGTGAGAGATTTTGTAGCTTTGCCCGTCTCGTTGTCGAAAAGCCCGGCGTTGTACCAATTGTCTGTCACTCGTTGTGTTCCCCAGTCAAGTCCCTTTTCGTTCATTTCCATTGCCCACCAGAAGAGCCCGATAACCTTTCCTTCGTGTGGTTTGAGAGCTTCTATCAGTGCTGTGGTGAACTTGTTCTGACCGTCGTCAGAGATAGGCCAGACAGAGGAAAAGTCGTATTTCACGTCTTTTGGCTGCCAATGGTGAAAATATCCTGTCTCAACAATCATGATTTTCTTGTCGGGAAACTCTGTCTCTAAGTTTGTGATTACGGAGGTGAGGCTGTTGAGGTTGCCGTGATAGTAAGGGTAATAGCTCAGTCCGATGATGTCATAGTCAATGTT
Organism: Bacteroidaceae bacterium; assembly: GCA_021443335.1. GTDB lineage: Bacteria > Bacteroidota > Bacteroidia > Bacteroidales > Bacteroidaceae > Prevotella. Next base: position 79,293 of record JABUUE010000002.1, read on the forward strand.
GGCAGCCTTCATGTCGTTGTAAAAGCTCACGGAATATGCTGGTTGTTCGACTCTCTCCGTATGAAGAATGATTTTAGCCATCGGACATTCCTCACGACATGCTTTGATTGTGTTATGAAGAAGGTTTGTGAAGCGCTCGCGATTGTCTGACTTGCCAGCGTAGTAGCTCTTGTATGAGCCTCCTTCTTTGCCCCATAACATGCCGTAACTTATCTCGTTGCCGGTTTGTATAAAGTCGGGAGTAGCGCCGCTAACTTTTAGTTTTTGCAGACAGTCTTTGGTGTAGTCATGAATCTTCTTGTATAGTTGCTCGTCAGAGAGAGACAGCCATTCTGATGGCGTGAACTGCTTGGCTGGGTCTGCCCATGAGTCGCTGTAATGGATGTCGAGCATAAACGCGAAACCGCTGTCTTTGATTCTTTTGCCAAGTTTTACCACATAGTCAAGGTCTTGGCAAACACCTTGTCCTTTATCGGTGGCGGAGGCGTTTTCCGGGTTGACAAATAGGCGCACTCTCATTGCGTTATGTCCTTGTTCGCTGAAGAATTTAAGCATATCGCCGCAAGGCTTGCCGCTCTTGTCATAGTATTTTGCGCCGTGTTCTTCGTATTTTGTGAGTAACGAGATATCGCCGCCGACATAATGCTGCGCCATAGCCACAGCCACAGACAAGAATGTTAGGATTAGGGTTAATGTGGATTTTTTCATATTGTATATTTTGGAGTTCAAGGAGTTGAAACTTCTTGTTATTCCATGAAAATCTTATTTATTTACTCCATACCCGAAAAGTGCGAAATCCGCTTTCAGTGGGTCGTCAGGAAAAATATTTGCGACAGCCTCTGTCAGTTTCTTGGCAGTGGTCATGGAAGTTGTCTTCGTTGAAATTAGTTTAAGTCGGTTTGCCTGTTGCATCACATGAGTGTCGAGCGGCATTATCAGAGTTCGTTTGTCCATGATGTCTGCCCATATTCCAAGGTCAACAGGAGAATCGTCGCGGACCATCCAGCGGAGAAACATACACAGCCGTTTGCAGGCAGAGGATGTGGAGTGGGGGATAATCTTTCCTCCGAAAGTATTTGTCAGAGTCTCAAGCGCAGATATTGCTGGTATCTTACAGTCTCTGTTGTGTGGGTTTTGCTGTCTGTAGTCTGTTGCTATTAGCGACTTTAAACTGCCGTAGGAGATGTAGGTTTGTGACAGTTTGTCGAGCAGTTGTCGGACCATGCGATTTGTGTAAAGTCTGTAAAAACACTTGTCGTCGTCGGGAATCATTGTGTTATACCGTCTTTCTTTCACCCATAGGAACATCTCGCCACGGCTGTGGTCAAGAATGTTCTGAATCTTTGGCATAAACTGCTTTCTGGAGCCGTAACTGAAACAGGAAGCTATGAAAGCCATAGCTTCTTGGTTTAGTTCACCTTGCACTTGATGCATAAACCAAGAAGGGTCTCCAAGCAGAAACTCTTCATTTTCGTAGTTGTCGGATAGCCTCTTTAGTGTGTTGTGCATCAGTGTGTAATGTTTATTCTTTCACTTCTATGCCTGCGAATTTCAAAGCCTCGATGCGCTCAACGCAGGTGCCACATTTTCCGCAATGCTTCTCGCCGCCTTTGTAGCAGGAGTAGGTCTTTGAGTAGTCAACGCCAATGTTTTTGCCTATGACGGCGATTTCACCCTTTGTCTTGTTTGTGTAAGGCGCTAAGAGCTTCACGTTTATGTATGTTCCTTCTTGCATAGCTTTGTCCATGGCATTGACAAAACCGCTGCGGCAGTCAGGGTAAATAGCGTGGTCACCGGAGTGGTTTGCAATCATCACATACTTTAGGTCGCGGCTCTCTGCAAGTCCGCATGCGATGGCGAGCATTATTCCGTTGCGGAAAGGCACGACGGTGGATTTCATGTTCTCGTCGTCGTAGTTGCCTTCGGGAATTGCTTCTGCGCCTTCAAGCAATGACGACTTGAAATACTCAGGCATAAAGTCAAGTGGTATGACAATATGCTCAATGTGCAACTGCTGGCAGTTCCATTTTGCCATCTCTATTTCTCTTGCGTTATGGTTGCTGCCGTAGTCAAATGTTACGGCCAGCGCAATCTCCTCCTTGTATTCATGAAGGAGAGTAACGCTGTCCATACCACCTGATAATACCATCAGTTTATCTTTTGTCATTTCTCTGGTGCGTTTTCCAAAGTTGCCACAATAAGTTTCCAGAAAGGCTCAACAGTGTCAATCTTCAACTGCTCTGACGGAGTGTGAGGATATTGCAGCGTAGGGCCAAAAGAGACAACATCCATGCCAGGATATTTACCCATGATGATAGAACATTCGAGACCTGCATGTACAACGCTTACCAATGGGTCTTCGTTGAAGAGAACCTTGTATTGTTCTACCATTGCCTTTAGCACAGGACTTTCCGGGTTAGGATTCCAACCTCCATATCCGCCAGTTTGCTCAACCTTCATGCCTGCCATAGAGAAGCAACTCTCTAATGATGTGCAAAGTTCGTCTTTCTTGGTGTCTGATGACGAGCGAGCAAGAAGGGCAATGCTTGCTTTTCCTCCTTCGATGTCAACAATGGAAAGATTTGATGATGTCTCTACCTTGTCAGGAATGCTTGGGATATAGCGCCATACTCCGTCGTGGGCTGCATAAATGGCATCGACAATATTGTCTTGGATGTCCTTTGGAGTTTGAGTCTGTGGAAGTTCAACTTCTTCAACAATTACTTTGATTTCCTCAGTCTCGATGTATTTGTACTCCTCGTTGAATGTCTCTGCGTATGTGTTGCAAAGGTCTTTGAGGTCTGCCATGTTGTCTTTTGGCAGAGTTACCACAACAGTTGCCTCGCGGGGAATGGCGTTACGCATGTTGCCGCCATGCCATGATACAAGTCGCGCGTCATCGTCAGAGATAGCCTCGCGAAGAATGCGTACCATCATCTTGTTGGCATTGCCACGGCCAAGAGGAATCTGGATTCCTGAGTGGCCACCGAGAAGTCCTTTCAGCGTGATTTTCGCTGCTGTAAGTTCAGCGCTTGTCGTCTCAACATCCTCTTCCTTGTAGTCGAGAGTTGCGTTAACATCCATACCACCGGCAGAGCCAATAATAAGTTCTCCCCAGTCTTCGGTATCGAGATTAAGTAGGATATTTCCCTGCATTTGTCCTGCTGGCAGATTGTTTGCGCCGTAAAGTCCAGTCTCCTCATCTACAGTCATCAATCCTTCTACAGGACCGTGTTTGAGGTCTGTCGCCTCCATTACTGCCATTATTGCTGCTACGCCGATACCATCGTCAGAGCCGAGGGTTGTTTTGTTGGCGCGAATCCAGCCGTCATCGCATATCCGAGCTTCGATTGGGTCGGTTTCGAAGTTATGGTTTGAAGAAGATTCTTTCTGTGGCACCATGTCCATGTGGGCCTGAAGTATAACACCTTGGCGATTCTCCATTCCAGGTGTTGCAGGCTTGCGCATTACAATATTGCCTGCTGGGTCAACGAATGTCTCAACACCACATTTCTTTCCGAAATCAAGGAGAAATTGCTGCACTTTCTCAAGATGACCTGAAGGTCTTGGAATTTGTGTTAGCGCCTTGAAATTTTTGAAGACGCATTTTGGATTCAGATTTTCCATAATATTATAGTTTTTAGGTTATTTGTTTAATTCTTTTTTCCAGTTTGTTTTGTGGCAGACACAAGAAGCCCATAACTCCTAACACCACCACGAGCAAGGTTTGTACGGTGTGAACAACAAGTACGAAAGCGAGTGCGCTCGTCTCTGCCACACCATAAAGCACTAACATTGTCTTTACCGCAAAATGCCAAGGTCCTGCACCATTAGGTGTTGGCACGATAACCGCCACTGTTCCAACGATAAATGTCACTAACGCTGCGTCGATGCCAAGGTTTGATGTAAAGTCGAAACAGAAGAAAGTCAGGTAGTAATGAAGGAAATAACTAACCCAAATGGCAAGACTGTAGAAGATGAATAACTTCACATTCTTCACATTTTTCAGCGACATTACACCTTCTTTTATTCCGTTGACTGATGTCTTGACTTTATCGTAAAATACAATGTGCTTGCGGAATATCCATAAACTTACAAGTGCGGCAATACCACAGATGAGAGTCACCACCCAGCCTGTTGCTGTGAACATAGTGAAGATAGTGTCGAGTTTCGTGCCTGTCCTGGAGAAGAACGAGGTGAAAACAGGCATTTGCGAAAGCAAAATGACAGTTGTCATAATGCCCATTATCAGAGTGTCAACTGCTCTTTCGGTAACTACTGTGCCAAGTGATTTCGTAAAAGAGATGCCGTCACAGCGTTTGAGTATGGCGCAGCGCGAGAATTCCCCGATTCTTGGTATTACAAGTGATGCGGCGTATGATATGAAGATGGAATAGATTGCGGTTTTTGTTCGTGGCTTTTCGTCCAATGGTTCAAGAACCTGCTTCCATCTCCAGGCTCGGAACATTTGTGCGAGTATGCCAAAGGGAAAAGAGAGAATCATCCACCACCAATTCATCTCTTCCAGAAACATATGTTTGAGACTGGAGAAATCGGTGTTGCGATACATCCAATAGAGTATTCCTCCACCCAAAATGAGCGGCAATACTATCTTCAATATTCTTTGTAATACTTGCATTTTGGGTGCAAAGTTACGATTAAGCGAGTGAAAATGCAAATAAAGTTTACTTTAATTTGCTTTTCCGAGTGCAAGTAATTTATGTAAAGTTACGATTAAGCGAGTGAAAATGCAAATAAAGTTTACTTTAATTTGTTTTTACTTCCTTTCATTCTGTGATATCATCTCTTATTTTGGGTGACAAACGGGTATTTTCAAATTAGGCATAAATGTAGTTACCCTTATTTTGAGGTTTAAGAAAGTTCTGAGTGCAAAAAGAAAGAGCCATACAAATTGTATGACTCCTTCAATATAATATAAAGTGTGAGATTTTATTATGCGAGGTTATCGTTTGAACCGAGAACATTGATAATCTTGTGCTTGTACATCTTCTCCATTTCGTCGCGAGCAGGACCGCAGTACTTGCGTGGGTCGAACTCTGCTGGCTTCTCAGCGAGAACCTTGCGAACAGCAGCAGTGAAGGCGAGACGAGAGTCAGAGTCGATGTTAATCTTGCAAACAGCGCTCTTAGAAGCCTTGCGAAGCTGCTCCTCTGGGATACCGATAGCGTTAGGAAGGTTGCCGCCGTACTGGTTGCACATGTCAACATACTCCTGTGGTACAGAAGAAGAACCGTGAAGTACGATTGGGAAACCAGGAAGCTGCTCCATGATAGCGTCAAGAACATCGAATGCCAATGGAGGAGGAACGAGCTTGCCTTCTGCGTTGCGTGTGCACTGCTCTGGAGTGAACTTGTATGCACCGTGAGAAGTGCCGATAGAGATAGCGAGAGAGTCGCAACCAGTCTTTGTAACGAAGTCAACAACCTCTTCTGGCTTTGTATAGTGAGATTCTGCAGCAGAAACTTCATCCTCAACACCTGCGAGTACACCAAGCTCACCTTCTACTGTTACGTCGTGAGCGTGAGCATATTCTACAACCTTCTTTGTAAGAGCAACATTCTCGTCGTATGGAAGGTGAGATCCGTCAATCATTACTGAAGAGAAACCCATGTCAACACAGCTCTTGCAAAGCTCAAAGCTATCACCATGGTCGAGGTGGAGAACAACTTCTGGTTTTGCGCAGCCAAGTTCCTTTGCATACTCAACAGCACCCTGTGCCATGTACTGGAGGAGAGTCTGGTTAGCATAGTTACGAGCACCCTTAGACACCTGAAGGATTACTGGTGACTTTGTCTCTGCAGCAGCCTTGATTATAGCCTGCAGCTGCTCCATGTTGTTGAAGTTGAAAGCAGGAACAGCCCAACCTCCGTTGATTGCTCTCTTGAACATTTCACGAGTGTTCACGAGTCCTAATGATTTGTAGTCCATAAGAATTGTTTTTAATAGTTAATATTTATAGTCTATTGTTATACTTCGTCTTTCTTCTTGTAGAAAATCTTGTTTGCGCCAGATGTTATTTTTAGTTCGTCTCGGTGTTCTTTCATGAATGTGTCGATATGACGAACTCGCTTAGGCTCAAAGATTTCATCTATAGAGATGAGTATTCCTGTTTCTTCAACCTCGCCAAAGCCATCATTGATGGCTGTGCCAAACATCCTCATTGTTGGCGACAGGTTCATATAGGCATTCACCAGTGGCGGAATATTATATCCCATGCCGCGCACAGCTCCGTTTAATATTCTGTAGTCTTCTTTGAAATCTCTTCCTTGGAACACTTCTGCAAGTTCATTAAGGTTTGTCTCAATTTCAAGTGGATGCATCGGGATGACAAGGTTGTCGGGGTCGTTGAAATGTTTCTTCAGAAAGTAAAGTATCATGTCTCTGCCCCTACGAACATAAGACGGATACATGGTCATCTTGCCAAAGAAATATTTTACATTGGGCTTTATTACCGTCAGGGCTCCAAGTCCATCCCAAAGGTTGTCAAGTGCGAAGAGGCTTTTTGTACCCATTTTGCTGCTCTGGTATTCAAGGGTGACAAATGAACGACCTAACTCAATCGTCAACGGAAGATAGTTTTCAATAAACTCTTCTGAGAACTTGAACATGTGGCTTGTGGCGAGTATTGGCTGATGGTTTTCGTCAAAGTCCACATCTGTTCCAAGGATATATCGGTAGCCTCCAATGATTTCCTCCTCTTGTGGATTCCATACAATGAGTTGTTTGTAGCAGTTCTCGCATGTGTCAAACTCATCAAGGTCAAGTTCTTTGCCAGTTCCTCCCCCTGCTTCACGGAAAGCAATCTCTCGCAAACGTCCAATCTCGCGAACTGTGTTTGGAGAATCGTGATAGGTAACGATGTATATCTCATTGTTACTTTTGTTTGTTAATCGCAATTGTTTGTCCGGTGTGAGCTCCGCTTTTAAAAGAGCTTTGTCCACAGGAGCGATTATTTGCTGTTCCATATTGTGTGAGAGTTATAATTCGTAAACTTGCTGCCTTACATATTGTGCCCATTCAATAGGAGACTTTGATTTGTCGAATGTCTGCCAAGGGATAGGTTTTCCTATTGTGACTTCAAATGTTTTGTGTACGTTTTTGTACATCTCGTCAACGAGAAAAAGCATTGCGGGATTAAATTTCAGCTTTAACATTTTTGCAATGTTGGCAATGCGATAGAACTTTTCTGAGTTTAAGCCCGAGAAATGGATTGGCACTATATCTCGCTGGTTTTGTACGCTTTTTACAATGAAAGTCTTAGACCATGGCAAGTCTTGAACTTTGCCGTCTATTTTTCGTGAGCATAGACCTGCGGGAAACATCAATATGTGGTTGCCGCTTTTGAAACCTTCGTTTACAATACGAGGAAAATCCCTGCTCTGACTACCAGTCTTGTTTATAGGAATGCATAGTGGCGCTAATCCAGGCAGGTTCATCAAGAGGTCGTTGACCAGATAGCGGAAGCGGCTGTTATAGTGTCGTCCAATAATGGAACCAAGGGCAACACCGTCAACACCTCCTAAAGGGTGGTTGCTGACGAAGGTATAAAGTTTGCCGTTACTGTCGTCAGGCAGATTTTCTTTTCCTTTGATGATAATGTTTGCGTCAAGGTATTTTAGACAATCCTCAAGCCATTCTGTTCCTGTTAGGTTTCTGCTTTCCCAGAGATATTTGTTCACTTCGTCCTCATGAATGATATTCTTAAGCCATTTTACAAGGAAAGAAGGGACAAGGCGGGACTTCTCTCCAAGTTTGTCTTGGAGTATTTTGTTAATGTCTATGGTTTTCTCTGTTATCACTGTTCTCGTTGAAATTTCTTGTTCCCTCAACAGAATGTGTATTATTGGGTGCAAAATTACATAAATAAATTGTTATTTTATATCGGTAAGGCAAAAAAAATAACAATTAAGAGGATTTTTTTCGTTCCTGAAACGATTATTTGACGATAATCTTTACGAGGTCTATCTTTGTGGCTGACTTTTTGAGTACTTTAAGTAGATATTTCCCAACAGTGATATCTTCGTTAACAGCGGGAAAGCCTTGATGAGTGTGAAGTATCAAACCAGCTACAGTCATATATTCCTCTGCTTCAGGAAGCTCTAAATCGAAAAGTTCGTTTATGTTGTCTATCTCTTGGCGTGCGGACACAATGTATTCTGTGTCAGACACTTTCTTCGCCAGTAGATTTGACTTGTCATGCTCGTCTTCAATCTCTCCGAAGATTTCCTCGCAGATGTCTTCAAGGGAAACAATTCCTGCTGTACCTCCAAACTCATCGACTACAACGCCAAGCGATTTCTTCTGTGAAAGGAATATTTGCATCAGTTTTCTTGCCGGCATAGTCTCTGGTACAAATGGCATTGTGCGGATATTGTTTTGCCATTCGTCGCCGTCTCTTTGCTTGAACATCTCTGACGAATGGATGTAGCCGATTATATGGTCTATGTCGCCCTTGTAAACAACCACTTTTGATTTTCCTGTTTGGATGAATTCCTGATGCAGTTCGTCAAGCGACGCAAGGTTTGGTACGGCGCAAACCTCTGTTCTCGGAACCATACAGTCGCGCACTTTTATCTCGCTCAAATCCAATGCGTTTTGGAAGAAGTTCAGTGTGCGTGCGGAGTCATCTGCATTTTCTATACTCTCTTGGACAAGGTTGTCAAGGTCAATCTTTGAGAATTCCTCGTTGGCATCGTCCTTGTTCATCTTGATGCCGCACATTTTCATTATGCCTTTTGACAGGATTGTGCAGAAGTGAGAAATCGGATATAGGATAATGTAGCATAGATATGCTGGAATTGCGAATATTGTCAGCAATCTGTTTGGCTGACTTTTAAAGAGCATTTTGGGAAGAAATTCTCCCGTAAAAAGAACTATTATGGTGGAAAGTATAGTGTCTAAGGCGACAGCGAGAGCGGGGTCACTCTGTGCAATACTTGCAAAAATGGTAGAGTCAAACAGTTTCGCAATCAGAATACCATAAATGACAAGAGTGATGTTGTTGCCCACAAGCATCGTTGACACAAAGTTGTTGGGATGCTTGAAGAACACCGAGAGTGGGCGTGCAGCAAGTCCTGCGTTCTTTGTGTCCATTTCTGCCTGCATTCTGTTGCTTGAGACAAAGGCAATCTCCATTCCAGAGAAAAATGCGGAAAAGCAGAGCGAGATTATTATGAATATTATGAGTTGCAAAGTTTATGTTTCTGCGTTAATATGTTAACCTTCAGTATTTGAAGGAATATATGTCTTGACAGGCGTTGACGGTGAACGGAATTGTTGACGTTTTACGCTGTCTGGTTGGTTGTTGAGTGAGTCTGTTTTCGAGTCGCGCATATCTCCTGCACGGAAATAGCCTTTGGAGTTGTCCACGATATAGTGGTTTAGTCGTCCCATATTGTCTGGCTCATCGCTTTCAAAATGAGTTCCTTCCATGTGTCTGTCTGGGGTGGTCAACTTGGAGTATTTGTAACTGTAGAGTTTCCTGTTGTATTGGTCCCAGAACAATTCTTCGCTTGAGAATCTCGTACCGTTAGTAGTGCGTATCTTTACATTTCCGCGAAGTTCCCATACTCTTGTTTCGTCGTAATACCACGCTGTGTCACTTTCTATGAAAACCTGCACATGAAACTGCTGGTCAAATTGCTCAAAGAAAAGTCCCTTGTCGAAATATGTGAAGCTTGGGTGCTTGACAGTATTCATTTCACACCGTTCTGCAACCATGCGATACTTTATCACACCAGAGTCTGAAATCAGTGTGTTAATTCCCCAACTTATCATCATTGATGCAGAGTCTTTGTCGTTAACGGCTGGGGCTGAGTGGTCTTTCTCTTTGCTGCATGCAAGGAGAAAAGAGAAGAGCAGGAGAATTATAGGTAAATGTCGCATTTGTTTTATTCAACCTTCCACTTCATAAACCAACGCTCGTTGAAGGTAAATCCAATCTTCAGGCGGAAAGTGTTCTCTTTTATCAGGCTTGCTGCCTCTGTGTTTACCCATTGGAACGCAACGTTCACGATAGAGCGGTTATTGTAGCCATTGATTATAGGAATGGCAAGTCCAGCGCTTACACTTATTTCCCTTGGACCCTTGTTTGAACCTATATTATAATATGGTGTAGTGTAAGATGCTCCAAGACGGTAGCGTATTCTGTCGAAGAAGTTGCGGCTCATGTCGTTGTAGCAGTATTCACCGCCGATAGCCAGTCTCTTGCGGTCAACGAAATAATTGTCGCTCATGACAAAACCTTTTGTTCCGTTGTTGCCCTCCTTGAATACAGGATATTTCAGATAGCTCCATTTCTGGAGACTTGCGTCAACTCCGATACGCCATTTGCTGCCGTGTTGATATGAAATACCGGCGCCGAATGTGTGAGGGATAGAGAAAGCATTCTGTGCTACATATTTTACTGTGTCCAGTTCGCTTGTCGCCGTTGTAGTGTGTATGTAGTACAGATTCTGGTCGGCATTGAGTTTGTGTCCAAAACCGTATGTTCCTCCCAATGTGAGTTGGTCTCTTTTGCCTATAGGTATCATGACCTGAAGACCAGCGTCCAGCTTGTATGAGCTTATGTTTATTTCATAACTCTTAGTATATTTGTCGGTTGTCTCGTCTGCAGATGTGTTATAAACATATCTGTCTATGTCTCCGTGAAAATATGCTCCGTTGGCACCGATAGACACATACTTGACAGGACTCCATCCGAATCCAACGTAATATTGCTGAATACCGCCTTGGCGAGCGTGGTAATAGTTGGCGTATTGCTGTGTAGGATTGTCGTTAATGTACTTTATTTCCTTGTAGTCATAGCCTACTTGAGAATATGGTTGGAAACCGAAACTTACACCCAATCCTTTTGTCACACGGAACAAGGCTACTACATAATCAATACATGCGGATTTCCTGTTTATCTTGTTTCCGTTTTGAGAGAAGTTTGTGATTTGGCCTGACACTCCAGCGTCAAATATGAACGACAGTGAGTCAACGGCCGAGTAACTTGCAGGGTTTCCTGTGTTCACGTCAGCGTGACCGCGCATACCGATTGATATGTTGTTCATGCCGGCATTAAAGCCTGTTTGAGGTTCTGAAAGTAATCCCAAACCCATTTGTGAGTATGGTGAAAGCGTTCCACTTGGAGTGTCTGATTCTTTCTGGGCGTTTGCGCTTGTTGCGACTATTATGAGTGCCAGAGAAAGGATGATATATTGGATTTTTTTCATATTTTTAATGGAGGTTGTTAAGTATCTCGTTGATACCTCTTTCCACAAGAAAATCGTCGGCAAAGGTACGGATATTATTTGAAATATGCAACTCTTTTGCCCCTCCGCCTGTTAAATATACCTTAAGATTGCTGAATTTCTTCTGAAAATAGCTTATTGTGCCTTCTATTTCGTAGGAAACACCGCGCAAAACGCCACTTCTCATAGCCGTTTCTGTCGATGTTCCAAGTTCTGGAACATCGCCTTCGGCAAACACTTTCGGCAAGCTTTTCGTATATGCGTGCATGGCTCTCAGGCGCATATTGATGCCTGGAGATATATTACCTCCAAGATAGGCGTTGCCTACGGTAAGGTCTAAGGTGATGCATGTGCCAACATCTATGACCATGATGTTCTCTTCTCCGGGCGAGAGGCTCTTGGCTCCTATTATTGCCGCTATGCGGTCAATGCCAAGAGTGTGTGGGGTGGAGTAGCGGTTCTCTATCACGGTTTCGGGAATATCCGATACTGTGATAAGGTGTAGTTTTGTCTTTGAACCGTTGATAACCTTTTGAAGTGCTCCCGAAATGTGTCCCACTACGGCGTAAGCGCCTCTGTCTGCGGGATGTTCTTCAAGGAAATGTTGAAACAATGGGATATCACTGTGGCGGAAATGTTCACTCTTTTCCACAGTGTCACCATTGAAAAGCGTCGCCTTTACAAAGGTGTTTCCAACATCTAATATGATTGTTTTCATCAAAATGGAATATGTTCGTTAATAGAACCTTGGCCAAATGGATCATTTTCCACGAATGGCTGGTTGGGCATGTTGTTGAAATCGTTAGACTTCGAATCTCTTACCTCGCCATCAAAGGTGTTGCGTGGTTTGCCTGTTTTGCCAGTTCCTTCTTCTGGGTCTTGGAATTTTGTGTATTGAGCCTTGAAATCAAGGATAATAGTTCCTGTTGCTCCTTTACGGTGTTTTGCAATGACTATCTGTGCTTTTCCGCGCATATCGTTGCCTTTATTGTCATGATAGTTATGGTAATATTCAGGACGATGTATGAACATTATCATATCTGCGTCCTGCTCAATGGCTCCGGATTCGCGCAAGTCGCTCATTTGCGGTATATGAGAATCTACTGCGGAGTCTGGTTTATTGTCACGTTTTTCTACGTCACGGTTAAGCTGAGACAGGGCTATTATCGGAATGTCAAGTTCTTTGGCAAGACCTTTCAAAGAGCGTGATATGGTGGAAACCTCTTCCTGACGGCTGCTGAACCTTGCTCCGTTGGCATTCATCAGCTGAAGGTAGTCTATCATTATAATTTTAACCCCGTGTTCCTTGACCATTCTTCTTGCCTTGGTTCTTAGCTCAAAGATGGACATTCCAGGGGTGTCGTCAAGATATAATGGAGCTTGTGACAGTCTGCCGAGATTGTTGTCAAACTGCTTCCATTCCATATCGTCCAATTGTCCGTTGAGAATCTTCTTGCTGTCTATCTCACACACGTTTGCTATAAGACGGTTAGCCAATTGTACATTGCTCATTTCAAGTGAGAAGAAGCCGACAGGGATGTTTTGGTCAACAGCGATGTTTTTGGCCAAACTCAACGAGAATGCAGTTTTTCCCATCGCAGGGCGTGCTGCGATAATCACAAGGTCTGACTTTTGCCAACCTGAAGTCATGTCGTCAAGTTTCGTATAGCCTGTCGGTATGCCGGTCATGCCTCCTGTATTTGCGGCAGCTTTTTTCAAGATTTCCTCAGCTTGCTTCACCACAACATCCATTGGCAGATAGTCTTGCTTGCGGTTCTTTTGTGATATCTGGAACAGTGTAGCCTCAGCCTCTTGCATCACCTCGTTCACGTCGTTTGTGGCATCGAAAGCTTTTGTCTGCACCGTGCTGGTGTAGCTGATAAGCTGGCGAGCGAGATATTTCTCGTTTATCACCTTCACATGGTACATTATACCTGCGGAGGTTGCGGCGGCTTCATCTATCTCGAGGAGATAGTCCATGCCAATATCATCGTAAGTTCCCTGATGTCGAAGCTCTTCTGTCACAGTAGCAAGGTCAACAGGTCGCTCGGCAAGGTTAAGGGCAAAGATGGCCTCGAAAATCTTTCGGTTGCGAGGGTCATAGAATATCTCAGCCGAAACCTGGTCGCTTACGGCTGCGAATGCGTCTTGGTCCATCATCATTGCGGCGAGAACTTTCTTCTCCATATCCACAACTTGTGGTTGCAGATGCTCAAACTCTGGATTTACCGCTATCTTGACGTTTGACTTTTTATTATTGGTTGTAGTTGTTTTGGCCATTCTTTGTTAAGGTGTTTTAGTGAGCTTTGCAAAGATTCCAATCACAGCGCTGCCTGAGCCTGTCATTGTTGCATAAACTGCTCCTTGGTCATAGAACCGCTGTTTCAGTTCTGCCAGTTCAGGATGTTTTGCGAAGACCGTTGTCTCAAAATCGTTTTTCAATACATCTTTCCACTGGTTGATTGGAGTGTTCTGCACAATCTCCTTGCATGAACATTCGGGCTTTCCCACAGGAATGTTACGAAAAGCTTCGGCCGTTGAAACGGATATTCCTTCTGGCTTTATGTGTTTTATGTCGTAGCCGCTAAGGTCAATGTCTATGGGAGTCATAACCTCGCCCACGCCTGTTGCGAAACATGGCTTGCGTCTTATGAAGAAAGGTGCGTCGGCTCCGAGCTTCAGCGCATATCTTTCAAGGTCGTTGTCTGTCAGTTTCAGTGATGCTAACTCGTTCATTGCTTTCAGCGTGTAGGCAGCGTCGCTTGAACCTCCACCCATTCCCGCCTGCATCGGAATTCTTTTTGTCAGCTTTATACTAACGGAAGGCAGTTCGTAGTCTTGTGCGAGCAGCCTGTAAGCCTTGATGACAAGGTTTTTTTCAGCGTCGCAATCTACGGGATTTCCGTCAACCGTCAGTGTGGCGGTGTTATTGTTTCCCGGGACAATGTTGATGTCGAGAATGTCGGTAACGGTTTCCTGCGGGTAGAACACCGTCTCCAGGTCATGGTAGCCGTCGGCACGCTTTCCAACAATGTTAAGTCCGAGGTTTATTTTAGCTATTGGATAGAGCAGCATTGGTTACATAATTTGTAAGTTCAACAAACTCCTGTATCGACAGTTGTTCCGGGCGTCTTGTCATAAACGGATGTTCAAAGAACTCTGCTGACGGTTGTTCCGTGAAGAGTTGTTTTATTGAGCCGCGTATCATCTTCCTTCTTTGTCCGAAGAGTGTCTTGACAAGTGTCTTGAAGAGTTTCTCGTCGCAGTCAAGATGTGCGGTGCTGTTTCTCGTCATTCTTATCACCGCGCTCTTAACCTTTGGAGGTGGATTGAATACATGCTCGTCAACCGTAAACAGATATTCCACATCATAGTAAGCCTGAATCATCACAGACAATATGCCGTAAGTCTTGTTTCCCGGCGCTGCCGCCATTCGTTGTGCCACCTCTCGCTGAATCATTCCCGTGCAGCAAGGTATCAAGTCCTTGTTGTCAAGCATCTTGAAGAATATCTGCGACGAGATGTCGTAAGGGTAGTTGCCGGTGAGCACAAACTGCTTGCCCTCAAATGTCTCTTCAAGATTCATTTTGAGGAAATCAGCCGAGATGATGTTTGAACGCAGTTTTGGATAAACCTCGTTCAGGTAAGCGACCGACTCTCGGTCTATCTCGACAACCTTGAACGGCCTGCCTTTAGGGTAGATGAACTGCGTCATCACACCCATTCCCGGACCCACTTCGAGTATCGGTATGTCTGGGCAGGCATCCACTGTGTCAGCGATAGCTTTTGCTATTGTCAGGTCTGTAAGAAAGTGCTGACCTAAATTTTTCTTTGGCCGTACTGATTTCATCGCTTTCGTTTCCGTATCTGTCTATTGTTGTTACTGCGTAATGCAGCTTGTAACCTGTGGGTATCACTATTTGTGAGCCTTTGACACGCAGTGCGATTATGTTTTTCGCTTTACTGATGTCAACAGGCCATTCGCGGCTTGCATACACATTAACCATTGTGTTTTCTTGCGGTGTCCACGATATTGTGGTTTTTGTTTCGCCGCGCTCAACAGTTACATCCTGTGGCTGTTGCGGCTTTGGCGCGTTTGGCGCTATCGAAGGGGCGAGTGCCGGATGGGGGCAGAAATACTTTATGAAATCGTAAATCCCCTTATGGTTTGCCAACAGATGCTGTGCCCTGAACAATGCAAATCCCATACCGGCGTCGTGACGAACATAGTTGTGCTGGGCAATTTGCTCGGCAAGTGTCCTTCGTC
Organism: Bacteroidaceae bacterium; assembly: GCA_021443335.1. Lineage (GTDB taxonomy): Bacteria > Bacteroidota > Bacteroidia > Bacteroidales > Bacteroidaceae > Prevotella. The sequence goes on from JABUUE010000002.1 coordinate 94,815, forward strand.
CTTCGCGATAGTCAAGGAAATAAGTTCCTATTCCGGGAGCGATAATCCTGCCGTTTTCTATCTGTTTCCATTGTGGTATCCACGGATAGAAATCTTTTCCGTCCCAGTATGACATGGGGAAGATAATATCCATGAGTCCTTCGCGAGTCCAGCGCTCTACATCTTGTCCGCGCTCGTAGGCGTTGTATTTTGACCACAGGTTGCGGGTTTCCTTGTATTTGCCTATTGGAGAGCACGACATCTTAACCCAAGGCTTAGCCGCTTTTACCTTGTCGTGTATGCGTCTCACTATCCTTGTGATGTTTTCTCGCGCTTGCCACGCCGAAACTCCTTTCGGCTTTCCGTCACCATAGCGGATGTAGTCAAGGCTTATTCCGTCTATGTCGTACCTGCGAGTTATCTCTTCGCAAATGGAAGCGAGATAGTCAGCGGTTGACTCGTTGTTCGGACTTCTATATATTTTTGCCTGACTTATACACACTACCCAAGCGTGACATTCCATTCCCCTTTTATGGCATTCGTCAACCACAAACTGCATAGGGTCGTAACCGGGGTAATGTCCTTCTTTGCCTGTCCAAACCATGTCAAAAGACTCATATCGTGAAGGATAGGCTACCAGTCCGCGTGTACGAGCTTGGAAAAGCACGGTGTTTATGTTGGCGGCTTGCAGTCCGTCGAGCATTCTTATGAGTTCTTCCTTTTGCTGCTTGCGTGTCCAGTCATCCTTGACTCTGGTCTTTGGCCAGTCAAGCCCTCCATAGGTGGTAAGCCATACGGCTCTTATCTCCCTTTTGGGGGAAGTGTGCAGTTCTGTGAAGGTGTTGCTTGCTTTTGCGGTTAGAAAAACCAGCAAGCTGAGTATGATTGTTATTGTTGTGAGTGGTCTGTTCATTTTGCGGTGCAAAATTACTTTTTTTTTCCATCACACACAAACTAATTACATATAAATAATGTTAAAGTCTTCAAAACTTGCTTTATTATAATCTGCATTCTTGAGTTCCATAGAAACAGCCTGTGAGTATCGGCGACACAGATAACGAGTATCGGCGACACTCGTTATGAGTTTCAGGGACACAGAGAATGAGTATCAGTGATACTCGTTATGAGTTTCAGGGACACAGGCAATATGTTTCAAAAGAACAAGAAAAAAGGCTTAATGCGAAACTTGCATTAAGCCTTTAAAATGATGTCTGACTTTCACCGTTGTATGGGTGAGTCATTGCTAACTACCCGTTAGTCTGTCAATGTTTTTACTTGAAATAGCGGTTGTAAAGTCCCTGGAAACCACAGCCGTGACGAGCCTCGTCCTTAGCCATCTCATGGATGCTGTCGTGGATAGCGTCGAGGTTGCACTGCTTAGCGAGAGTAGCGATGTCCTGCTTGCCAGCGCATGCGCCGCACTCAGCTTCCATACGAGCCTTGACATTTGTCTTAGTGTCCCAAACGATTTCACCGAGCATTTCGCAAATCTTTGCAGCGTGCTCTGCCTCTTCCCAAGCGTAGCGCTTGAAAGCCTCAGCGATTTCTGGATAACCCTCGCGGTCAGCCTGGCGGCTCATAGCGAGATACATACCTACCTCTGTGCACTCACCGTTGAAGTGTGCATAGAGACCTTCCTTAACCTTTGGGTCGATATCCTTGGCGATGCCGAGCTTGTGCTCTGTAACCCAAGTGAGTTCGTCGCTAACTTCATTGAACTTTGATGCTGGAGCTTTGCAAAGTGGGCACTGCTCAGGTGCTTCTGGTCCTTCGTGAACATAGCCACAAACGGAGCAAACAAATTTTTTGTTCATAGTATTAATAAGTTTTAGATTTATAATGTCGTAATCTTCTGCAAAGGTAATCAGATATAAGTTAACACGAAAATAACTGATATGTTTTTTAATTTTTTTTAACTACTTTCTTGTCTTAAACTGATTATTGTTTATTTTTTTCGCCATTTGTTGTGGGTTTATGAAGAAAATAATGTAATTTTGCAAGGCGATTTTAAGCGAAAAATTATAAATTTATCCAAAATGTATATACCAATACTTTTACTGACAGGCTATCTCGGTAGCGGAAAGACCACTCTGGTAAATCATATTTTAGCAAATAAGAAAGGCGTGAGATTTGCCGTAATCGTGAATGACATCGGTGAGATAAACATTGATGCGGACCTTATTCAAAAGGGTGGGGTGGTGAACCAGGCAGACGACAGCCTTGTGGCTTTGCAGAACGGTTGTATCTGTTGCTCGCTGAAGATGGACCTTGTGCAGCAAATAAACGACCTTGTTTCCGAGGAACGCTTTGACTATATCGTGATTGAGGCAAGTGGAATATGTGAGCCTGCGCCCATTGCGCAGACCATCTGCTCTATTCCTATGGTTAACATGCAAGCCTTGGCACAGCGTGGAATGCGACCAGATCCTACTGTTCCTCAGCCGAAGCTTGACGCCATTGTTACTGTTGTTGATGCTTTGAGAATGAAGGATGAGTTTGATTCAGGCAAGTCGTTGCAGCGAGCAAACATTGATGAGGAAGACATAGAGAATCTTGTTATTGAGCAGATAGAGTTTTGCAACATAGTCATTCTCAACAAGGTGTCGGAGGTTTCCAGGGAAGAACTTGCGCTTGTAAGGCAGATTGTCCGCGCACTGCAACCTAAGGCAGAGATTATAGAATGTGATTATGCCGATGTGGAACTCGACAAGCTGATATATACAGATATGTTCAACTTTGAGAAAGTTGCCACCTCTGCCACTTGGGTACAAGAGATTGAGGCAGAGCATGATGAGCATGAACATGAGCATCATCACTGCCATCATCATGAACATGACCACGAGCACGAGCATCATCACAGCCACCATCATGAACATGACCATCATCATGAGCATGACCACGACCATGAGCATCACCATGAGGATGACGGTTTAGACCATTCTCATTGCGACCACGAGCACGGACATTGCTGCCATCATCACCATCACGACCACGAAGGTCACAGCCACGGAGATGAGTATGGCATAGGAACTTATGTTTACTATCGTCGTCGCCCGTTTGACCTTTCCCTCTTTGATGATTTTGTGGCGCGAAAGATGAAAGGCATTATCCGCACAAAAGGCGTTTGCTGGTTTAAGCAGGAGAACGATATGTCGTTCCTCTTTGAGCAGGCTGGCTCTCAAAAACTTTTGCGAGAAGCAGGACAATGGTTTGCAACAATGCCTGAAGATGAATTAGAAGTGATGATGGAACGCGAGCCGCAGCTGCAAAAAGATTGGGACGATTCGGTGGGCGACCGTATGCAGAAGATTGTCTTCATTGGTCAGCATCTTGATAAGGAACAAATAGCCAAGGATTTGGACGCGTGTCTTGTAGATTGAAACTGCCATTGCATAATAGAGTAGTTATTGGGCAAAAATTGTGCTATATTTAATGGATAAGTGACAAAAATTAATGTTGTAGTATATTTTCCACCTATAATATTATGTTTTTTCCAAATTAAATATTAACTTTGCAAAGTCTAAGTGGCAATTTTAAACCGATGATAATCTAACATCCTCTTACTTGCTAATACTAAATTTTGATTACAAACATATAACTTTTAATTAACTAAAACAATGGCAAAGGTAGTAACTTTAGGCGAAATTATGCTTCGCCTTTCTCCAAATGGTCAAGACCGTTTTGTTCAGACAGATGTTCTTCGTGTTATCCCTGGTGGTGGCGAGGCGAATGTTGCTGTTTCTGTTGCAAACTATGGTCACGACGCTTATTTCGTATCAAAACTTCCAAAACACGAAATCGGACAGATTGCCGTCAATGCTCTCCGTCGTTATGGCGTGAATACTCAGTTTGTTGCTCGTGGTGGTGATCGTGTAGGTCTCTATTACTGTGAGACTGGTGCTTCAATGCGCCCATCAAAGGTTATCTACGACCGCGCTCATTCTTCTATCGCAGAGGCTGACCCTTCAGACTTCGACTTCGATGCTATCATGGAAGGCGCTGACTGGTTCCACTGGTCTGGCATCACTCCTGCTGTTTCCGACAAGGCTGCTGAACTGACAAAGCTTGCTTGTGAGGCTGCAAAGCGTCACGGAGTAACTGTTTCTGTTGACCTCAACTTCCGCAAGAAGCTGTGGACATCTGAGAAGGCTATCTCAATCATGCGCCCGCTCATGCAGTATGTTGATGTTTGCATTGGTAACGAAGAGGATGCAGAGCTCTGCCTCGGCTTCAAGCCAGACGCTGATGTAGAAGGTGGCGAGACAAACGCTGCAGGCTATGAGGGAATCTTCAAGCAGATGAAGGAAGAGTTTGGCTTCAAGTATGTTGTTTCCACTCTCCGCGAATCTTTCTCTGCTACATTCAACGGTTGGAAGGCTCTTATCTACAACGGCGAGGAGTTCTATCAGTCAAAGCGCTATGAGATTAACCCAATCATCGACCGCGTAGGTGGCGGTGACTCTTTCTCTGGCGGTCTTATCCACGGTCTGCTCACTAAGCCTACACAGGGCGAGGCTCTCGAATTTGCGGTTGCTGCATCTGCTCTCAAGCACACAGTAAACGGCGACTTCAACCTCGTTGGTGTTGACGAAGTGGAGGCTCTCGCTGGCGGAAACGCTAACGGTCGCGTACAAAGATAAATTCATTTACTATTTGACTATTTACTATTTACTATTTTCTTTGGATTGAGTTATTGGGAATATTTGGATATTTTCCTGTTCTCAGATGACGGTCTTTGGGAAAGGTAAATCTACTATTTATTATTTTCTTTGATTGAGTTATTGGGAATATTTGGATATTTTCCTGTTCTCGGATGACGGTCTTTGGGAAAGGTAATGGTGAATAGTCAAATAGAAAAATGATAAAATATCAGTAATAGCTAAATAGTAAATCGTATAATAGTAAATAAAACTGTGGCAAAATTTGATAAGTTTCAGGTGATGGCGAAAATAGCAGCCGCACCTATGGTTCCTGTGTTCTACCACAAGGATGCAGAAGTGGCAAAGAAAGTCGTTAAGGCTTGCTATGATGGTGGTGTACGCGCTTTCGAGTTCACTAACCGTGGCGATTTCGCTCACGAGGTTTTTGCAGAGGTTTCAAAGTTCGTTGTTGCTGAGTGTCCTGAGATGGCTCTCGGTATCGGTTCTGTCGTTGACGCTCCAACAGCTGCTCTCTATATCCAACTCGGCGCAAACTTCGTTGTAGGTCCTCTCTTCAACCCTGATGTTGCTGTTGTTTGCAACCGTCGTTGCGTAACTTACTGTCCAGGCTGTCTCACTCCATCAGAAATTGGCAAGGCACAGGAGGTTGGCTGTGACTTCACAAAGGTTTTCCCAGGCGATGTTGTTGGTCCAAACCTCGTGAAAGGTCTTATGGCTCCAATGCCATGGTCAAAGATTATGGTTACTGGCGGCGTTGCTCCTGAAGAGGAGAACCTCACAAAATGGTTTAAGGCTGGCGTGTTCTGCGTAGGCATGGGCTCAAAACTCTTCCCTGGCGACAAGGTTAAGGCTGGCGACTGGCAGTATGTTACCGACAAGTGCAAGGAGTGTCTTGATGTTATCGCAAAAATTCGCGGATAAAACAAAATAACCATGCGTAAATGGTTGATATCTATATTATTCTTTACCCTGTGTTCAGTCTCTACTTGGGCACAGGGTAAAGTCTTTTCTTACAACGAGGAGATGCTGAACAAGTCGCGCGAGATGTTTGATAAGTCCGACTATGACAGCGCTCTCTATTATATAAACAAGGCAGAGCTGTCAAAGGGAAAGATTTTAGACAACCCTCAGCTTGCCGCAGATATTCATGAACAATACTCCCTCATTTTCTCTGCGTTGAACAACAAGCAGCAGAGCGACTACCATCGCAACATGTATCTTGATGTGCGAGAGCAGGCAAGACGAGACCATTTCCTTGAGAAGAAAGCTGCTGAATTACAGGGCAAAACGCAATGGCTAAGCATAAAGATTACGCTTCTTGTCGTTGCCATAGTTACATTGCTTATCGTCTATCTTTTCTTCAAGGAGAAGTTCAGCGTCGATGAAAACACTGGGGAGAAAATATTGAAAAAGAGAGATTACGACGCACAGGAGGAAAGCCTGCAAGAACAACTTGAACTCCTGAACCATAAGTTAGGGACAAACAAGGAACAAAATATAGACAAGCAAACGAAACTCTTTCTCGTTAGTGCTGTTTCACCGCTGATAGCAAGGTTGAGACACGCTATCGATAGACCTTCGGGCGACAAAAGTTATGTTTTTGAGATTCTCAGTGAAATAGACAGATACAACGTGTTGCTCACCGATTGGATAAGCTTGGAACAAGGCAAACTCTCGTTCAAGATAGAAACTTTCCCCGTAAGCGACCTTTTCAATATCCTTAAACGCAATGAGAAAACATTTGCCCTTCAGGGTATTACGCTCCAAGTGAAGGATTGCGATATGATGGTAAAGGCAGACAAAGTGCTAACATTGTTCATGCTTAACACACTTGCCGACAATGCCAGAAAAGCAACGGCAACAGGCGGAAGGATAGAGATTTACGCGGAGTGTAAAGACGAGTATCTGGAACTGTCGGTGAAAGACTCTGGCAAAGGAATGACCGAAGAACAAGCGGCAAGCATTTTCACACATTCCATCACTGACGGACATGGCTTTGGACTGCTTAATTGCCGTGGTATAATCAACAGCTACAAGAAGGTTGGCAGTATGTTTAACTGCTGTATGATAGGCGTGGAATCCAAGTTAGGCGAAGGCACAAGGTTCTTTTTCCGGCTGCCGCTTGCTTCCCGAGGCGCAAGTGTCAGGGGAGGTGTTGTTACGACAGCCATTGTTGCCATGCTTCTCGGTTGTATGTTCTGCCAGGCGCGTCCAACAAGATACACCGAGCGCATCACCGACACAGCCCTTCGTCGTGCGGCAGACTATGCCGATTCTGCTTACTATTCGAATATTGACGGCAATTACAAGCGCACATTGCTTTATGCAGACTCAGCGCGTCTGAGCATGATAGATGTGCAATCGGGCGATATGCTCATTGATGACATAACTGTTGATATCAGCAACGAGGCGGCGGTGGCGGCGTTAGCCTTACACCGTTGGGATAAGTATCGCGACTACAATTCTGTCTATGAGGCTTTTTACGATAAACTGACATCCAACAGGCAGCTTGAGGATTATTGCAAGCGGCAAACGACGTTCCTGTCGCACATGAAGATTGTGTGGACAGTGTCAAACTGTTGCTTCTTCGTTCTGCTTTTCTTGTCGGTGATTTATATCCGATTGTTATGGCTACGCAGACGGAGGCTGATGGAGTATCGTGATGCTAAGGGCATTGACGAGAAGAAATCGCTCGTGCGTCAGATGGAATATGAAAACGAATCGCTGCACATCTCCAACAACATTCTCGCCAACGGACTTTCCACGATAAAGCATGAAACAATGTATTATCCAAGTCGCATAGAGGCGTTGCTGAAGGAAAATGCTTCGCAAGAAGATATCTCTGAGTTGACAACATTCTACGAACAGCTTTACAGCAGTCTCTTGGAACTGCTTACAAAGCAGAAACTTGCATCGGGAATAAAGATTACGTCTGTTAAGCTTACGCCGACCGATGGCGGACAGTCAGTGACAGTAAAGGCAGATAAGGAACTTTACGCATACATGCTCCGCTTGATAAAGAAGTTTCTGAACGCAAAGCGGTTGTCAGTGAAATGCTCAGTTAGTGGAATGTATGTGGATGTCTGTTTCAGCGATAGCAACAAGACAGACAAGGTTGTCAATGCCGACTGCTTCCTTCCAAGGATAGAGAATATCCCGATGCTTGTTTGTCGTCAGATTATGAGGGAGATGAGTTATAAGGCTTCACATGGAAACGGAGTTGTTGTCAGAGACAACAGTGTCGTGTTGAGGTTCAGCAGTGCTACTTCAAACTAATCAACGCTCCCACTGATTTTATTTTATCTTCTTCGAGCAGTTGCTTTATTATTCGTGCCAGTTCTGTTGTCGGGATGTCAGGGGTATAGAGTTCGCTGATATGATGTTTCTGCCTGTCAGACAGTATTTTATAGATGTGGCTTTCGATAGTGTTTGTGATAGTGTCATCGTTCTTTGCCCTTTTCTCATGTTGGCAGACATCACATATGCCGCATTTCTTGTCCGCATGTTCGCAGAAATAGTTTAGCAACTGCGCCGACCGGCAGTCAGAGTCGTTTTCTATGTAGTCTATCATCTTATGAACTCTTTTCGCGAATGCATCTTTGAGCGACTTGTAGCACGAGTCAGGCAGAACGAAATTCTCTGAGTCTATGCGGTTTATGGTGAAAGTGACGAGCGGCTCTTTACTGCGTGGAATATATCTGATTATGCCCAGCCGTGATAGTTCAACGAGCATGTCGTAAACCTCTTGCGCCGGATGACCAGTGTTTTTCTCAATCTCCTCCTCAAATATTGGAACATAACTTGTGAAAAGTCCCGTGTATCGCCGTAGCAGAAACTGCATGAACTCGTTCTGTTGTTCCGGGATATGACCTATGTCGTAAAGCTCGTCGCGGTCAACTATGAACCTTATTCTCGATTGTGCGTCGCGCTCATCTTCATAGTTTATGTAGCCCGCTCGGCTAAGAATGTGGAGAGCAGCGGTAACGCTGGTAGGGAAGAACCTGTAGATTCTGCAAAATTCCTCAATGTTGAACACTTTAGAGACACCTATTCCATAGCCGACGCCAATTTCATAGAAGTAGCAGAGACACTCATAGACTCTCAGTATGAAGTCTTTCTCAGGGTAATTATAATTTATTTTCTTTTTTAATATCGCACTATCGTAGTCCGAAACCAATAGCACAGCCTTTGCTGGTTTTCCGTCTCTTCCCGCTCTTCCCGCCTCCTGGAAGTAAGCCTCTATTGATGTTGGACAGTTCAGATGTATTACCACTCTCACGTCAGGCTTGTCGATGCCCATGCCGAAGGCGTTTGTCGCCACAATCACTCTTGTGCGGTCGTCTGTCCATTTCTGCTGCCTTATGTCTCGATGCATGGCTGTCAGTCCGGCATTGTAACCTTCCGCCGTGATATCAAGTTTCTGCAGAAAGTCTGCTATCTCTGTTGTTCTCTCTCTACTTGAAACATAGATTATCGCCGTTCCCTCGTTCTTTTGGAGAATATTTGCCACGTCGCTCAGCTTTTCCTTGCTCCGTTGTACTATATAGGCTATGTTCGGGCGCTCGAAACTCATCTTTATGCAGTTCTTCGCCCGAAACTTCAGTTGATGCTGAATATCCTCAGCTGTCTCATTCGTGGCTGTTGCGGTAAGGGCAAGAACAGGAGCTTTCGGATGAATATCCCTTATTTCTGCTATTTTGAGATATGATGGGCGGAAGTCGTATCCCCATTGGCAGATGCAGTGCGACTCGTCAATAGTAAAGAAGCTAATCTTCATGTGTTGTAGTTTCGCCCTGAACAACTCGCTCTCCAAGCGCTCTGGCGACACATACAAAATCTTAACGCCGCCATAGACAGCGTTTTCCATGGTCTCCAGTGCCTTGGAGTGAGACATTCCCGAGTATATGGCAGCTGCCTTGATATTTCTCTTGCGAAGATTCTGCACTTGGTCTTTCATCAAGGCTATCAGCGGACTAATCACAAGACACACTCCCTCCATCGCCAATGCCGGAACCTGAAAAGTCAGACTCTTTCCACCTCCCGTAGGCATAAGTCCGAGCACATCTCTCCCCGCCATTATCTCGTCGATAATCTGCTCCTGAATGCCGCGGAAACTATCGTAGCCCCAATATTTCTTTAAAATCTCGTGTTTTGTCATAAGAAGGTAGCAACTTTGGGCTGCAAAGATACTGATATTTTAAGTAAAAGCAAAGTTTTTCGAAGAATTGTTTTGTTGTAAAAAATAAATGCTACCTTTGTACCGTCAAAAATTTGTTTTTACACTAAAAATCTATTGTATGAAATTAGTCAAAACCTTTTTGAGTATTGCAGTTGCTTTTGTTTGCGCATCATGTTTTTATAGTTGTCAGTCGGATGATAACGGTGAAGAGGGTTCTAAGGTTACATCCACTGAGGATTACATTCTCACTGTTGCGTCACATAAAGTTGAAGGTGTATGGGCGCCAGTAGGAGGTAATCCTTTTTTGGCCGAGTTGCTTGCTGTAAAGAAAGATGGTTCTACAGAATGGAAACCATTATACAGTATCTCTGGTTTCAATTACGAAGTAGGCTATGAATATCGTGTGAGAATCAACGAGACTTCTTATCTCGATTATCGTATGGGTGACCCAGCATGGACTGAACTTAAGATATTAGAGGTTATATCAAAGGAGAGGAAAGAGTCGGAAGGATTACCCGAAAACTTTATCCCTGAGTGGTATAAGGAGTTAGATAAGAAGTAAATATAGTATTAGTTATTGTTGAATGCGATATTGAGCAATGACAAATCCCTGCGAAACGACTGAAAAAAATAAATCTTCTGAGTCGTTTCGCAGGGATTTTTGCATCCTTTAGCGGTAAGTTTTTCTACTTTTGGCCAAAGTTCAGAGCCAAAGCCAGAGCCAAGGCGAAAGCCCGCCTTATCGGGCGGAAATCACTTTTCTTCCGTTTATGATGTTGATGCCGTGTTTCTGCGGTTTGCTGATGCGCTGGCCCATAATATTGTAACAGCCTGTTTGCTGATGGCAAGTGGCTTGTGTCGTTGTTTGGATGCCGGATGCTGACGCTTTCTTGTAGGTGAAAGTGAATTTGGCGAATATCTGCTTGTTCTTGCCGGCAGAGTCAGTGGCGCTATCCACAATCTTTGAGTTGTCGAAGGTGAGAGTTATTTTTTGTGTCGCGTTGAAGTCCTTTGCTGTTGCCGTCTTGGCTGTCTGTCCAGCGGTGCCGCCAGGGAATGTTACGGTGTGGGCAAGCAGTGAAGTCTCGCTGTCGTCAACATAGATGCCGGTGAGGTCTATTGAGCGGTCGGCGGTTGTTGATGTGTTGTTGCTGTAACCTTGTACTTCGACGCTTGTTATTATGTAACCCTCGTTCACGGTGAACACGATCTGGTCGTTGTTGCCGGTACGCGTTTTCACGTAGTCGCCCTTTGTTGAAGCCGTGAACTCTCCGTTCTCGCCAGCAGTGTAAGACACACCCTTGAACGTCTCCTTGTCGGCAGAAGGGTAGTGGCTACCGTCGATACATTCAATCTTCTCAACAGTCGGGTCTTCGGGCGTCGCGTCTTCCTTGTATGTAGGAGCGTGCGAGGTGGTGTTTGTGGTGTAGTTGCTGCGGTTTATTCCCAACGCTTCGGCAAGACTGTAACCAAGGTGCGGCGGCTGGTTGTAGCTTGAGTTCTGCCATGCCACGCCCATTCTGTAAAGGTGGTCTTGCATCAGGCAGTTCACCTTGTAGTTTGTTGGCTCAGGAGTGGAGAATATCATCAGCGTCATGTCGCTCGCGTTCCTGTTATCCTCGTATTTGTACATTATTATTTCCTCGCGCCAGTCGCCGAGAATGTCCGCCTGCAGGCAAGGAGTGGCCTTTGTTGTGTTGCATGTTTGCGGACTGCCGTGTGAAGCGAAGCTTACCACGTCAACGATTTTCTTTCCCGCTGTGTTCCACGCCCTTATTCTTGGACTGCTTTTGTATGTGTCTGAGTCGTAGCGGCCGTCGAATGTCTGGTCAAAAGGGTCGCCGGTCCAGTAGATGCGGAAGTTGCAGTCGGGCTTACTTGTGGCGAGAACAGCGCCGTTTTCGCAGGCATACATATTGTTGTTTGCTGCCGACCAGAACTCAGAACCCTTGTGCGAAGGAATGAAGTCGGCGGCAAGTCCGCGTCCGTTGTCTTTCTCGCTTGTGCCGTTTGCAAGGAAAGTGCCATCGGCAGCCTTGTGTACGTCGTAGCCGAAAGGACTTTCCTCGTGAGGCATCATCACCTCAAGACCGGGGATGTCGGGGCAGAGGTCGGCAAGATGTATGGCGTCGCCGTGTCCTTTTCCTGTAGAACACAGCAGTTTGCCGTCATGGTCTATTGTCGCACTTCCTGTAACTATCTCGTCGCAGCCGTCACCGTCTATGTCGCCCACGGAGATGCCGTGAACGCCCTGTGCGTAGCTTGATTGTCCTGAGCCTGTTGCCGTTGTCGCTCCATTGCCGTCAATTACCGACCACGCCGTCTTTGTTGTTCCTCGGTGCAGCCATTTTGTTGTGAGATTGCTGCCGTCCCAGTTCACAGCCCAGATATAACATTGCGTGTAATATCCGCGTTGCATTATCGCTGATGGTCTGCCGTCCATTCCGTCGAGATAGGCTACTGCGGCGTTGAAGCGTTCTGCCCTGCCGCCGTAAGAGTCACCCCACGAGCTGCTCAGAACGCCCATCTTTGTCGGCGTGTCCTCTAGTCCGCGGTTGGGGCGGTACCAGATGGTCTGCATCACCTCGCCCGTCTCACCGTTGAACACCGACAGAAACTCTTCTCCGCCAGTGACATAGCCCTTCGAGTTCTGGTAGGTCTTTGAGTTGTCCGTGGCGAGAATATTTGCGTCGGTGGAAGCCTTGCTCACGTATTTCCCCTTTGCGTCTGTTGTGCCGGCAGCCGTGCGACAGATTATCTCCGCCTTGCCGTCGCCGTCAAAATCATAGACCACAAACTGCATCGTGTGGTTGCCCGAACGGATGTTGTGACCGAAGTTTATGTAGTTCTCCCACAACGCCTTGCCGTCCATTTTGTAGCATCCCATGTAGGTTGGAGAAGCCTTGCCCTCCTTGCCAGAGTCGCGCTGGTTATCGGGAAACCATTTCAGTATTATTTCGTATTGCCCGTCGCCGTCAACATCTCCCACGGAAGCGTCGTCCGGGAAATAGTAGCCGGTGAGCTCAGCCGAAGCGTCTTTTGTAGGCGCCGGTCGCTTCACCTTTATGCTCTTGCACATATTGTTCCACGCCGTCGTGTTTACGGTCTCGACGACCTCGCCGCCCACTTCCGTCTCTACGGTATAGACATTTCCCTCCTTGCCGGCTTTGTCAAGGAAGTTTGTCTTGTTAGAGATACTGCTTGCTATTTTTTCGCCGTCGCGATAAACGCTGAATGTCGTGTTCTCCTTGTCCGTGTTGAGCGAACGCCATGAGACGAGGATGCCGTTAGATGCTTTCACGGCAACGGGAGCGCGGTTGAGTTTCTCCTGAGAGAAAGCGCTGTTGATGTTTAGTGTGATGAGAAGGGTCAATAAGAAAAGTTTCATTTTGTCTGTGTTTTTGTTTCGCAAGCCAAGGCCAAGGCCATTATGCTGCAAATTTATATATTTCTTTCAAAATCCCTGCGTTGATGCAGAGACGGAAATGCGCAAAACAAGTCGGAAATGAAGATTTTATACTGTTTTCTTGTGTTATTCATGTTTTTTATTTAACTTTGCACCTTGAAGCTTTAACTGAAAGAAATTATCGTAAATAAACGTAATATTATAATGGTTTGTAAGGTTGTAGAGTTGGATGTTAAGGGTTTAGAGGTTATGTGGTTTATTGCCTCTGTAACATATAAACCTTAAACCCCAAAACCTTAAAACCTCATAACCCAAAGATTTATGAAAGAACTAAACCAGGAGATAGTCACTCAAGCCATTGACGAGTTGGGATTGGGCGACTTCTCGCAAGCCACAATCCGCGATATCCAGTCCCTGTCGCGCGTTATTGAAGAGAAGACAGGACAACCAGTTATCCACCTTGAGATGGGAGTGCCGGGACTGAAACCCTCCGACATAGCCCTCAACGCCGAGATGAAAGCGCTGCAGGAAGGCTGCGCCACCATTTACCCCCCTAATGGCGGTATCCCGCGCATCAAGAAAGCCGCGTCAGAGTTCGTCAAGGCGTTCGTCGGCGTTGACATCGCTCCCCTTGGCTGCATTCCTACCACAGGCAGCATGCAAGGCACTTTCGCCACATTCACAACTTTGAAACACGCCATGACAGCGAAAGACGGCAAGGAGCCTTCCGTGCTGCTCATACAGCCGGGATTTCCCGTGCAGACCACACAGTGCGACGTTATCGGGCTGCGCCATGTGGCGTTAGACATTTACGACTACCGCGGACAGGAGCTCATCGCAAAACTCGAGGAGATAATCAAGGCAGAGAATGTCTGCGGCATTGTCTATTCCAACCCCAACAACCCGTCGTGGGTGTGCTTCAACGAGGAGGAACTGCGGGGCATCGGCGCCCTTGCCACAACGTATGACGTCATAGTCCTCGAAGACCTCGCCTATTTCGCAATGGATTTTCGTCGCGACCTCTCACACCCCTACCAAGAGCCATACCAGGCCACGGTGGCAAAATACACGGACAACTATGTGCTCGCCATTTCCGGATCGAAAGCCTTCTCCTATGCCGGACAGCGCATAGGCGTAAGCTGCATCAGCGACAAGCTCTATCACCGCGTCTTCACCCCGCTGCAGGAGAACTTCGGAGTAGGGGAGTTCGGCGATTTCTTCGCCAACCGTCTGATGTACACCTTCTCCAGCGGCACAACACATTCCGTGCAGCACGCCATGGCAGCACTCATGGAAGCCGCTTGCTTCGGCAAGTACAACTTCATCGACGATGTCCGAGAATACGGTCGTCGCGCGCAGTTTATGAAGAATGTGCTGCTCGACAACGGCTTTTACCTCGTTTACGACAACGACATGGGAGCACCCCTCGCCGATGGCTTCTATTTCACCGTACAATATCCGGGAATGACAGACCTTGAGCTCACCCGCCGACTGATGTATTACGGCATCGCAGTCTATCCACTGGACACCATGGGCTCACTGCAGCAGGGAGTGAGAATATGCACCTCATTCTTCGCCGACGACCAGCACGACCTCTTTGCGCATCGCATCGCCGCCTTCCACAAGGATTTAACAGCAAAGCATTAAGCACTTTGTACTTATGACTTAAAACTTACCACTTGTACTTATGACATGTGTAAGTGGAGTAATGGTAATGGTCAGGGTGATTCGAGAGAAAAAAATTACCCTGACTCCGCTTGCGTACATACATTCATTCGCTTACTTGGCAAGAAACAAGCTGAATATTGCTGTATGTTAGTCAAGGTTGCTGTCCGCAGAACAAAAAAAAACGAAATAACTTGCACGATAAATAAATAATTTGCTAACTTTGCAGCCGATTTAAGAATTATCAATATGAATAGAATGTTAAAATTAGCGGTTGCTATAATTGCAGCTGTAGTGATTACTGGTTGCGGAAACTACAAGAAAGTTACCTATTTCCAGAATATTGACAAAATATCTCTTGCTGCCTCAAAAGGTCTGTACGACGCGCGCATCATGCCAAAGGACTTGCTTACCATCTACGTGAGCACAATAGACCCGAAGGTGGCACAGCCGTTTAATCTAGGCCAGAACCTTAACAGCGGCGGCAACCTCATGCATAACTCCATCCAATATCTTGTTGACAACGAGGGCTGCATCAATTTCCCTGTCTTGGGCAAGCTGAAGGTCACTGGTCTCACCATCCGCGAGACTGAACAGCTGATATCTGACAAGATAGCTCCTTATCTTGCAGAGGAAGAGAAGGCAGTGGTCATTTGCCGCATGGCAAGCTTCAGAATCTGCATCTTGGGTGAGACGGGCAGTAACATCTACACTTTCGACCGCGAGAAGGTCTCTATCGTTGAGGCGATAGCGCAGGCAGGCGACCTTACCCTTTACGGCAAGCGTCAGAACATTCTGCTCATTCGTGAGGATGCCACGGGACAGAAGTCAATACACAGGTACAACTTCAACGATGCGGAGATTTTCAACGACCCGTACTACTACCTGCAGCAGAACGACATCATCTATGTGGAACCAAACAAGATAAAGGCGCGTACGGCGATGTTCGACTCCTCAATATCATACTGGTTGGGACTGTCAACGACAATTATTTCATTTGGAACACTTTTGTTTACAATTTTTAAAAAATAGTTCGTGCTTCGCACGAGGCTAAAAGCTAAAGGCTGATGGCTAAAGGCCACAGTTTACGAAATTTTGCGAAGGGTATATTGACCATTAGCTTTTAGCCATTAGTCATTAGCCTTCGCAAGCAGGCTTGCGAAACCCAAACTAAAGTTATTGGCCATTAGCTTTTAGCCATCAGCCATTAGCCTTTGCAAGCAGGCTTGCGAAACCTAATAAATATAAATTATGTGTGGAATAGTCGGATATTTGGGATATCGTAAGGCTTACGATGTTCTTATAAAGGGATTGAAGCGTCTGGAATACAGAGGCTATGACTCTGCCGGTGTGGCCCTGATAAACGAAGGAAACAATCTGAGTGTATATAAGGCAAAGGGTAAGGTGGCGAA
Organism: Bacteroidaceae bacterium; assembly: GCA_021443335.1. Taxonomy (GTDB): domain Bacteria; phylum Bacteroidota; class Bacteroidia; order Bacteroidales; family Bacteroidaceae; genus Prevotella. The sequence goes on from JABUUE010000002.1 coordinate 111,117, forward strand.
TTTGGAGGAGTTCTGTTCTGACAAGGACATCACCGGCACGGTAGGCATCGCTCACACGCGCTGGGCAACTCACGGTGAGCCTTCGTCAACAAACGCCCATCCGCACTATTCTCAGAGCCACAACCTCGCAATGATTCATAACGGAATCATAGAGAACTACGCCGACATAAAGAACAAGCTTTCGAAGGCGGGAGTGGAGTTCCAGTCGGAGACGGACACGGAGGTGTTTATCCAGCTCATAGAATACATTCAACGCTCACAGAAGCTGGACCTTCTTTCATCAGTACAACTGGCTATGAGAGAGGTAATTGGAGCTTATGCAATAGCTATTCTTGACAAATCAAACCCTGACTGCATAATAGCTGCCCGCAAGCAGAGTCCGCTGGTTGTTGGAGTGGGGGAGAAGGAGTTTTTCATCGCCTCTGACGCGTCGCCTATTGTGGAATTCACGAATCAAGTGGTGTATCTGGACGACGAGAATGTGGCAGTGATAGAGCGTGGCAAGGAACTGCGTATCGTGAGCAAACTAAACGCTGAGCTGCATCCTGAGATTCACAAAGTGGAACTGAACATCGGACAGATTGAGAAAGGCGGATATCCGCACTTCATGCTCAAGGAGATTTTCGAACAGCCAGACTGTCTGAGAACTTGTATGAGAGGACGCGTTTCGGAAGATGCCGAGAAAGTAATTCTCTCTGCACTAATTGATTACAAGAAAGAACTTGTAAATGCAAAGCGATATATTATTGTGGCGTGTGGCACAAGCTGGCATGCTGCTCTTATAGGCAAACAACTGATAGAGGAGTATTCGCGAGTGCCGGTGGAAGTGGAGTATGCTTCCGAGTTCCGCTACAGAAATCCTATCGTGGGCAAAGGTGATGTGGTGTTGGCGATTTCGCAGAGTGGCGAGACGGCTGATACATTGGCAGCACTGCAATTAGCGAAGAATCGCGGAGCTTTTATCTTTGGTATTTGTAACGCCATCGGCTCAAGCATTGCCCGAGAGACAAGTACCGGCATATATATTCATGTGGGACCGGAAATTGGCGTGGCTTCAACAAAAGCATTCACCGGACAGGTGACAGTACTTTCAATGTTTGCTGTTGCTTTGGGAAAAGAGAAAGGAATGATTCGCGATGCTGACTATAAGTCTGTTCTTAAAGGACTTAACGATATTCCAGGACTTATAAGCAAGGTGCTCAAGCAGAACGACAAAATTTCGCTGATAAGCAGGACATTCACTTACGCTCGCAATTTCCTATACCTTGGTCGTGGCATTAACTATCCGGTTGCACTTGAAGGAGCCTTGAAGCTAAAGGAAATTTCTTACATACATGCAGAAGGTTATCCTGCAGCTGAAATGAAACACGGACCGATTGCGCTGATTGATTCTGACATGCCTGTAGTGGCAATAGCCTTGAACAGTCCGCTGTATGAGAAGATTCTCTCTAATATCCAGGAGATAAAAGCACGAAAAGGAAAAGTCATTGCCGTGGTTTCTGAAGGCGACGAGAAGGTTTCAAAGATTGCTGATGAGGTAATCGAGATACCTAATTGCCACGAAAGTCTCACGCCATTGCTCACCGTAATACCGCTGCAACTACTCGCTTACCACATTGCAACATGCAAGGGAAAAGATGTTGACCAACCAAGAAACCTTGCAAAGTCGGTAACTGTAGAATGAATTTATAGATACATTGGTATCGCTATTATGATAAATTGAAAGAACAGACAATAATATTAAATGATGTAAGTCCTGTTTTGTTTTACGGTGTGAAGAACTGCAACCTGCAGATGCTTCGCTCTCTCTATCCGAAAGTTAGGATTGTAGGCAGAGACAACATCGTAAAGTTGTATGGTGACAATGAACATCTGGGGATTGTTTCCAACGTAATCTCCACGATGGAAACGCATCTTTACACTTACAACAAGATTTCGCTCGAAGATATTCTTGACATAACCAACGGACAAAAGACCAACGACGAGTCTGTTTCAGGCGTAATCTGCTACAATGTAAACGGCAAGGCGATAAAAGCGAAATCCGAAAACCAGCAACTTTTAGTTGACGCTTTCAGAGAGAAAGACATGGTTTTTGCCATTGGTCCTGCTGGAACCGGAAAAACTTACTTGAGCATTGCGCTTGCCGTGAAAGCGCTGAAAGACAAGCAGATAAGAAGAATTGTACTTTCGCGCCCGGCAATTGAGGCTGGCGAGAAACTTGGATTTCTGCCAGGAGAAATGAAAGATAAGATTGCTCCTTATCTTCAGCCGCTATACGATGCTTTGGAAGATATGATTCCTGGCTCTAAGTTGAGTGACATGATGGACAAGAATGTCATACAGATTGCTCCTTTGGCTTATATGCGCGGCAGAACTTTGTCGGATGCGGTGGTTATCCTTGACGAGGCACAAAACACCACCTCTGCACAAATGAGGATGTTTCTGACAAGAATGGGCTGGAACACAAAAATGATTATCACTGGCGACTCCGCTCAGATAGACCTTCCAAGAGGCGTGAAAAGCGGCTTGATTGAAGCCACTACCCTACTCCAGTCTATCCCTGATTTAAGTATCATCCGAATGACGGAGAAAGATATTCAAAGACATCGTCTTGTAAACCAGATTGTTAAGGCTTACTCGCAGGCTCAAGTATGAAGTGTTAAGTACAAAGTTTTAAGTACGATTACCTACTTAGTAATCATATTTCGTACTTTCTACTTCGTACTTACTACTTAACAAAGCTAATCATACTTCGTACTTACTACTTATTTACTTAGAACTTTTTATGACTTTTGTACTGTCTTTGCGTTCTGTCTTTGTGGCTCTAAACAACTCCACAAATGTGTAAGCGGTTTTCCTCCACAGGAATCCGGCACCAATTTCTTGCGTTGTGCCGTCAAGCCAGTCGTATGAATTGTTGTTGTAGTAGAGATTAAGGTATTTACGTCCTTCGCTATCAAGGCGATATTCCAATTCCACATTGTCAAAGATGGAATTGCTCTGGTTATAATCGACATTTCCTCCCGTTGACACTTTTCCTCCAATGGAAACCTTAAGTCGGTTGTTGAAGAATCTTTTCGCGAACTTGAACGAGTAGTCTGAATGCAGTTTGCCTTGTGAGTCTGTGCTGTTATCGACACCAATGGAGAGGTCGAGTGAGCGCAGCGCGTTGCCCGTGATATTGTTAATCTCGTTTTGCAGGAACTGGGTTAAAGCAGAGTTCATAGTGAATGTACCGGTGTTTCCTTCCGCAAGATACATTCCTGTTGTCAACATTGTAACCGCTAATTTTCCTCGCATCTCCTTGTCCATTGTAGCGAGGTCGGCGCTTGTTTCAAGGTCTCCAGGAGCTTCAAGTGTAAACTCCAATCCCATGTCTTTCAGAGTCTTTGTTATTACAACTCCGCACTCAAACTGCACAGAGCGTGTAGTTCCTCCTCTTTCCACCTGCGCCTTGTTGATTTCTGTCGCTGCTATATTGAGTCTCGGGTTCAGCAATTCGCCTGTAAACTCTATGTAACTGCCATTCTTGATGTGGAATGTTTTCAAAGGAATTACCGGCAATGAATATTTCATTTCGCCGCCAGCGAGATTATAACGTCCTGTAAGCTTTATCTGGTCAGTAGGATTATAGGTCAGACGAAGTTGACCGTCGCCGCTTAAATCCACGTAATTGGAGTGATTTGTGTTGAGATACGCCATCATCTGTGCTCCAGATGTAACGCTGACGGTCATATCCATTTTGAAACCGCTGAGTTGCGGGCGTTCTACTCTTAGTTTGGAAATAGAGTCTTTAACATTGACAAATTTCACAAGTTCGTCAAGATGGTTATCGGTTGTCAGCGGTGAGTCTCTCAAGATGTAAGCGACATTAGTGTTGGAAAGAACATCGAGTTTTCCCTTCATTGACAGGTTTCTCATGTGTCCTTTCATTGTTCCGTAGAAATCAACAAACACCTTTCCGTAAGTCTCGGAGCGAGCATTCTCTTTGGAGTCTATGATACCGTAGTTTTCTGCCTTCATACGAATGTCCATAAACATATCGCTCAGGTCGGCAAAGTCCAGATAACCGGCTATGGTCAGAGGATTGTCGTTGTTGGCATACATTTCAAAGTTCTCAAGCAACAAATGGCTGTTGGCAATTCTCACAGGGTCGTTTGAGAAGCGCATGTCTATGCCATAAGGCACAGAATAAAGGTGGCAAGAGTCAAGGAAAATCTCGCCATTGACATCAGGTTTTGCCAACGTGCCTTTGATTTCCAGTTCGCCATCGCCTTTTCCCTTTAATCCAAACAGATGATTCGGGATAAATCCATTTGCCAAATGCATCGGCATCTCCTTCATTTTTACAGAGGCATCGATAGCTCCCTCGCCGCTTGGGTTGTATGAGCCTATGACATCGCAAATTTCCACATCATCCATATAGAGAATTCCGTCTATGTGATGACCGCCGTCGGTTTCTGGCATATAAACAAATTCAGACGAGAAATCACCAATGTCCAGTCCTGCGTAATTTAGCTTGCTGATAGACGATGATGAAGACACGGAGAAACCTTCTGAATCCTGAATGTAATGGAAATCGCCTTCAAGCACTCCCCTGATATCCGGCGCGTAAGGAATGGCAGATAATATTTCTTGAAGATTGAGTTTTGTTACGGATAATGTTATGTCTTGCAGCGCATCAGTATTATCGTCCATTGTGTAAACCGCAAGACCTTTGCCATCAGAGGAAATCATCTTCATATCCGCCGACACTCTGTTATGCTTGCCGAGGATGATGTAATTATCGCTGTTAACCTTGAAATCCTGATAACCAATGACAAGTCCCTCGTCGTCGAGAATCCTCAGTTTCAAACCCTTTTCTATCATCTCAGCATCCACGCCAATGCTTAATCCTTCCCTGTCTTTGCTGTCGTTGATAGTGGCATAAGCTTGCAAGCCATGCTCCATCATCTTGCCGTGAAAGAGTGCATTGAACACATATTGAGGATTGTCCTTGTTATTTCTAACCTGTCCGTCAAACACACATTGTGTCTCGTTACTCTTCATATTCAGCTTTATCGTGTCAACCATCACCGACTCGTAATCCATACCAAGAATATTGGCATATCCGTTAATGCCGTAAAGTGGTTCTGAAGTCAAGTGGATATCTACATCCTTATACCCCAAGCCTTTATACTTCATGAAACTACTTAGAGGGTTGTGCTCCCCTACCTTGACATCAATGCTTGCCATCGGAAGTCCAGCCCAGAGTTTCTCTATGTTGATAACTCTTTCTTGTGAGTCGTTTGCTATGGTTTCTGCCGTTTTGCCGATGCGCTCCAACAGTGAGCTGCAGCTACCTTTTGCTTGAAGACTACAGTAAAAGTCGCCACAAATGATTTTAGCATAAGTTGTATCGCGAGCCGACAAAACATCGAAAGTAACATCGGCAGGATGATAGATTGTGTCTGACTCAATGAACAAATGATCGAAAGTACCGTTGGCACGGAAATTATCTGCGATGTTCGACAAACCTTCTTTGGCGACAAAATCCACATTAAACCTTAAACCGCAGCTGAATTTAGACTCGTTTTCAGACTTGGTGTCAAACTCTTTGAAATCCACACGCGAGATATCACCAGCCAAAGTGCAGTCAAGAGATTTCCTTGACAGATTTGCCGACAAATCAAGTACGCCGTTCACCAACTTATTGTCACTGTTGATGTTAGCCAAAAGATTAGACTTTGCAAGCGACAGATTTGCTGAAACATTTTCTATGGTTTTACCGCCGTATTGAACGTTTCTTACAGTGGCATTTCCCTTCAAGTTTGTGGATGCGGAATAAATGTCAAAACCCTTGCCCGCAACAGAAGCGAGAGCAGTGAGTTGACCTATGCCCAACGATGGCATAAAGTGGTTAACGGCTATCCTTTCTGCTTCAGCATCAACATCATAGGTCTTAGTGTCAGGATTAAAGAAACCTTTAAGTTTCAACACTCCCCCACCCTCGTAAGCCATCACATCAAACATAAAACCTTGTTTCCCCAAGCCCACGCTGCCTTTGACAGCTATGTCACGCGGAATCTTGACTCCCGCTTTTGATAGCAGTTTCGGGTCGATGCAATCAACGAGAAAGCCTATGTTTGGCGAACTGAAATTAACAGAAAGCAGATTGGAGTTCGCTGCTTGCGTGAAAGACTTCAACCCTAATTGCGGATAGAAATGCAGCGACTTTGTCGTAAAGGCAAGATGGTTAGGCACATCAATCTTCAGCTGTTCAAGAATAATGTCGCTGAAATCGCCGTTCACCATGATGGAAGCGATCAACGGAAGATTTTTCGGCAAGTTAAAGCCAGAGCCGGCAAGTGTCTTTTGGTCAATAAACTGTGTGATGAAATTCACATTAGGACAGTTAAGCGTAGCATGAAGCGAGAGCTTCGGCAGTCGACTTCCCTTACTCATTGCTTGCGGATGAAGAAGTCCTTTTATTGAGCCATTAGCCTTGAGAGTCAAAGCGTTAGGATATGAAATAAGAAGATTGTCAACATTTATAGTATTGAGGTTTCCGCTTATTTCTGTGGCTATTTGCAATGGAGTGGAAGGTATTTTACTCAATATTCCGTCAGGCAGATAATTCCTGAACAACAAGACATCTCCCTTGCCCACATCTGCCTTCAGGGCAAGACGGAAACGACCATTGTCGGCAGTTGCATTAAGTGATTTGAAATCCATATCTGCGTCGGCGGTTATCTTGGAGTAAGCTGTCTGCAAATCGCAGTTCTTCACATGCAAGGCAACAGAATCAGTAGCCACATTCGCGTGTAAACTCCTTACATTTACGCCATATTTGTTCTCCCTTAACGACGCATTTACTATGTTTGCCAACAAACCATTCTTGGAGTAGCTCACAGAGTCAAGTAAAACAGAGATTTTCTCCAAATCCACGAATGGCGGATAACAGAAAGCGCTGTTTCTTAGTTCAGCGTTGGCAAGCCCATAAAAGCCATCTCCTAAATTAAAAACACCTTTTTTTGCCTTGAAGTCATCGATGTCGGCAGCTAACTCATTGCCATTAAACTTTACAACACAATGAGACTTGCTAATCTTCGCCTCCTCCAACAAAATCAGCCAGTCAACTTTTGTTTCTGTCGTGTCTTCGGGAACAGAATCGGCGAGACAGACAGTCACATCTGCTCCCGAAAGTGCCACCTTGTCAAGCCTCACAATGCTATTCTTCAGTTCAACGCCGTGCGAGGCAATTCGCAACGACTTGAACCTTCCCATCACTTGCACAGATTTGATTAAATCAACTGTGTTTATTTTGGCATAATCAAAGTCTAATGCGTCAACCATTACATTTCCGTCAAACAACGGCCGCAACTGAACATCAACATAGGCGGTATGAATGTCAGCGATAGTGTCTTTGTAGTTTGCGTCAAGGCTGTCTGGCCTTACCGCAGTCACTCCTTTCAGTTTCAGGTCAAGAGGGAAAGTCAGTCTCACCTCCTCTACCCCAACCTTCATTCCAGTCTCTTCTGAGGCATAGGCAGACACCTTGTCCACCGCCCATTTCTGAATAGGTGGACAATACAGCGCCAAAACAGCCAACAGCACCAACACTACTGGCAGCAAAATCAAACAAAGCAATATTCGTACGATTTTTTTGCTCATACCTTTCTAAAGGTGGTTTTTGTATATCACCACTCCTCCCATTTTCTGCAGAGTAACCTTTAGATTGCCTTTTTTGTCAACCTTTACGGTCTTCATCCGAGGAGTAAGGAAGGCGTCGGGATTTTTCTTGTCAGGTTCCTGGTCATAGTAGCAGGTCACCTCTTGTCCGGCAAACATCGGGAGGTTAAGTGTCAAAGTCTTAGTTGTGTTTTCGCCATTCAGTCCAGCCACAAACCATTTGTCGCCGTTACGCCTTGCCATCACCGCGTATTTTGAAGGATAGCCGTCAATGAAAACAGTCTCGTCCCAAGTGGTAGGCACAGCCTTGAAGAAGTCGAGCTGGAACGGCTGCAGTTCTTCGAGATTGCTCTTCTGTAAGCAGATGCACTGAATGCTGCTTTGGTTCACAATCGCTGAAGCCATCTCAAAAGTGTCCGACGTGTATCGACGATGACGACTCTTGTTATCCTTGCTGATATAGTGGTTCATCATGCTGCCACCCCAGTCCATGCTTGCCACAGCATTACGACAGAAAGGATGAATAGTAAGTTCAAAACCCTCAGTTTTTGCGTGTCCTTCAGAGAAATACACATTTTCTGACGCGAGCACTGCTTCGCACGCCACAAAGTTAGGATACATCACCTCCCAGCCTCTTGGCAAAGTGCAACCGTGGAAAATTACCTGCAGTCCGTGTCTGTTGGCATCGCTAAGTATGTCTTCATACTGCTGCAAGGTAGTCTGCTTATCGCCCGCAAAGAAATCAACTTTTATTCCCTTAACGCCAATCTTCTCAAGCCACGTCATCTCCTTTTCGCGCTGGATGGAAGTCTGCATGCAGTTGCGTGGAGTCTGCGGTGCGTCGTTTGCATAGCCGTTGCTGTTGTACCACAACATCAGACTCACACCCTTTGACTGCGCATATTTACTCAGTTCCTCAATCTTTTTACGTCCTATACGCTGGTCCCACCAATTGTCAACAAGGCAATATTCAAATCCCATTGCAGCCGCCACGTCGATGAACTCCTTTTGGTCATCGTAGTTTATGCTGTTGTCTTGCCACAGCAGCCAGCTCCAAGTGTAGCGCCCTGGCTTGTAGTCCTGGTGAGGCTCGTACATTGGTTCCACAACATCATAAGTAATGGTTGTCTCAGCTATAGGTTTCAAGCCACTGCCAACGGTTATTGTGCGCCATGGAGTAGAACCAGGCAGAGACATTGCCGGTGTAGAAGCGCCAAGTCCGTGAAACTCTGTCGGGTCAGGATAAGCCACCGTGTAGCCCGTTTGCTCGTCATAGTCGCTGATATGGCTGCCGCAGTAGTTGCTGCCAACGCCTGTTTCACTCAGCAACACCCAGCCGTCATTGCCTATATGGAAAAGGCAGGGATAAGTGTAACCCTTGCCAAATTGCGACTTCTCCGTCATAGGAGCGTCAGCCTTATACTCCTCCTCATAGCTTGGCTTGGTACTCATCCAGCCGTAGTGGTCACCGCTCGTTTGCGGACAAATGAAGGTTGTCGTTTGCGCGGGAAACTTGAATGAGCTCACCTCGCTCTTAATTGTTGTGCGGCGAGGAACATCGTCAACTATGTTGTCCGTGCCTTTCAGATGATAGCGGTAAGCTATGTTGTTGTTGCTCACGTGCATCTCCACAACCATAGTGCGCTCTGCCGACTCAGCCTTCACCTCAATCATCGCGACATTTGCCATATAAAGTTTCGACGACATCTTCGTCGTGCGCATCTTATAATTCCTTTCAACCTTCCTTTCTTTCCAATTCACTATCGTCAACCCCTTTGAGTAGTCGCCAATGTCAGTTACAAGACCGAGCAACGACGGCTCAAGCATAACCTTCCCGTCGTAGGTCACGGCATAAGTCAGTCGCCCGCCATTATTGTCTATTGTAACTACCGTATTCCCGTCCGGAGAAGCCAGCTCGTAAGCGTGAATGTTGCAAAAAGCAAACAAGGATAATAGTAAAGTGACGATGTTTTTCATATTTTATCGCTAATCTTTAAAAAATAATCACTAATAATATTTTCACTATCGCCGACACCACCCACGCTATTAGCGTTGTGTAAGCCGCGGCAAAAGCTGCCCAGCGCCACGAACCTGTCTCTGACTTTATCGCCGACAAGGTTGCAATGCAGGGGAAGTAAAGCAGTACAAAGACGAGGTAGGCGAAAGCGGTCAGAGAGTCTAATTCCTTCACATTTAGCACTCCCATCGACGACGCCGTTATCTCCTTTGCGCTCACTCCAGCTATCAGGCTTACGTCCAGTTTCCAGTCGAAACCTTGCGGCGCAAACAGCGGTTCCATCGCCTTGCCTATAACTCCTAAGCAACTCTGCTCCTGCTGCTCCTGGACAGATAGTTCCGGCTGATGTGGGAAATAACTCAAAGCCCAGACTATCAGTGAGCCTACAAGAATTATACCGCCCATCTTCTTCAGATATTGCTTGCATTTGTCCCAGGCGTGGCGCGCTGTTGCCTTCACTGTTGGCATTCTGTATGGCGGAAGTTCCATCACGAAAGGAACATCCTCGCCCGGGAAAAGATATTTGCTGAACAGACGACTTACAATCACCGCTACCATTATGCCTATGACATACAGCAGTATCATGATTATCGACTGATATTCAACAGCAAAGAATGCTCCCGTCACCATAATATAGATTGGCAACCTTGCCGAGCAACTCATAAATGGAATAACCATCATCGTTATCAGTCGCGAGCGGCGGCTTTCTATTGTTCGTGTAGCCATCACCGCCGGCACGTTGCAACCAAACCCCATAATCAGCGGTATGAACGATTTGCCGTGAAGTCCCATTTTGTGCATCAGCTTGTCCATTATAAACGCGGCGCGAGCCATGTAGCCCGAGTCTTCCATAAACGAGATGAAGATGTAGAGAATGAGTATCTGTGGAAGGAATACTATCACAGCTCCTACACCGGCAATGGCGCCGTCAACAATCATGTCACGCAACATACCGTCGGGCAATACACCACTAACCCATGCCGACAAACATTCCACGCCAGTCTCTATCCACCTCATTGGAAACTGCCCAACGAAGAATGTCATGTGGAACATCACAAAAAGCAGGAAGAAAAAAAGCGGATAACCCACATAGCGGTTAGTCATTACTGCGTCAAGCACATGTGTCAGCTGATAAGTGTCGGTCCTTGCTCCCTCCTCGTTGCCAGCCTCTCTAAGTGCACCGTGGATAATGCCGTATTTCGCGTTCATGATGGCAGTCTCCGAATCCTCCTTCGTTTCCATCTTTATTATCTCTGCCTCCCTGTCGCGAGCCTTCATAATGTCGCTTGCGTTGGGCAGCGATGCCAATGTCTGCTCAATGTCCTTGTCGTTCTCAAGAAGTTTGATGGCGAGGTAGCGTGTAGAGAAACGATAGCGCAGTTCCGTGTTCTTCTGTAGCTCTACCTGAATCCGCTCTATGCCGCGTTCTATGTATTTGCCGTGATTTAGATGGATATGTCTGTGCGTGCTCGTCGTACGCTGTTTCTTGCCCTCGTAAATTCGTATTACGGCAGCGAAAAGTTCCTCCACGCCCTGACCCGTGCGAAAGACTGTTGGAACAAGCGGAATGCCGAACAAACCGCCGAGCGTCTCCGCGTCAAGACTGTCGCCGCGCGCCTCAAACTCGTCAAACATGTTCAGCGCGCTGACAATGCGGAGGTTCATGTCAACAAGCTGTGTGGTGAGATAGAGGTTGCGCTCTATGTTCGAAACGTCAATCACATTGATTATTACATCGGGCATCCTCTCAACAATCTCTTTTCTTACATAAAGTTCCTCAGGGCTGTAAGCCGACAACGAGTAAGTGCCGGGCAAGTCAACAATATTAAAGCTATAACCCTTGAACTCCGCTCTGCCCTCTTTCGCATCCACAGTTACGCCACTGTAATTACCTACTCTCTCATGAGAGCCAGAGGCAAAGTTGAAGAGAGAGGTTTTGCCACAGTTTGGATTGCCTACCAACGCCACATTTATCGTTCGGCTTTGTCGCATCGCCTCGCGCCTTAGTTCACGATTGTCGTCAAGGGCTGAGGATGGCTGACCAGTACCCTCGTCATTGCTCTCCAATGCTACAGGACCGTCGGTGCAGTCCTCCGCCACCCCCCTTCTGTCAGCTACAATCTCTATCTGCGACGCTTCCGCGCGACGAAGGCTTATCTCGTAGCCCATGATTCTGTATTTCACGGGGTCTTGCAGCGGAGCATTAAGAAGCACAGTCACCTTCTTGCCACGAATGAAGCCCATCTCCACAATACGTTTGCGGAAACCACCATGGCCCAACACCTTAACGATGTAGCCCGATTCGCCGTTCTTCAGTTCTGACAATTTCATGTTCTTCGTCTTTTTGCGCGACAAATTTACCGCTATTTTTTGAAAATTCAAAATAATAACGCCAAAAATTACAACATGAACAGATATGTGAGTCCTCGTAACCCACCTTAACTCAATAGCTCATTAGAACGTCTATGGATTTATGACTGATTATTTATCACCGCAAGTGTCTTAGAGTATCGCCGAAACTCGTGAGCTTTGTCGCCGATACTCGATGTGAGTTTCGCCGATACTCTTGAACTGTTGCTTGGAAACATTATTTATACAATTCCGGCGGCAAAGATGTGATTATTATTTTTTTCAGAAAACAAAAGATGCGAGTAGATTTTCCTTACTTACATACTTACTTACACATATCGGATTTACGTCACATATTGTCGCCCGAAACTTAAGTATTATATTATTATATAAAAGTTTATATAATAATATAATACTGAGGAGTAAAAGTGGAGTTAAAGTGACATTACCTTAAAGAAATCTGTAAGTAAATATGTAAGTAAGCATTTGTTTTTTTAAAAAAATATACCTTTCAACCAACTGACAAACAAAACCTTACAACAAATCCGCAGCGAAATCCTCTAAAACCTTCACGCATTTCGGCAAAACTCCGTAACTTTGCACTCACAAAGCGACTCGGAAATCATAGCAAAGCGACTCAAAAATCATAGCAAAGCGACTCAAAAATCATAGCAAAGCNCGACTCAAAAATCATAGTAAAACGACTCAAAAATCATAGCGAAACTTGAATAAAGTACTAAGTAGTGAGTACGAAGTACAAAGTACAAAGTATGATTACCTACTTAAAGTCAGAATAGAAACCTCCAAAGCATATCATACTTAATACTTAGTACTTCGTACTTACTACGTGGCAAGTACAAAAAGTCAAGTATTACTTAACCCTTGTTTTCTTCCCCTGCGATATATATATCTGCCCTTTGGCTGCTTTTGTAACGGGGCGACCTGCGAGGTCGTAAAATTTTGCGTCTGCCCTTCCCTTTTGGAAAGTAGCTATGGCGGTTGGTGTTTCACCTGTCACGGCAACAGATACGAGATAAGTGGATTTTCCGCTATTGCGACAGATGCAAAATGTGGACAACCCAACCATGTTGTCTGGAACACTGATAGTGAATGTCTCCTCTGTGTTCTTCTTGGTGCTGTAAACTGTAGCGTATTTGGTAGTCTGACTTTCATCGTACAAGCTCAGTCCGTAGTCGCTGGAAGGTGTGGATGTGGCGTAGCATATAAGCGTAATCTTGTCACTAATCTTTAGCGGTGTATTGAGGAATACTTTTGCGTATTTTGTGTTTCCGCTTTTAGCGTCGCCGTCAAGCTTCATCGCGTAACCGCTTGTCGAGATGGTGCTCTGCTCTACCTTGCTAACATTGCCGATGACGATGTGGCCGCCCTGGGTTGCAATCTTCTCGCTGTAGTTTTGCGTTGTTCCGTCAATGACGGCAGCTGGTATTGTCTGGTCGATGATGTATTTGTAAATAATATCGCCTTCTACATCGCCACCGCCAGGAGTGTCAGGAGTATCACCACCACCAGGAGTATCACCGCCGCCAGGAGTGTCGCCGCCGGGGTTGATAGCCTTGCCGAAGAAACCAAGAAGGGTTGTCGTATAGTTTTGGATAGCTGTTGAGAGAGCGCTGATAACAGCGTCGTTATTGTCCTCGCTTGCGGGGAATGTCCACGAGAAGTCACCGTGATTGCATCGCCCTGCTCCAAGGTCGCCGGTTACCACTGCGGGGACATCGGCAGCAGCATCACACTGATAGCCGCTGTATATCAAATCGGGGTTGGTGTCAAAGTTGTCGTATGTTCTGCCTCCCTGCAACGCAGCAACTGTTGAAGGCACAGTCTCGTTCCTGTCGGCAGCGACATAAGCATCAAAATGAGTATTGTTGACGCCGCTTGCCGTCCACGGCTGGAAACGCTTCTCGCCGGTCATGAAATTTCCAAACGCCTTTATCACACCGCCATCTTCGCCAGAGAATGTTCCCTTGGTCTGGTCAGAAGAGCCCTCGCCGTTGTTGACATCAGTGCCCTGCCTTGAAATGAGCATAGGATATTTGCAGTTGCGGAAATAGTTGTTCTCTACGAAGGCATTTGAACTTTGAGCTGCGCCAACTCCGTACTTTGAGTTGCCATCGAAATAGTTGTTATAGATATGGACGGACATAGTACGGATACGAGGATGACGAGAGTCGGAATGGTCAAACCAGTTGTGATGGTAGGTTATCCAGTTAGGTCCGCTCTCGCTCGTCATTCCACAGAGACTTGACTTGCCGCTGTCCCACAAGCGATTGTATGATATAGTGACATATTTTGAATCAGCCTTGATATCTATTGTGCCGTCACCCTTCTTCTGGTCGGCAGCACTACCTGGCTTGCCGTAGAACATGTCGATGTTGTGAACCCAGATGTTGCTGTTGTCTGTGTCCAAAGAGATGCCGTCGTCCATGCACCACATACTCGCAAAGTTGCGAAGTTCTACGGAACAAGCATTGCGGATAAGGATTCCGAAGCCGTGTATTGTAGCGTCGAAGCCCACGCCCTCAATGGTGATGTTGAGCTCGGAATTGGCGTTTCTGCCCTTTATCTGCAAACCCTCAGCAGAACTGTCAATGCGGTCGAGATTTTCCTTCTTGACAGTGCCGATGATTCGGAAGCAGATAGGTGTGGTGTCTTGTCCCTTCTGGTAAAGGGTGATAATGTCTTGCAATCCAACACCTGTTGTCTTCTTGCCTTTGCTGTCAGTAACGACATCTGTTGTGATGGTGGCAGCGTTGTCGGCAGTAACATAAAGCACCTTTGCACCAGACTTCAATGTACCATTATTAGTATAGGCTCCCACTCCGTTGGTAGGGTTGAAGGAGGCGTTGGCAGACTTGAAATGAGCAAAACCGCCGCGGTCGTGGTTCACAACTGTCAGTGAACCAGTCTCGGCAGCTTCGGCAGTAATCTCCACCTCGTCCTTAACCGGCACAACCTTCAGCTTATAGCTTCCTGCAGAGAGTCCGAGAGCGTCGGCACGTCCGAAGGCAGGATACTCGCGGACAAGCTGATAGTCGAGTTGTGTCCATGCATCGGCGGCTGCGGGACTGACATAAACATTGTATGAATAGCCTTCTTGCTTGGTCCATTCAACATAAGCACTCTCATACCATCCGCCACTCTTAGTGATGGAAACTGCTGCGGAGGCAGTAATAGTACAAAGTAGGAAGTACAGTGTACTAAGTGTAAATAGCTTTTTCATAAAGGGTTATTGTTTGATAGTCAGTTAGTGACTCGTTATCTTAAATCGTTGATTTCGGCTGTTGGGAACTCCTTCTTGTTGAACTTGAATGTTGAGGAGGATAGTTTCTTTGTCTGGTAATTTGAGAAATTGACAGTAGTCCAGCCTTTGCTATTCTTGAAGCGAATCTGTACGGGCTGGAGATTAGCGTTGAGCGTGACATAAACCTCGCTGTAGGTTTTCTTCTCGGTGGATTTCATGTAAATCTCTGTGCCTGCCGCCACCTTCTTCTGTGTGAGTGTGTAGCCGCTCTTGTAAAGATTGAGAATAGCGTAAGGGTTGACAGCAGATATCTTCTTCGAGCTGGCTTGGATAACATTGACTTCGTCGGTGGACTTTACATAAGTCCACTGTGTCTTGCCGTCGTTCCAAACAGTAGCGCTCTTGCTACGGGCGCAAAACTTATTGCCTTTTAGGGCGAGCGTTCCAGACTCGGTCATCTGCCCGCTGCAAGCGTAATTGACCATCACACTTGATTTTGTCAGGGCTGCCACAGCCTTATCCATTGTTTCTTTGGCTGTTTGTGCCGCCATAGTTACTGAGATTAGGCTGACAAATAAGAGGAATATAGTTTTTTTCATAAGGGTTGGAATGGACTTTTGGTAAAGTTAAAATGGTGTGATAGTAGAATTAGAATGGTGTTGTAGTAGAGTTAGAGTGCTGTTATAGTAGAATAAGAATGCTGTTGTAGTGGAATTAGAATGCTGTTGTAGTAGAATTAGAGTGCAATCCTTGAAGCATGGT
Source organism: Bacteroidaceae bacterium (assembly GCA_021443335.1). GTDB lineage: Bacteria > Bacteroidota > Bacteroidia > Bacteroidales > Bacteroidaceae > Prevotella. Next base: position 127,178 of record JABUUE010000002.1, read on the forward strand.
GTCGAGCTGCATAATGTCTTGTACCAATACCTCACGCGGTTTACTTCCTTTTGCAGGACCGACAACTCCACATTTCTCCAGCTGGTCCATAAGTCTGCCAGCGCGGTTGTAACCGATGGAGAACTGTCGCTGAATCATACTTGTGCTGCCTTGTCCTGAGGAAACTACGCTGTGTGCCGCCTGGTCAAACAGCGGGTCAAGATTTGAGAGGTCAACAGCGGCACTGCCAGCCTCGCCGTCTTCCATTGGTGGCTCTGGAAGTTCGAGCGGCTCTACCGGTCCTGGCTGGGTAGAGATATATTCCGCGATGCGCTCAATCTCAGGTGTGTCAACAAATGCACATTGCACGCGCACGGGGTCTGCGCCGTCGAGAATGAGCATATCACCCTTTCCGATGAGCTGGTTTGCGCCAGGACGGTCAAGGATAATCTTGGAGTCGTTGCTTTGTGAAGTGCGGAACGCCATACGTCCTGGGAAGTTGGCCTTGATGTTACCCGTGATGATTGTTGTGGTAGGACGCTGAGTTGCGATAACCATGTGAATACCAACGGCGCGGGCAAGCTGGGCAATACGCGCTATAGGCAGCTCCACCTCCTTGCCTGCAGTCATGATAAGGTCGCCAAACTCGTCGATGATGACAACAATGTAAGGCATGTAATCGTGACCGTCAACAAGACGCAACTTATGGTTGAGGAACTTCTCGTTGTACTCTTTGATGTTGCGTGTGCCAGCCATCTTGAGCAAGTCGTAGCGAGTGTCCATCAACTTGCACAGAGAGTTCAATGTCTTGACAACCTTCTTAACATCGGTGATTATAGCGTCGTCTTCCTCCTCAAGCTTTGCCATAAAGTGATTTTCAATCTTATGATAAACGCTGAACTCCACTTTTTTCGGATCGATGAGCACAAACTTCAGCTCGTTAGGATGCTTCTTGTAGAGCAATGACGTAATAATGGCATTAAGTCCGACCGACTTTCCCTGACCAGTGGCACCTGCAACGAGGAGGTGTGGCAACTTTGCGAGGTCAACCATAAAGACCTGGTTTGTGATGGTCTTGCCAAGCGCGAGCGGCAACGCCATCTTTGTCTTCTGGAAATCTTCTGAGTTGAGGATGCTTTCCATAGAGACAATGTTCTTCTTCTTGTTAGGAACTTCTATTCCGACAGTTCCCTTGCCCGGCATTGGAGCTATGATACGCACTCCAAGGGCATGAAGGCTGAGGGCGAGGTCGTCGCTCAGATTACGAATCTTGCTGATACGCACTCCAGGACCAAGGGTTATCTCATAGAGTGTGATTGTAGGTCCGACCGTTGCACTGATGGAAGATACCTCTACGCCGAAGTCGTTTAGCGCCTGATGTATTCGGTCACTGTTTGCCTTCTGCTCTTCCATATTGATATATGGCTTGCCGTCATCGTCGTAGGTCTTGAGCAGGTCGAGAACCGGATATTTATATTTGACGAAAGGCTCCTTATGGTTTATTGGGGTATTTAGGTCGGGAACCTTATTGCCATCGGCAGGCTTTATCTCCTCCGCCTGGTTGACAGTAAGGTCAGGAATGTGATTGGCATCATCGTTATTGGTAGAAAGCGAATGGTCAACAACAAAATCGGGCGGTGTCAGTGGTTCGCCATTGACAGTAAAGGTAACCTTCTGCGTCTCAGGGTTGTCGAAGGTTTCTGGGTCTGGAAGATAATTCTGGTCGTCCAAATCGTCGTCAACAATGTGCGATGTAACCTCAGCGTTGTCTTTCGACTGCTCGCTATTGTTTGTTATTTTGAACTTCACTTTCGGCAGTTTGTATAGCGATGGATTTACAATCATCCGGACATATCTAATGGTCTCGCTACTAACATAAGTAAGGAAAGCTAACGCTGTGACTACCAGCACTGATATTAATCCAGGGAAGCCGATAATGTTCTCTATGGCCTGACGAATAGCTTCGCCATGGTCACCGCCGGGAAGAAAGACCGCATCTTCAAACACATCGCCCCAATAGTTCGTGAAGAACGCGGAAAAGAACACGGATACCCATATCATCAAAAACGCGACGATGAAGAACATTTTCACCACATTGACATCATAGACTTTCATCAGACGCAACCCTAACAGCGCGCACAAAATGGGAACGAAGAACGCTGCCAAGCCAAAGCAACGGCTGATGAGAAAATGGGATGTCAGAGCACCAATAGAGCCGATGGCATTGGTGAACTGCTTGTCTGTATTAAGCCATTCCCCTGGTCTGAGATCAAGGACAAGGCTCTGGTCGCCAGGACCAGTTACAAAATAGGAAACAAAGGAAAGTATCATCAGCACAGACACGCACAAAAGCAAAAGTCCTGCAAAAAAGTTGATTATATCGTTTCCAAAAATATCTTTAAGTCCTATTGCTTGAATGAAACTCGGCTGCTGTTGTTTCTTCTTTCCGTTGGAGGATTTTTTAGATTTTGCCATAATTTATCACTGAAACTAAGTTCCGCAATCTTATTTACACTTACGAAAGTTACTTCCTTTCAGTCAGTGACATCATTGTCTATCTGATAGAAGAAAGTTCTTTGCGAGCAAAGCGGCAAAGCCGAGTCCTTCCTTTCAGTCAGTGACATTATTGTCTATCTGATATAAGAAAGTTGAGTTACCTAATAATTTTGGGCAAAGTTAGTAAAAAAATAAAATATCTTAGACACAATTAAGAATTTTTTCATAATTTTGCACTTTGCTAACTGATATACAACAATGTTAAAAACGATATACAATAAATTTGACAAGCAGAAAATCACAGACCTTCCCAAGGTGGCGTTTCCTGGAAGAATAATAACGATTTTCAGCGAGGGAGAGGCTGAGAGAGCTGTGCGCTTTCTGCTCACACAACCCATTTTGGGATTTGACACCGAGACAAGACCGAGTTTCACTCGAGGACATAGCAACAAGGTAGCGCTGCTGCAAGTATCAACTCCCGACATTTGCTTCCTCTTCAGACTTAACTTCATCGGGATTACTCCTGCCATAAAAACTCTGCTTGAAGACACCACGGTGCTGAAGGTAGGACTATCGCTGAAAGATGACATTCTGATGTTGCAACACAGGGAGCAGTTCACGCCTGGATATTTCTATGATTTACAGCATCATGTGAAGGAGATAGGTATTGAGGATCTCTCCTTGCAGAAACTCTATGCTAACATCTTCGGAATGAAAATGAGCAAGACGCAGCGACTGTCAAACTGGGAGGCTTCCGTGCTGACAAATGCGCAGAAAATCTACGCCGCCACAGATGCTTGGTCGTGCATAATGCTTTATGACGAGCTGAACAGGCTGAAACAGACAGGAGAGTATGAACTGAAGATGGTGGAAGAAGAATAATATTCTCATGATTTTATGAAAAAGATATATCTTAAGAAAGGTAAGGAAGAATCTCTAAATCGTTTTCATCCGTGGGTGTTCTCAGGTGCTATCGCTAAGATGGATGAGGGCATCGATGAGGGAGAAACTGTCCATGTGATAAAAAGCAACGGCGACTTTATTGCTACGGGACATTATCAGATAGGTTCAATCACTGTGAGAGTGCTCAGCTTCACGGACAAAGAAATAACCGACAACTTCTGGAAAAGACATCTCGCAACAGCTCTGCAGGTGAGAATTGCTTCGGGAATGGCAGACAGCCCAACAAACAACACATACAGGCTCGTACACGGCGAAGGCGACTTTCTGCCCGGACTGGTTGTTGACTGCTACGGCAAAACGGCGGTCATGCAAGCTCACAGCGTGGGAATGCACATCTCGCGCTTTGACATAGCAAAGGCTCTCATCGAGATTATGGGCGACAGAATAGAGAACATATATTATAAATCGGAGACAACGCTTCCTTACAAAGCGGAACTCGGACAAGAGAACGGCTTCATCGTAGGTTCTACGCCCGATGACATAGCAACCGAAAACGGTTTGCTCTTCCATGTAGATTGGCTGAGAGGACAAAAGACTGGCTTTTTCGTGGACCAGCGTGACAACCGCTCTCTCGTGGAGAAATACGCGAAGGGCAAGAAAGTCTTGAACATGTTCTGCTACACGGGCGGATTTTCTTTCTATGCCATGCGTGGTGGCGCGGAACTTGTACATTCCGTAGATAGCTCTGAGAAAGCTATCTCGCTGACAAACAAGAATGTACAACTAAATTTTTCAAACGACAACCGCCATCAGGCTTTCTGCGAAGACGCTTTCAAATATTTGGACAAGAACGAGAATGTCTATGACCTGATAATCCTTGATCCACCAGCATTCGCTAAACATCGTGGAGCTCTGCACAACGCGCTGAAAGGCTACACACGACTAAATCTGAAAGCGCTGCAACAAATAAAATCGGGCGGAATTCTCTTTACCTTCAGTTGTTCGCAGGTTGTAACAAAAGACAACTTCCGCAACGCTGTTTTCACGGCGTGCGCACAATCTGGTCGCAAGGTTCGCATTCTTCACCAACTTCACCAGCCTGCCGACCACCCTATCAACATTTATCATCCTGAGGGTGAATATCTTAAAGGTTTGGTCTTATATGTCGAATAAAGAACCCATAACTCCCCCTGAAGGGAAGGTTGACGGGAAGATTCTTGTAGCCCTTTCCGGTGGCGCAGACTCTGTCTATCTGTTTCTTCATCTGCTAAATGAAGGGACGGCGGTGGAGGCTGTTCACTGCAATTTCCGGCTTCGCGGCGAGGAGTCTGACAGGGATGAGGAGTTCTGCAAACGGCTTTGCGAGAGAAAAGGCGTGAAGTTGCATTTAGCGCATTTTGACACAAAGGAATATGCCAAACTACACAAGATTAGCATCGAACTCGCGGCACGACAATTAAGATATAAATATTTTGAACAACTGCGACAAGATATCGGAGCTCAGTTCATCGCCGTTGCCCACCACAAAGACGACCAGGCAGAAACAATTATCCACAACATTGTTAGAGGCACCGGAATAAAAGGCCTCTGCGGAATGCGCAAGCAGAACGGAAATATCATCCGTCCGCTACTTGACATCACGCGTGTGCAGATTGAAGAACAACTTGCAGCATGGGGTGAGACTTTTGTCACCGACAGCACGAATTTAGAAGATGACGCTACAAGAAACAAAATACGCCATAACATCATTCCTTTGTTGAAGGAAATCAATCCGAAGGCTGTGGAAAACATCGCTCGAATGGCACAACATCTCACGGAAACTGCGGAGATAGAAGATAGCTTTTACAAAACTTTAGAGGCGAGATTTGAAAAGGGCGAATTGCAAGCTACGGATTATACTGAAGGATTCTTGAACTTTCTGTTATCGCCAAAAGGTTTCAACGGCTCGCAGATTCAGAACATTCTGAAAGCACTTCACTGCCCGGAAACAAAGATGTTTCTCTCGAAAGACTTTGTTGTTGACATTTGCCGTAAGCAACTTTATATTTCTCCACGCATTGAAGACACTTTCGTCGAAAAAATAACTCCATCGGGAAATCTCATGCGGCGGCCAAAAGTTGGCGACCGCTTCAAGCCAAAACATTTTAAAGGCACAAAACTCCTGTCCGATTATCTGAATGAGAAAAAACTGACGCCAGCACAGAAGAGACAAGTAGTGGTTGTGGAAAATCAGCAAGGAGAAATTATAGATGTAATTATTTGAGAAACATAAAGGTGGGTTCTATAAATTAGCTTGAGGCATATTTGAGAGTTTTTATTGAGCATATTAAGTTTCATTTTGAAACGATAGATAATATCTTTCGTTACAAAAGGGAAGGTAAGATGCCAATAAAAAACTCAA